>NZ_JAOBSQ010000008.1:0-114259 GCF_025246485.1 Acidovorax sp. K2F
CTAAACCAAAGCGGGCGTACGCTCAAGCAGCGCGCGCCGCCTGGGCGACAGGTGCGCGGCGTGGCGGTGCGCCGGAATGCTGACGGGCTCAGTCCGCCGTGGGCTGTGCCAGTTGCTCGAAAGGCAGCGCCTGCTTGACCAGGATGACGCTGCAGGGCGCATCGCGCGCCACGCGCATGGGCACCGTGGCAAAAAAGCGCTGGGTTTGCAGCCCGTGGGTGGCGGCGCCCAGGATCATCATGCTCACGTGGTTGCTGGCCGCATAGCGCACCAGCGCCTGGGCCACGTCGCCCGCTTCGAGCACGTGGTAGCTCACGGCATGCCCGGTCAGGTCCAGCCCCTGGGCCCACTGGCGCAGGCTCGCCATGTGCTGGCGGTGCAGCGTGGTTTCGCTGCGCTCGCTGTCGCTGGTGCTGCTGGCGCCGGGCGACACCACCGTCACGCAGGCCAGCCGTGCGCCGGGGCGGATGCCCAGGGAGCGCGCCACCGCCTGGCGCAGCGAATACAGCGTGGCGTCCGTCACGTCGGCATGAGGCACGGCCACCATGAGGATGGGCGTGTCCTCGATCTGCTGCGAGGGCAGGGGGCTGGGGGTGTAGTGCATGCCCGCTGCGCGCAGCCAGCGGCGCAGGTGGGTGCGCAGCGGCGTGCGCTCGGTGCGCTCGCCGCGTTCGGTGATGAGTACCTGCTCGGGGTTGGACAGGTCAAACGCCAGGTGCGCGGCCGAGGGGTAACGGCTTGCGGCCTCGGGCTCCAGGCAGCGCAGGATGACCTCCTGCAGCCATGGCGGGATGTCGGCGCGGTGCTTGCGTGGCGGCGCGGGCGTCATCCACAGGCGCTGGCGCATGCCGCCGCTGGTGGTGGGGGCGCCAAAGGGCAGCTCGCCCGTGGCCAGCTCGTACAGCATCACGCCGATGGCAAAGATATCGCTGCGCGGGTCGCCGCGCACGCCCACCACCTGCTCCGGTGCGATCCAGGCGGGCGAGCCCACGGCCTGGCGCATTTCCTCGGCCAGCAGGTCCGGGTAGTGGGCGTGGCACGAGAGGCCAAAGTCCAGCAGCACGGCCGTGCCATCTTCTTTGATGAGCACGTTGGCAGGTTTGAGGTCCAGGTGGCACACGTTCTGCTGGTGCAGGCTGTGCGCGGCGCGCGCCGTGGCCGCGCCCAGGCGGGCTATGGTGGTGATGTCGCAGCGCCCGGGCGCATCCAGCCAGTGCTGCAGCGTCTGGCCGGGAATGTATTCCATGACCAGGTAGGGCAGCCGCACCAGGTCGCCCGCCGCCACAAAACGCGGCACATGCGGGCCGCTGAGCACGGGCAGGATCTGCAGCTCGACCTCGAAGCTCACGATGTTCTCGGCCCCGTCGCCTGCCGTCATGCGCGGGATCTTCATCGCCATGGGAAAGCCGGGGCTGCGGTCGGCCTGCGCGTATTCCACGGCGTAGATGTGGGCCATGCCACCCGCGTGGATGCAGTTCACCACGCGAAAGCCGTCGATCTCGGTGCCGGGTTCGAGCAGTTTCATTGACCATGCTCCAGCCTGTCGGCATAAAACGCGGGCAGTCCTGCCGCGCGGATGGCGGCGGCGGCGGCCAGGTGGTCATACGGCACGCGGTAGAAGGTGATCTGCTTGGCGGTGTCGTCAAACAGCGCGTACATGGCGCGCGCATCGCCGTCGCGCGGCTGGCCCACCGAGCCCACGATGCCCAGCCACTGGCGGTGCGTCGGCACGGGCACGGGCACGCCGGGCTCGGGCGCAAAGCGCATCAGCTTGGCGGTGGGCGTGAGGAAGTACAGCACCTGCTCGTGCACATGGCCGCAGAACACATAGCGGATGGCGGGGTCGATGCCTTGCGCTGCGGTCATGCTGCGCTCGGCGGCGTTGGAGTCCTCCACATACCGCCACTGCGCGGGCATGTCGGCACTGGCGTGCACCAGCAAGGCGCTGCTGCCGAGCCGCGCCGTGAGCGGCAGCGACTGCAAAAAGGCGATGTGGCTGTTGCCGAGCTGGTCGTGCGTCCATTGCGCTCCCAGCTCGCTGCGGTTGCGTGGGTTGGCAGGCGGGGCCAGGGCCATGGCGTCATGGTTGCCCAGCACACACAGGGCACCTTGCTGGGCCAGGTCGCGCACCTGCTCCACCACGGCCACGGGCTCGCCGCCGTACCCCACCAGGTCGCCCAGCAGCGCAAATTGTTCGGCGCCCTGTGCGCGGGCGTGTTGCAGGCAGGCGTCCAGGGCCTGGCGGTTGGCATGGATGTCGGACAGCAGGGCGATTTTCATGGGGTTGTCTCCAACCCCATCATCGCGGGTGTCGCTGAACGCCAGCTTGCAGGCGGCAGTACCTGCGTGGATTCAAAGAAAAAATAGCTGCCAGCGCTTGTGGAGCAAGCGCTGGCAGCTATGGTTTTGGTAGCTCAGAGGCTGCGCTGTACGGCGGGTTTTTTGTCCAGCGCCAGCACCAGGCCCAGCGCGATGATCGCGGGCAGCGCCTGGCTGAAGAAGATCTTGGGCGCTGCGGTGGCGGCGCCAAATACCCCGGCCACGATTACGCAGGCCAGGAAGAAGATCTTTAACACCCGGTTGCCGGTGAACAGCCCCCAGAACAGGCCCGCCGCCAGAAAACCGTTGTACAGCCCCTGGTTGGCCGCCAGCGTGGTGGTGGCGTCGGCCAGCTCCTGGGTCAGGCTGAAGGTTTTCATGCCCAGGGGCTTGTTCCAGAAGAACATTTCGAGCACGAGGATGTACACATGCTCGATGGCCACCAGGGCCACCGCGATGCGGGGAATCAGCAGGCGGCCCATGGTCTTAGACGATCGTGATGGTCACGTCGATGTTGCCGCGCGTGGCGTTGGAGTAGGGGCAGACCTGGTGGGCTGCGTCCACCAGCTTCTGGGCGGTTTCCTTGTCCAGGCCGGGCAGGCTGATGGTCAGGCGGGCGGCGATGCCGTAGGCGTTCGGGATGGGGCCCAGGTCCACTTCGGCGTCGATGGACACGTCCTGGGGCACAGGAATGCCGATCTTGCCGCCGACGGCCTTCATCGCGCCGATGAAGCAGGCTGCGTAGCCGGAGGCAAACAGCTGCTCGGGGTTGGTGCCGGTGCCGGACGTGCCGGGCGAGGACAGCTTGACTTCCAGGCGGCCGTCATCGGTCTTGGCGGCGCCATCGCGGCCACCGGTCACGTGCGACTTGGCGGTGTACAGGACTTTTTCGAGCTTGGTCATGGTGTCTTCCTTGCGGTTGTTGCCCACTGGCGGGCGGTGGAGGGAATCGGTTCTTGCGTTGTCTGCAGGCCGTCAGCGTTGCTCGCTGAGCCGGTCTCGCAGCTGCTTGAGTTCGGTGGTCAAGGTGGTCAGCTCGGCAATCGAGCACTGGCTGCTTTGCAGCACACAGGGCGGGATGGCCTCGGCCTGGTCGCGCAGTGCGCGGCCTTGCGACGTGAGGGTGATGCGCACGCGGCGCTCGTCCTGCACATCGCGCAACCGGGCAATGTGGCCCTGCGCCTCCAGGCGCTTGAGCAACGGCGTGAGCGTGCCGGAGTCGAGGAACAGGCGCTCGCCCAGCTCGGAGACGGTCACGCCATCCTGCTCCCACAGCACCAGCATCACGAGGTACTGGGGGTAGGTCAGGCCGATCTGGTCGAGCAGCGGTTTGTACAGCTTGGTCATCGCCAGCGAGGCGGAATACAGCGCAAAGCAGACCTGGTTGTCCAGCCGCAGGATGGCGGGGCTGGGAGTGTGGGGTGTGCTGTGGCTGGGCATGGAGTGAATTGTGGGTGCAAATTCAATTGTGTGCAATTGAATTGTGAAAAACTTTGTTAATGGATGGGATTGTGTGGGTGGGGGAGCGGCGCCGCGCCATCGGTGCTACTCGCGCGTACCGCTTGCGCAGGTGGGGGAGCTGTGCCCCCTTCATCCTCGGGAAATTGCTATCAATAGCAGAGCTGCTAGCGCATGATTCATATGTGCTAGCAGTCGATTGGGCTTGCAATTTGGCATGTAGTGGTTCGGGCGACGACGAACCACCAGGCCCTCAGCGCCCGCTGAACTGCGCGGGCCGGCGCTCGACAAACGCGCGCACGCCTTCGGCCGCATCCTCGCTGTTGGCCAGTTCCTTCTGCACCGGGATGAAGTCCGCCACCGCAGCCGCCTGGCCTTGCTCGATGGCCTTGAGCACATTCAGGCGCGTGGCGACCACCGCGCGCGGCGCCTGTGCGGCAATGCGCTGGGCAATCGCCAATGCCTCGTCCAGCTCCTGGCCAGCCGGCACCACTTTCTGCACAAAGTTCAGGCGGTACGCCTCGGCGCTGCCGAACTCGTCGGCCGTCAGCAGGTGCAGCAGCGCATTGCCCGTGCCCGCGCGCTCGGCCATGCGCAGCGTGGCGCCGCCCGTGGCCATGATGCCGCGCTGCACCTCCATCTGCGAGAAGCGACAGTTGTCGGCCGCCACCACGATGTCGGCACCCAGCATCAACTCGATGCCCACGGTGAAGCAGATGCCCTTGACCGCCACCACCATGGGCTTGGTGCGGCGCCGGTAGCCGGGCAGGCCGTAGTCATGGGGCTCCACCAGGCCTTCGGGGATGGCTTTTTCGCCGCGCTGCATGTAGGCGCTCACGGCGGGCAGGTCCAGTCCAGCCGTGAAGTGGTCGCCCATGGCATGCAGCACACCGACGCGCAGGTTAGGGTCATCATCCAGTCGGGTGTAGGCTTCCGCCAGCTGGCGGAACATGGGGGGCGTCCAGCCGTTGCGCTTGGCTGGGCGGTTGATGCCGATCAGCAGCACATGGCCGATGACCTGGGTGTCGATGCTGCCCTCGGGCGGGGGCGAAGTGGGGGGGATGTTTGTCATGGGCGCAGGTCTCCTGGCCCATGATTGAAAACGCAATGGAAACTGCGCGCCGTCTCCCGAGGGACAGCGCGCTGAAGGCCGTCAGTAGGTGTAAACGCCTTGGCCCGTTTTGCGGCCCAGGCGGCCGGCGGCCACCATTTCCTTGAGCAGCGGGCAGGGGCGGTATTTGCTGTCGCCAAACTCGGTCAGGTACACGTCCATCACCGCCAGGCACACATCCAGGCCGATCATGTCGGCCAGCGCCAGTGGGCCGATGGGCTGGTTGCAGCCCAGCTTCATGCCCGCGTCGATGTCCTCGGGCGTGGCCAGGCCCTCGGCCAGCACGAAGAAGGCCTCGTTGATCATGGGCACCAGGATGCGGTTGACCACAAAACCGGGCGCGTTCTTCACGGTGATGGGGCTCTTGCCCAGCGCCTCGGCCAGGGCCTTCACGGCGTCGTGCGTGGCGTCGCTGGTCTGCAGGCCACGGATGATCTCCACCAGCGCCATCATGGGCACGGGGTTGAAGAAGTGCATACCAATGAAGCGGTCGGCGCGGCTGGTGGCGGCTGCCAGCTTGGTGATGGAGATCGAGGACGTGTTCGATGCAATCAGCACCTCGGGGCCCACCAGGGCATCCACCTGCTTGAGGATCTTGAGCTTGAGTTCGTAGTTTTCGGTGGCGGCCTCGATCACAAGCTGCGCGGCCTTCAGGTCGTCGTAGCTGGTGGAGGTCTTGATGCGGCCCAGCGCGGCGGCCTTGTCGGCCTCGGTGATTTTTTCCTTCTTGATCAGGCGGTCCAGGCTGCCGGCCACGGTGGCCAGGCCTTTTTGCACTGCAGCATCCGAGATATCAACCATCACCACGTTGATGCCCGACACCGCGCAGGCCTGCGCAATGCCGTTGCCCATGGTGCCTGCGCCGATGATGCCTACGGTCTGAATCGTCATATAGAGAGCCCTCTTCAAAGTGAAACGGATGGACGGAATGGTAAGGCGAATCGCACGACCGTTCGGTTATCGTGCGTCAAACCTGAACCAACAAGCCGCTGCGCAGCATGGCGGAGGAGACACAAAACATGTTTGACTACATCGTGATCGGTGGCGGATCGGCGGGCTCCGTGCTGGCCGGCCGTCTGACTGAGAACCCCTCCGTACGCGTCTGCCTGCTGGAGGCAGGGCCTGCCGACAAGAGCGTGCTCATCCACTGCCCGGCTGGGCTGGCCGTGATGGCCAAGTTCGAACTGAACGGCTGGGGCTTCAACACCACGCCGCAGGCCGCGCTGAATAACCGGCGCGGCTACCAGCCACGCGGCAAGGTGCTGGGGGGCTCCAGCTCCATCAACGCCATGGTCTACATCCGGGGCCAGCACGCCGACTATGACCACTGGGCCGCGCAGGGCAACCCGGGCTGGGGCTGGGAGGATGTGAAGCCTTACTTCGTGCGTGCCGAGAACAACGAACGCGGCCCCAACGCTTGGCATGGCCGGGGCGGCCCCTTCAACGTGGCAGACCTGCGTGCACCCAACCGGTTCAGCCAATATTTCACCGACGCAGGTGTGCAGGCCGGGCACCCGCACAACACCGACTTCAACGGCGCCACGCAGGAAGGTGTGGGCCTGTACCAGGTCACGCACAAGAACGGCGAGCGCCACAGCGCAGCCAAGGGCTACCTCACGCCGCACCTGGCGCGACCCAACCTGCAGGTCATCACCGGGGCGCATGCCACGCGCATCCTGTTCGACGGCACGCGCGCGGTGGGTGTCGAATACCGCCAGGGCGGCGCGATCAAGCAGGTGCGAGCGGGCCGCGAGGTGCTGCTGAGTGCGGGCGCGCTGCTGTCGCCGCAGTTGCTGATGCTGTCGGGCGTGGGGCATGCCGCGCATTTGCAGCAACACGGCATCCCGGTGCTGCACGACCTGCCGGGCGTAGGCCAGCATCTGCACGACCACCCCGACGTGGTGCAGGTGCTGGACGCACCCGAGCTCAAGGACCTGTTCGGCCTGTCACTGTCGGGCATGGCGCAGACGCTGCGCGGCATAGCCGAATGGCGCAAGCACCGCACGGGCATGTTGACCACGAACTTTGCCGAGGCGGGCGGCTTTATCAAGAGCGACCCGTCCGAGCCCGCGCCCGACCTGCAGCTGCACTTTGTGATCGGCAAGCTGGTGGACCACGGGCGCAAGACCGTGTTCGGTCATGGTTACTCGGCCCACGTGTGCCTGCTGCAGCCCAAGAGCCGGGGCTC
The DNA here is from genome assembly GCF_025246485.1 of Acidovorax sp. K2F. Classification (NCBI taxonomy): domain Bacteria; kingdom Pseudomonadati; phylum Pseudomonadota; class Betaproteobacteria; order Burkholderiales; family Comamonadaceae; genus Acidovorax; species Acidovorax sp. K2F. The sequence continues at coordinate 7,077 of NZ_JAOBSQ010000008.1, forward strand.
GGTCACGCTGGCCAGCCGCGACCCCATGGCCTTGCCTTTGGTGGACCCGAACTTCCTGGCCGATCCCGATGACATGGCGCGCATGGTGCGTGGCTTCAAACGCACGCGGGAGATCCTCATGCAACCGGCGCTCGCGAAGTTCGGCGCCAAGGAGCTGGCGGCCTCGGCCAGTGCGCGCAGCGATGCGGATATCGAGCAGTTCATCCGCCAGTACGCCGACACCATCTACCACCCCGTGGGCACCTGCCGCATGGGGCCTGGGCCGCTGGATGTGGTGGATGCCGAACTGCGTGTGCATGGCCTCGCGGGCCTGCGTGTGGTGGACGCGTCCATCATGCCGCGCATCGTGAGCGGCAATACCAATGCGCCCACGGTGATGATTGCTGAAAAAGCGGTGGACCTGCTGCGCACCGCGCCGTGAACGATTTCACGTTTGGCGCCCGGAACGCGATTTTTAAGGTTTTCAAAGGGTCTGTTTAAGGAGTTTTTAACAGGCAAAAGCGCGGCGAATTTCTAGACTTCTTTGCATGGAAACGGGTGCATGGTGCACCCGGCCCAGCACCAAAAAAAAGGCGCTGAAAGAGCCCACCGAGGCCATGAAAGAACGTGATGAAGATTGATGCCCGCGAAATTGCCGCACTGACCCAAGCCCAGCCCGCCGCCCCCCGCATGGACATGTACGCCAGCATCCACAAGGCGCTGCGCGCCTTCATGGCCGACACGCTGCTGGGCCTGGGCCGCATGGATGTCGAGGACGACCTGGAGTTTGCCCACACCTGCGACCGCGTGATGCAGCTGCTGGACCTGTGCCGCGCCCACCTGCACCACGAGAACCAGTTCGTGCACGCCGCTATGGAGGCGCGCCAGCCCGGATCCAGCCAGAGCATTGCCGGTGAACATGTGGAGCACGAAGAGGCCATCACGGCCCTGGCAGACGGGGTGAACCACCTGATGGCCTGTGCTAAGCCCGCACGCCCCGCAGCCACCCAGGCCCTGTACCGCCAGCTGGCGCTGTTTGTGGCGCACAACTTCGAGCACATGCACGAGGAAGAGACTGCGCACAACCGCGTGCTCTGGCAGTGCTATACCGACGCGGAACTGGCGGGCGTGCACGACGCGCTGGTGGCCTCGATCCCGCCGCACGAAATGATGGTGGTGGCCCGCTGGATGGTGCCCTACATGTCACCGGCCGAGCGCACGGCCATGCTGTCGGACATGAAGCAACATGCGCCTGCCCCTGTGCTGGTAGCGGTGTTGGCGCAAGTGCAGCCGCACCTCACGCAGCCTGAGTGGACCAAGCTGATGCGCAGCCTAGGCCTGCCGGTGGTGCCGGGTCTGGTGCACTGAGTCTGAGAAATCAGTGGCGTGAAGGCGTCAAGCGTCTTCCAGCACCACCGGGCGCAGCACGCACAGCCGAAAGCGCCCGCGCCCCGTCTTTTCGATGTGGATGTGCGGGCAGTTCTCCTGCAGGCGGCGCTGCAGCAATAGCAGGCGGGCCTCCAGGTTGTCGGCCACATCGGGCAGGCGCAGGGCGGGGTCCAACCGCAGTTCGCGGTTGGTGAAGTCCACGCGCCCGGTGTGCTGGTGGTCGCGCAGCAGCTTCCAGACAATGGCGCCCGCCACGCCCTTGATCAAATAGTCGTCGTTGATGAACACGCTGTCGTTGGCCGCAAAGTGGCGCACCCGCAGCGCGCTGCCGCTCACCGGCGGTGCCGCTGTCGGAGTAGGCAGCGGCTCGGGCGCATCGGGCGCGGCCTGCAGCAGGTCGATGGCGGCGGCCAGCTGGCCCGCAATGGCCACCAGCAGGTCTTCATCCTCGAAGTCAAAGCGCATGTCCTCGGGGCTCTCGGCAAACAGCACACCCAGCAGGCGCCCGGCCGACAGCAGGGGCACCGCCACCTGGCTGTGCGGCTCGGGCAGGCCGGGGTAGGGGATGTCCAGGCCGCGCAACGGGGGCGCATCGGGTGTGGCATGCGCGTCCATGCTTTCGCGGATGGCATGGCTGTACAGGGCGGCGTGCGTCATGTGGCTGATGCGCACCGGCGTGCGCTCGCGCGCAGCCATGCCGATCACTCCCTGGCCCAGCCGGATTTCTGAACCCACGCCCGATGTGGCATAGCCGCAGCTGGCCACCGTGTAGAGCTGCTGGGCGCTGGCGTCCAGCATCAGCACCATGGCGTGCTGAATGCCCAGCTTGTCCTGCAGGCCCTGCAGCGCGCCTTGCAGCAATTCGTCCAGCCCCGAGCAGCGCGCGATGCTCTCGCTGCACAGGCGCAGTGTGTGCAGCAAGCCGGAACGCGGCACCGGTGCCGGCAGGCCTTCGCCCGCCACCGATTCGATGCGCTCCACAGCGTAGATGTCGGCCCCCTTGAGTTCAAACACCTCGGCCATGCCCGCATGCGACGCAATGCCCGCCAGCTGTGCGCGCATGCTCTCGAACACCGGCCCGCTGTCCTCGGTGCGTTCGTACAGCAGGTGCAGGCGGTAGAAATGGGCGGTGACTGGGTCCAGCACCAGCACCGACGCGCGCGGGTTGCGCAGGATGTTCTGGCGGGTCTTGTTGAAGAACTGGAACGACAGCGCCACATGTGCCGCATCCACATAGACCACCTGCGAGATGTAGGCTACGTTGGGTGTGCCGTCAGGGTCGCAGGTCGCCATGATGGCGGGAATCGCCCCCTCTAGGCAGGGGCGGATGCTGTGCAGGGACGGCGCTGCGGAGCTCATGGCTGCAGTACGGGTGGTGTGGGTGGTGCGGGCGGCGCACACAACTCCGCGCCCGCGCGCGGGCCTGGGGTCTGGTCGAACGCGCTGGTGGGGGTGAAGGTCACTGCGACCACATCCTGCAGCGGTGCTGCCAGCATGGCGCCCACATACTGCGGCCCATAACCCACCCGGCCCACCTCCTGCACCATGGACTGCAGGTAGGCCTGCAACACCGGCAGGTCGCCATCAGTGGCCGGGCGCTGCGTGGCCCGGCGGGCTTTGAGCTGCAGCGTCTGGTGGGTGGACGGCACGCTGAACACCACGGCAATCTCTCCGGTGTGCGCAATGTCCTGCAGCAACTGTTCGGACTGGCTGCGCCGCAGGTACACCGTGACCTCCCGCCCATCGCCGTTGATGCGACTGCCCACGGCCCGCATGATGCTCGGCCGCAGGGCCGCATCGCGTGACGCCACGATGGCCGACACGCCCTTGGCCACCATGGCGATATGGCTGGGGCCGAGCAGCGCGGTCATGCCTTGAAGCGCTTGCGGGTCAGGGCCAGAGCCACCCAGAAGGCCACCACGGTGGTCACCACCAGCACCAGGCCGTGGCGCAGGGGGTGGGCGGGCCACTGGTCCATGAACAGCGGGCGTACCAGCTCGACCGCGTTGGTCAGTGGCAGCCAGTCGGAGATGGTGCGCACGATGGGAGGCAGCTGCTCGCGCGGGAAGAACACGCCCGAGAGAAACATCATGGGCGTGAGCACCAGCGTGAAGTAGTAGGTAAAAAAGTCATACCCCTTGGCCAGCGCATTGAAGATGAGCGCGATGCTGGAGAACATCACCCCCACGAACAGCAGCACCGGCCAGGCCACCAACAGCTTGGGGCTGTGGCTGATGGAGAGGGCCAGCATGACGCCCAGGATGGCGGTGACGGTGAATAGCGCCTTGAACGCCGCCCACAGCATTTCGGCCAGCACCACGTCGTCCAGGCTGACCGGCGCGTTCATGATGCCGTCCCAAGTCTTTTGCACATGCATGCGCGAGAAGGCCGAGTACAGCGCCTCGAAGCTGGCCGCGTTCATGGCGCTCATGCAGATGGAGCCGCTGGCCAGGAACAGGATGTAGGGCACCTTGGTGTCGCCCGCCGCGCCGCCCACGTTCACCTGCCCCACCAGGGCCCCCATGCCGTAGCCAAAGGCCACCAGCCACATCAGCGGCTCGGCAATGTTGCCCACCAGGCTGGGGATGGCCAGCTTGCGCCAGACCAGCAGGTTGCGCATGAACACGGGCCACCAGCGCACGGACAGGCTGGGCGGGCGCCATACCGACGGCGGGGGCGGGGCCACAGTGGCCACAGAGGGCGGGTGAGCGGTTTGCATCCGCTTATTGTGCGATGTTGGCGGGCGGGCGCACAGTCCCCGATGTGTTCATCGTCGCCACCTGGGCACGGCCATTGCTTGGGTACCCCTATGTCCACCCACGTCCTGAACCTGCCCGCCGGTGCCAGTGCCCTCTGGCAGAACCGCCTGGGGCTGCTGCTGGAGTCCACGGGCGAGGGCGTGTTTGGCATCGACCTGGCGGGCAACTGCGTGTTCATCAACCGGGCGGGCGCACAGATGCTGGGCTTTGCGGCCGAAGAGGTGATGGGCCGCAACATGCACGCGCTCACCCACCACAGCCACCCCGACGGCAGCCCCTATGCGGATGGCGACTGCCCCATCTTCAACGCGTTCCGCCAGGGCCTGCCCTGTCGTGTGGACACCGAGGTGTTCTGGCGCCGCGATGGCTCGGCGTTTGCCGTGGAGTACTCGAGCCACCCCATTTTGGAAGGCGATCAGGTGCAGGGTGCCGTGATCGCTTTTGTGGACATTACCAGCCGCAAGCGTGCCGCCGATGAGCTGCAGCGCGCGCACGATGAGCTGGCCCGCGCCAACGACGAGCTGGAGCGCCGAGTGGCAGCACGCACACAAGAGCTGTCGCAGGCGCTGGCGCAGCTGCGCGAGCTGTCCGCCTACTCGGAGCAGGTGCGCGAAGACGAACGCACCCGCATCGCCCGCGAGGTGCACGACGAGCTGGGCAGCCTGCTGGTGGCGCTGAAGATGGATGTGAACTGGCTGCACAAGCGCCTGGGCGAGCAGGGCGAGCGCACGCCCGAGGCCGCGGGCGACATGCGCACCCAGATGCGCTGCAAGTGCCAGAACATGAGCCGCCTGATCGAAAACGCCGTGGACAACGTGGGCCGCATCATCACCGACCTGCGCCCCAGCATCCTGGACCACCAGGGGCTATGGGCGGCGCTGGAGTGGCAGGCACAGGAGTTCGTGCAGTCGGCCGAACTGGAGCTGGCGTGGCAGATGGAGGTGCCTGCCACCTTGCACTTGCTCGAGCCTGCAGCTATCGCTGTGTTCCGCATCTTCCAGGAGATGCTGAGCAATGTGGGCCGCCACGCGCAGGCCAGCGCCATCGACATTGCCATCGACGTGCAGGACGAGATGCTGCAACTGCGCGTGCGCGATAACGGCGTGGGCGCCACCCGCCAGGCCCTGGAGGCGCCCACCGCCTATGGCGTGATGGGCATGCGCGAGCGGGCACGGCAGCTTGGGGGCCGGTTGAGCATCACCAGCGAGCCGGGGCAGGGCTCGTGCCTGCAATTGCTGATTCCTCTGGAGCTGTCATGAATTCCGTGGTTCGAGTGTTGATCGGTGATGACCACCGCATCGTGCGGGAGGGGCTCAAGCAGGTGCTGGGCGACCCGGCCAATGGCGTGCCCGAGATCACTGTGGTCGCCGAGGCCACCCAGGGCAACGAGGTGCTGGAGCTGGTCGCCGCCCTGCAAGGGCCCACGGGAACACCGGGGCTGGACCTGGTGCTGCTGGACATCGCCATGCCGGGCATGGACGGCCTCGAAGTGCTGCAGGCGCTGCGCAAGGCCTGGCCTGCGTTGCCGGTGCTGATGCTCAGCACCTACCCCGAGCGGCAATACGCGGTGCGCTGCATCCAGATGGGCGCGGCGGGCTACCTGCACAAAAGCGCCGATCCCGACGACATGGTGGCCGCCGTGCGCAAGGTGGCCGCTGGCGGGCGCTACCTGACGGAAGCGACAGCGCAAGCCCTGGCAGGTGCACTGGAACGCACCGGGGTGGTGCGCACCGCCCAGCAGGGCACGCCCGCCGGAGTGGACGCGCTCTCCTATCGGGAGCACCAGGTGTTCCGCCTGCTCACTGCTGGGCAGAGCGTGAGCGAAATTGGTGCGCAGCTCAAGCTCGCGCCCAACACGGTAAGCACCTACCGCGCCCGCATCCTCGAAAAGACTGGCGCGCGCAACGATGTGGAGCTGGCGCTGCTGGCGCGTGGCGCACCGGCAGAGTGAATTCGGTGCGTTGCACGACCGATTTGTAGTGCTGGCCCTACACGCTGTAGACAACACACCCACGAATTCATGACAGCGGGCCGACACCGGCAAAAACTGGCCCGCGCTTTGCGTAACGCCTGGCACCAACTTCTTCGAGGTGTGCCATGTCCGAATTTTTCTCGCCCTACGATGCCGACCGCCCGTTGATGCTGAAATGCAGCTGTGGCCGCGACCACACGGTGGCCGACCACCACGCCGAGGTGTCGGCCGATGCCGCCGCAGCCACCCTGCGCCAGCGCAGCGAGACCCGTGAGTTCGAGCTCTACAGCAACGAGTTCATCGAAGCCACGCTGGTCAAGGCGCTGTTTCCGCAAGACGCGGTGCGCCGCCGCTTCATCAAGGCGGTGGGCAAGGGCACGGCCATGGCGGCCATCGCGAGCGTGTTGCCTGTGGCCAGCATGCAGGCCATGGCGCAAGAGAAGCAGGGCGCACTGGAGAAGACCAACCTCAAGATCGGCTTCATCCCGATCACCTGCGCCACCCCGCTGATCATGGCCCACCCGCTGGGCTTCTACAGCAAGCAGGGCCTGAGCGTCGAAGTCACCAAGACGGCCGGCTGGGCACTGATCCGCGACAAGATGATCAACAAGGAGTACGACGCAACGCACTTCCTGAGCCCCATGCCGCTGGCGATCTCCATGGGCCTGGGCTCCAACGCCACGCCGATGAACGTGGCCACCATCCAGAACGTGAACGGCCAGGCCATCACGCTCAGCCTCAAGCACAAGGACAACCGCGATCCCAAGAACTGGAAGGGCTTCAAGTTCGCGATCCCCTTCGAGTACAGCATGCACAACTTCCTGTTGCGCTACTACCTGGCCGAGGCGGGCTTGAACCCCGACACCGACGTGCAGTTGCGCGTGGTGCCACCCGCCGAGATGGTGGCCAATCTGCGCGCGGGCAACATCGACGGCTTCCTCGGCCCCGATCCTTTCAACCAGCGTGCCGTGTTCGAGGAAGTCGGCTTCATCCACCTGCTCACCAAGGACCTGTGGAACGGCCACCCCTGTTGCGCCTTCGGCACCAGCACCGAGTTCATCCAGAAGAACCCCAACACCTTTGCCGCGCTGTACCGCGCGGTGCTCACCTCGGCCGCGATGGCGCGCGACCCGGCCAACCGGGAGCTCATCGCCAAGGTGATTGCGCCCCAGGCCTACCTGAACCAGCCCGAGGCAGTGCTCAACCAGGTGCTCACCGGAAAGTTCGCCGACGGCCTGGGCAAGATCCAGAACGTGCCGGACCGCGCGGACTTCGACCCCATGCCGTGGCAGAGCATGGCCGTGTGGATGCTCACGCAGATGCAGCGCTGGGGCTACATCAAGGGCGATGTGGACTACAAGCAGATTGCCGAAAAGGTGTTCCTCATCACCGATGCGAAAAAGCAGATGAAGGCGCTGGATCAGAAGGTGCCCGAAGGCGCATACCCCAAGTTCAAGATCATGGGGCGCGAATTCGATGCCGCCAAGGCGAGCGAGTACGCAAAGAGCTTCCCCATCCGCAAGGCGGCATGACATGACTCCCGCCAAGAACCTCAACCTGCGCGCGGGCCTGTTGTCCGTGCTCATCTTCCTGGCCCTGCTGGGGATCTGGTACATCGCCACCGCTTCTTCGGGCGCGGGCAACAGCACGGCCGGCATGACCGCCGAGCAGATCGAGTACGCCAAGATGATGGGCAAGGACCCAGGCGCCAGCGCCAAGGGCAGCGGCTTCCCCTCGCTGACAGAGATGGGCCGTACCGTGTGGGGGCACGTGTCCAACCCGTTCTATGACAACGGCCCCAACGACAAGGGCATCGCCATCCAGCTCGCGCATTCGCTGGGCCGGGTCGCGCTAGGGTTCGGCCTGGCCTGCTTGGTGGCGATACCGCTCGGTTTCGTCATCGGCATGTCGCCGCTGCTGCGCCGTGCGTTCGACCCGTTCATTCAGGTGCTCAAACCCATCAGCCCGCTGGCGTGGATGCCGCTTGCGCTCTACACCATCAAGGACTCATCGATCTCGGGCATCTTCGTGATCTTCATCTGCTCGGTGTGGCCCATGCTGGTGAACACGGCGTTTGGCGTGGCATCGGTCAAGCGCGAGTGGCTCAACGTGTCGGCCACGCTGCAGGTCAACCCGCTGCGCAAGGCCTTCCTGGTGATCTTGCCCGCCGCAGCGCCCACCATCCTCACGGGCATGCGCATCAGCATGGGCATCGCCTGGCTGGTGATCGTGGCGGCCGAGATGCTGGTAGGCGGCACGGGGATTGGCTACTTCGTGTGGAACGAGTGGAACAACCTGTCGCTCACCAACGTGATCTTTGCCATCCTGGTGATTGGCGTGGTGGGCATGTTGCTCGACCTGGCCTTCGGCCAGCTGCAGAAGGTGGTGACCTATGTGGAGTGATGTCGCCCAGCGCCCGGCTGTTCCAGCCCCTCTTGCCACTGACGCCCCGCAACGAAAGGCCTCTGCCGTGACCCAAGGCTTCCTCCAGATCGACCGGCTGAGCAAGGCTTTTGTGCCCGCCAAGCCCGTGTTTGCCGATGTGTCGTTCACGCTTGACAAGGGCGAGTTCGTCTGCATCATCGGCCACTCGGGCTGCGGCAAGACCACCATCCTGAATGTGCTGGCTGGGCTCGACACCGCCACCTCGGGCACCGTCATCATGGACGGGCGCGAAGTGGCCGGCCCCAGTCTGGACCGGGGCGTGGTGTTCCAGAGCCACGCGCTCATGCCCTGGCTCACGGTGCGCCAGAACATCGCGTTTGCCGTCAAGTCGCGCTGGCCCGACTGGAAGAAGAGCCAGGTGGATGCGCATGTGGAGAAGTTCGTGGCGCTGGTGGGCCTGAGCCCTGCCATCGACAAGAAGCCGTCGCAACTCTCTGGCGGCATGAAGCAGCGCGTGGGCATTGCGCGCGCGTTCTCCATCCAGCCCAAGATGTTGCTGCTGGACGAACCCTTCGGCGCGCTGGATGCGCTCACGCGCGGCACCATCCAGGACGAATTGATGGCCATCGTGCGCCAGACGCAGCAGACTGTTTTCATGATCACCCACGATGTGGACGAAGCCATCTTGCTGGCCGACCGTATCCTGCTCATGAGCAACGGCAACGAGACGCCCGAGAGCTACCGCCCCGGCGGCATCGCCGAGGTGGTGGTGAACCCGCTGCCACGCGAACGCACGCGCACCAGCCTGCACCACCTGGACGGCTACTACGCGCTGCGCAACCACATCGTGGACTTTCTCGTCACCCGAGCCAAAGCCCACTGATTTCCTGAATAACCCAGCACTGTCGTGTTGCCCCTTGGGGTGGCAGGGAGTGCTGCACCCTGAAGTTCCTGTTCCCTGTTCCAAAACCCATCCAACCGAAGGAGCCATCACCATGAACCGCAACGACGTTACCGAAAAGATCATCAGCACCAAGGTCGCCAAGGGCCTGCAATGGGAGGCCATTGCCAAGAAGGTTGGCCAGTCCAAGGAATGGACCACGGCCCTGTGCCTGGGCCAGATGACGGCCACGCCTGAGCAGGCCAAGATCGTCGGCAAGATCTTCGGCCTCACCGCCGAAGAGCAGAAGTGGCTGCAGGTGGTGCCCTACAAGGGCTCGCTGCCCACGCCCGTGCCCACCGACCCACTGATCTACCGCTGGTACGAGGTGGTGAGTGTGTACGGCACCACCATCAAGGAGCTGATCCACGAAGAGTTTGGCGACGGCATCATGAGCGCCATCGACTTCAGCATGGATATCCAGCGCGAGGCCAATCCCAATGGCGACCGCGTGAATGTGGTCCTGTCCGGCAAGTTCCTGCCGTATAAACAGTACTAACCCCCTGAGTCGCTTCGCGCCTTCCCCCTTTCTCTCGAATTGCTGCGCAATTCGGGAAGGGGGACACCGCCAGCGCCCGCCAGCGAAGCGCCGCCTGTGCGGCTTGGCGGCCCTTGCGCGGCGGTCGCAGGTATAGGCCGTGCTCGTTATGCCGGCGTGGGTCTAGGCATTGCACCGAGTGGGGTAACCAAGACGGTCAGAGCACCTTGACGGCGCGGCCAATGAACTGGATAGGCCCCGTGGGCTTGCCAATCGGCGAGCCCGTGGGCGGTTCCAGCGTCAGCTCGAACAACTGGTTGGGCTGCAGCGGCGGCAGCTTGTCCAGCGGGATCTGCAGGGGCTGACCGGGCTGCACCAGGCCCAGCGATACGGGGCCGCTCCAGCCGTCGGCCTTGGTCCAGAACTCCAGGGCCTTGTCGGCCGGTACTTCGGCCACACCCAGCGGAATCAGGCTGATCTGCCGGGGCGAGCTGGCCTGCACCACCCAGCCCGGGGCCTTGTCCTGCGGCGCGACCAGCACCACCATGAACTGTGGCGGCGCGGCCACTGGGGCGGTGCGTGTGACGAGCACTGCCGCGAGCACCGCTGCCATGGCAAAGCCCGAGCCGGCGAGGGCACGCCACAGGCCCAGGTGGTCCCACCAGCGCACGGATGGCTTGCGCTCGGTTTTTGCGCGGGGTTGGGAGGTAACGGACGTCGCAGCCGGCTGTGCGCTGGTGGCCTGCAGCGACTGGTCGATGCGCGCCCACAAGGCAGCGGGCGGCGCGATGGGCTCCGCCAGCTGGGTCAGCGGCAGCAGGCGGGCTTCCCATTCGGCCACCGCCTGTTGCAATGCCTTGTCACCTGGCAGGCGTTGCTGCACGCCCTGGCGTTCGGCGGCGGGCAGGGTGCCCAGCACGTACTCACCGGCCAGAACATGCAGGTCTTCCGGCGAGGGGGTGGACGGTGTGTTGCGCACGTCGGTCATGCCATGCACTCCCGCAGCGAAACCAGGCTGCGCCGGATCCACGCCTTGACGGTGCCCAGCGGCGCGCCGAGGCGCTCGGCAATTTCGCCGTGCGAGCAGCCGTCCACATAGGCGTGCAACACGCAGTTGCGGCGCGCGGGGTCCAGGGCCTCCAGGCAATGCTGCAGGCGGCCCAGGCTGGCGTTCAGCGCAAAGGTTTCCTCGACCTCGTGGTGGGCCTGCACAGACATGTCGGCCTCCAGGGCTTGGGTGGTGGTGTCGTCCACATCAACGTGGCGGCCCGCGTCGCGCACGGCGTTCAGGGCCAGGTTGCGCACCACGCTGTAGATCCAGCCGCGTGCGCTGCCCCGGCTCGCGTCGTAGCTGGTGGCGCGCGTCCAGATGTTCACGCAGGCATCGTGCACGATGTCCTCGGCCAGCGCGCGCTGGCGCACGATGCGCAGCGCCACACCCAGCAGCCGCGCGCCCTCCTGTTCATATAGGCGGTGCATGGCCTGCCGGTCGCCGGCTGCGCAGGCGGCCAGAGCGGCTTCGTAGTCAAAATCGCCAGGGGTGTCGGGCACGGTGTGCAGGCAGCGGGGCCGCGGCTAAAGGGTGGGCGCATCGTAGCCGCAAACCCGCCACCGCCTGGCGGTAGCCCCCGCTGGGCAGGGGATTGCGTGTGCGTGGTTTACGCGGCCTTCCAGAAGATGTAGTCGGCCTGGTACTTCACGATCTGGCGCTCGCCCTTGTTGGCGGTGGTACAGGCAGCAGCGGGTGCCACGCCGCCCTTGAGGGCCACGCGCTGGATGAACGTCACGCCGGTCATGGCGCCCGAACCCATGGCGGGGTTGGCCTTGACGAGCTGGTAGGGCAGGTTTCCCGTACCCGAGGGTGCCACGGCCAGCTGGGTAGCCGTCAGCTTGGACCCATCGCTCGACTCCCAGGTGGCCGGTGGGCCGTAGTAGGTGCCCACTTGTTTGCCGCTGCGGTCATTCAGCACGGCCTTGGGGCCCACGAACACCCATTCGGTCTGGCCGGGCATGTTGGCCTTGTCGCGGCATTCGTAGGTGATCTCGCCCACGCCCACGGTTTCCATTGCCACCTTGTTGCCAGTCGGTACCTTGATGCTGTCGGGCAGGCTGTCCTGCGAATACATGGATTTGGAGGACGACGACATCATCGAACCGCAGGCGCTCAGCAGCACGGCGGCGGCAATGGCACCCGTCAGGGGGAGCAGGCGGGAGATGGGGGACGTGTGGATGGTCATGGCGTTTCTCTCTGGTCTGTGGGTTGATAGGACAGCAGCAACAAGATGCGCTGCTGTAGGTACTACCCACGAAAACGCCGTTTGGATGCAGTGGATGCCAAAAATTTTTTGCCGGTGCCAGCCCGGGCAAGATTGCCGCCCGGGCCCGAGGCTGCCTCAATGCAGGGTCAGTGGCCGGGTGGTGGTCTTGACCCGCACCACGGCCGCCCGGTGCTCATAGGGGGCCACCGGCTGGCCCAGGATGGCGGCCGCCAGCGTGCGCGCCTGCCGGGTAATCGGTTCGATGTAGCGGCTGCACTGCCCGTCGATGCTGATGCAATCGCCCAGTGCATGGATGCGGGATACGCTGGTTTGCAGCGTGCCTGCGTCCACCGCAATGCCATGGGTCCAGTCAAGCCCTGCACTCTGCGCCAGGCGGTGGGGGGGCAGCAGGCCTGCAGCCACCACCACTTCGTCCGCCGCAAAACGCCGCCCGCTGGTGGTGGAGACGCGGTAGCGCGAGCCCACGCGTTCCACCTGCTCCACCTGCAGACCGCCTTCAAAGCGGATGGACAGGTCTTTCCAGGCGTCCAGCAGCTGCGGGCCCGCCTGCTGGTCGTGCCAGCGCGCCAGTGGTTCGGTGGCCGTGTCCAGCAGCGTGATGTGGTGGCCACCCAGGGCCAGGTCGTTGGCCAGCTCACTGCCGACCAGGCCCGCGCCGATGATGAGCACATCCATGGGCTGGTCGCCCAGGTGCTGGCGCAGGCGCTGGTAGGCGTCCAGGTGGTTGATGCGCCAGCACAGGCTGGCGGGCAAGCCCGGAGGCAAGGCGGCCTGCGCACCGTGGGCCAGCACCAGGTGGCCGTAGCGCAGCACGCCCCGCGTGGTGCGCAATTGGCGGGTGTCGGCGCAGATGCGCACGGCATGGGTGTGGGCCAGCAGGGTGACGCCCAGGCGGTGCGCCGCATCGCGACCGGTTTCGGACACCAGGGCCAGCGGGTCCAGCTGGCGCGCCATGGCCACCGATAGCAAAGGCTTGTCGTACCGGTCGCCCGCGCAGGCCGTCACCAGGGTGATGGGCAGCGTGGCGCTGTGTTGGCGCAGGGTTTCGGCCAGTTGCCAGCCTGCACGGCCCGCGCCGACGATGACCACGCCCGGATCGCCACGCACGCGCAGGGAGGCGGCTGGCGCTGCGCTGGCCTGCGCCCGCAGCGCCTCCAGCGTGGGGGCTTTGTACGGAGAAAAATCGGCCTTGGTCACGCCGCACAGGGGGCAGGCCCAGTCGTCGGGTATGTCTGCCAGCCGCGTGCCGGGCGGCAGGCCGCCATCGGGGTCGCCGTCGGCCTCGTGGTAGACGTAGCCGCAGGCGTTGCAGATGTAGCTTTGCCAGGGCGCCTGGGTGGCCGTGTCGGCAAACGCATCGCACAGCGCCTGCGATGCCACGCTCAACACGAACTCGGAGGCAACCGGCGGCGTGGTGGCGGTGGGGAGGGCGGGCGTCATGCAGGCATCTCCTCGGTGCTGAGCCGGGCGATCTCCTTGCGCAGGTGCTTGATGGCGGGCGTGACGATGGCCACAAAGTGCGACTCGCGCACGCGCCGCTGCACGTCCGAGCTCATCAGGTAGCCGCGCGCACCCTGGTGCATCAGGGCGGACTGGGCGGCGCGCAGGCACAGCTCCGCGCCATGGGCACGGGCGTCCAGCACATCGATGAAGAAGTCGGTGCTTGTGTCGAACGGCGTCTGGGCCAGTTGCATTACGCGTGCGGTCAGTGCATCCAGTTCGGCCTGCAGGGCGTCGGGCCGGTCTTCCAGGAACTGGTTGACGTGGCCCAGTTGGGCCTCCACCGCCCACATCGAGTCGATGGCGCCCTGGGTGATGCCCACCGCCATGCCACATTGCAGCATCACGAACGCAGCGCGGATGCGGGCAATAAAGGGGCGGGTGGGGTCGGCCATGATGTCGGCCGTGCCGATGAAATGGTCCTTGAGCCGCAGCGCATAGGTGCCCGTGCCCTCCATGGCGGAGAAGCTGGGGCATTCGCGCATCTCCACGCCCGGTGCGTCGCAGCGCAGCAGGAACATTACCTCGCGCTGGCTGGCCGTGCCGTCGGCCTCCACCACCGCCGCAATCGCGCCGCAGTAGTGGTCGGGCCCCAGGTTGCTCACCCAGGGCAGGGTACCGTTGATGAGGTAGCCCCCCTCCACTGGCGTGGCCTTGAGCAGCAGGCTTTCGATCTGCGCATAGCTCTTCATGGGGTTGGACAGCGCCGTGCCGCCCATGCCTGCGCCGCTGGCGTGGCGCTGCAACACATCGCCCATCAGCGCGGGGTTGCCCGACTGCTGCAGGTACAGCCCGCACACCGCCTGGCACCACATCATGAAGCCCGTGGCGCCGCACACGCGCGAGGCCTCGGCCATGGCGCGGATGGCCAGGCCGTAGTCGGCCGGGCCGGCCGTGCTGTCCAGGTGCGCGCTCATCGCGCCCACGGCGGCCAGCTGCTGCAGCTCCGCGCAGGGGTAGTAGCCGGTGCGGTCAATTGCCTCCACCTGCGCGGCCAGCGGGCCCTGGGCAATCTGGCGCACGGCGGCCAGCAGCGCATCGCCCCGCAGGGCGCCGTCCAGGTGGAGTTGGGGAGGGAGGTCGGCGGGGTTCATGGGGCTCCTTGGGTGCGCAGGGCGGGCTCGGTGGCGGGGCTGTTTAGTCCGCGAGGCTGATCTCGAACGGAATGGGGTTGCGCATGCTGTTGGCCACGGGCGAGTAGAAGTTGGCGTGCTGCACGATCTCGTCCAGCACCTCGCGCGGTGCATCGCCTTCCACCAGCACCTTCACGCGGATCGCCTGGAAGCCCATCTCCGGCGGCGTCTTCTGCAATGCACCACCCGCACCCCAGGCGGCGGGGTTGCCGATGTCGCCTTCCATGAACACCTCGATCTTGCTGAGCTTGACCTGCTTCCAGGTGGCCACGGCCGTGATGCCCACGGCCAGGCAGCCGCCCAGGCCCGACAGCACGATCTCGCCGGGCGCAGGTGCCGTGTCCTGGCCGAACAGGTGCAGGGGCTCGTCCACCACCACCGGCGCATGGTTGCCCACATAGCTCAGCGAGCGGTACTGCCCCTCCATCACCGTATGGACCTTGTTGGTACCCCGGCTGGCAGGGTTGTTGCGTCCCTTGTCGGCAAAGGCCATCAGCCCGTCGCGGTCGATGGGGCGCAGGTGCGTGTGCACGGTGGTGACGGGGGCAGAGGGTTCCAGCAGATCGGTGGACATGGTGTTCCTTGGAGAAAGAGAAGGGAATGCAAAAAAGAAGGACAGGGTTCGCAGCGGGCCACGCCCGCTGCAACAACGCACGGGGCTCAGGCCGCCAGTGCCAGCGCAGGCTTTTTGGGGAACTTGACCAGCGGCAGCCCGCTTTCGATCGGCAACTTGTCGTCGCGCGACCATTCGTTCCACGAGCCGAAGTACATGCGCACATCGGCAAAGCCCGCCTGCTTGAGCGCCAGGAAGGTGTTGGACGCGCGTGCGCCCTTGAAGCAATACAGGTACACCGTGTCCGCCGGGCTGATGCCCGCCGTGGCGCATTCGGCGCGCACTTCGTCGGGCGACTTGAACACCGGACCCTGGGGCGAGGGCTTCATGAAGCGGTACCACTCCAGCCACTTGGCGCCCGGCAGGCGGCCCTTGCGCGGCGCAAAGTCCTTGCCATAGGGGCTGGAGCTGTCGCCAATCCACTCGTCCACATCGCGCACGTCCAGCAGCACGGTGTCGGTGCCCAGGGCCTCGATCACATCCTCCTTGGTCAGCATCACATCGGTGGTGGCCAGCTGGGTGGGGAAGATGGCGGGCGTGGGCACCACGGCCTCGGTGGAGACGGGTAGCTCTGCCGCCTTCCAGGCCGAGTAGCCGCCATTCAATACCTTGACCTTGGGGTAGCCCAGCCAGGTCAGCAGGTAGTAGCCCCGGCACGACTGGCCGTAGCCGCTGTTGAGCGCATCTTCATAGAACACGGCCGTCTCGGCGCCCGACAGGCCGATGGCGCCCAGGTGCGCGGCAAAGGTGTCTTTCAGCTCCTGCAGGCCTTGGGGCGTGGAGGTGGCCAGGTACGTGAAGGTTTCGCGCAGGTTCACCGCGCCGGGGATGTGCCCCAGGGCATAGGTGTCGGCGTCGCGGGTGTCGATCAGCACCACAGGTTCTGCGGCTTGCAGGGCCAACAGCTGGGTGGGTGAGATGAGGACGGCGTCGGAGGCGGTGGCGGTCACGGTGCTCATGGAAAACCTTTCGGTGCGGTGGTGGGCGGGATGCCTGCCTTCCTTATCGCAACAGGTGTGCCAGAGCGGGTGGAGATAGGGGAATATGAATAAAAATGGCTGGAAGCGCTAGTGAAATATGCGCTGGCAGCTATTGATTTGATAGTGGTTGGGGTGTGGCCATGTGTCGGCAGCCAGGGTGAAGCAGACCGCGCCAGACACTGTGTCTACAAATTGTCGACACAGTGTCCGTCGTCACTTCAGACCCGCCTTGCGCAGCCGGTAGCTGAACTGCCGCAGCGTCAGCCCCAGGCTCTGCGCTGCACGCGACTGGTTGCCGTGGTGCTCGGCCAGTGCTGTCTGCAGCACCAACACGCTGTGCGACTGGGCCGGTGCGTAGTCACGCACCAGCGGCGCCTGAGCGGCGACCGGCTGTGCTGTTGCCCCGGTGGTTGTTGGGGACGATGGTGCGGGCGGCGGTGGCAAAGGCGCGGACGCGGCCGGCAGAAACCGGTCCAGCTCCGCCCGCGCCACCAGCGTGTCATTGGTCAGCAGCACCAGGCGTTCGATCACATTGCCCAGCTCGCGGATGTTGCCGGGCCAGGGGTGTTCTTCCAGCCGCGCCAGCGCGTCGGGCGAGAGGTTCACGTTGCGCTGGTGCGCCTGGTTGGCGCGGCTCACAAAGTGCAGCGCCAGCGCGCGGATGTCCTCGCGCCGCTCGGCCAGCGAGGGCAGATGGATCGGAATCACATGCAGGCGGTAATACAAGTCCTGCCGAAAGCGCCCGGCCTCCACATCGGCCGCCAGGTCTCGGTGGGTGGCCGCCACCAGGCGCACGTTGACCTTGACCTCGCGCTGCCCGCCCAGGCGCACCAGCGTGCCCTCCTGCAGCGTGCGCAGCAGCTTGGATTGCAGGGCCAGCGGCAGCTCGCCAATCTCGTCCAGAAAGATCGTGCCGCTGTCGGCCTGCTCGAACCAGCCCGCGCGGGCTGTGCTGGCGCCGGTGAACGCGCCTTTTTCGTAGCCAAACAGTTCGGATTCGAACAGCGCGTCTGGAATGGCCGAGCAGTTGACCTTGATGAAGGGCCGGTCGCGCCGCCCGCTGGCCAGGTGCACGGCGCGTGCGAACAGCTCCTTGCCCGTGCCCGACTGGCCCAGCAGCAGCACGGTGGCCTGGGTTTGCGACACACGCTCCAGCTCGCTCAAGGCCTGCAGCAGCGGTGGCGAGCTGCCAATGAGCCCGTAGCGCGCGCTTTTGGTGTTGAGCGCATTGGCCAGCACGGCGTTGCGCGCCTGCAGCTGCCGCGTCTGCTCGGCCACCAGGGCTTCCAGTTGCAGCAGCTGCCCGACCAGCGTGGCCAGCACGCGCAGCACCGCCAGGTCGTCGTTCAGGTGGCGCTGGCGGCTGCGGATGCGGTGACAGGCCAGCACGCCGATGGGCGCGTTGTTGACCTCGATGGGCAGGGCAATGAAGGCCACCGTCTCTGGCGGCAGCTGGCTGCGCTCCACCGCGCGTGCCAGAAACAGCGGTTCGGCATCAATGTCCTGCACGATGGCAGGCTGCCCCGTGGCCAGCACGCGGCCGGTGATGCCCTCGCCCCAGGCGTAGCGCCCGCGCTGCACCTCGGCCTGGGTGAGTCCGTACGCATGCTGGATGGAGGCGGTGCGCGGCGCGCCGGCTGGGGAGGAGGGAGCGTCGTCCACCAGCACGATGCGCCCCCGGTTCAGGCCCAGCAGTTCGCTCATCAGGTGCAGCATTTCGCGCAGCACCAGGCCGGGCGCCAGGCTGCGGCCGATGAGGCGCATCACCTCGCGCATCAGCAGCAGCTCCTGGGCGTGCCAGTCGGTGGGGCTGTGCGAGCGGGCCGTGCTGGAAGGGGAGGGCATGGGCGGTGGGGACATGCCAGGGCGATTGCAAGTTCTGCGCCCGGGTGCATTAAAGTCGCCTGCGTCCCGCCATTTACCGACTTTTTCATCTTCTCGAAAGCCCCCACCATGACCACCCTCGGAACCCCTCTGTCCCCCCATGCCACCAAAGTCATGCTGCTGGGCTCGGGCGAGCTGGGCAAGGAGGTGCTGATCGCGCTGCAGCGCCTGGGGGTGGAAACCATTGCCGTGGACCGCTATGAGAACGCGCCCGGCCAGCAGGTGGCCCACCACGCGCGCACCATCACCATGAGCGACCCGGCCCAGCTCAAGGCGCTGATCGAAGCCGAACGGCCCCACCTGGTGGTGCCCGAGATCGAAGCCATCGCCACCCCCATGCTCGAAGAGCTGGAAGCCGCGGGCACCGTGCGCGTGATCCCTACGGCCCGCGCAGCGCGCCTGACCATGGACCGTGAAGGCATCCGCGTGCTGGCCGCCGAAACGCTGGGCCTGCCCACCAGCCCCTACAAGTTCTGCAATTCGCTGGAAGAACTGCAGGCTGCGATTGACGCAGGTATCGGCTACCCCTGCATCGTCAAGCCCGTGATGAGCAGCTCGGGCAAGGGCCAGAGCAAGATCGAGGGCCCAGACGACGTGAAGAAGGCCTGGGACTACGCCATGGCCGGTGGCCGGGTGAGCCACGGCCGCGTGATCGTCGAGGGCTTCATCGACTTTGACTACGAAATCACCCAGCTCACCGTGCGGTCGTTGGGCACAGATGGCCAAATCACCACCAGTTTCTGCGACCCCATCGGCCATGTGCAGGTGAGTGGCGACTATGTGGAAAGCTGGCAGCCCCACCCCATGCACCCGGCCGCACTCGAAAAGTCGCGCCAGATCGCCAAGGCCGTCACCGATAACCTGGGCGGCCAGGGATTGTTTGGCGTGGAGCTGTTCGTGAAGGGCGATCAGGTGTGGTTCAGCGAAGTCAGCCCGCGCCCGCACGACACGGGCCTGGTCACGCTGTGCACCCAGCACCAGAGCGAGTTTGAGCTGCACGCCCGCGCCATCCTGGGCCTGCCGGTGGACACGAGTCTGCGCAACCCCGGCGCCAGTGCCGTCATCTACGGCGGTGTAGAAGCCCAGGGCATCGTGTTCGATGGTGTGGAAGAAGCCCTGCGCGTGCCGGGCACCGATCTGCGCCTGTTCGGCAAGCCCGAGAGTTTTGTGAGGCGCCGCATGGGCGTGGCGCTGGCTCGGGCTCAGAATGTGGACACGGCGCGCGCGAACGCCAAGCTGGCGGCGAGCAAGGTCAGGCCCCGCGTGGCCTGATAGCCTGCGGCCGCAGTTGCGGCGGGCCGGTGCGACGACGGCGCTTCTGTGAAGGAGAACCCCTGTGAGCCTGAGTGCGCGGATCCTGTGGCTGGTGCTGGCAGCCTCTTTGTTGCCTGTGCCGGCCCTGGTGTGGTTGCTGCTGGAGTTCCGGGTGGCCACCACCGGACAGGCGCGCGACCGGCTGGTGGCCAGGGCAGGCATCATTGCCAGCGACCTGGACGACAAGATCGCTGGTACCGGGCAACTCCTGTTTGGCCTTGGGCGCGTACCCCTGCTGGCGGCGGGCGACAAGGCCGCCTGCTCTGATTTCCTGGCAGATGTCCTCAAGGAACATCCTCAGTACACCGGCATCCTCACCATCCAGCCCGATGGCTCCCTGTTCTGTGATTCGCTGCGCAGTGGCCGTTCCCTGGACCTACGGGACCGCAGTTACTTTCAGCGTGCGCTGACAGCCTCCGGGCCGGTGCTGGAAGCGGTCATAGGCCGCCTGACGGGCAAGGGAGTGCTGCAGGTGGCCTACCCGGTGCGCGATGCGGGAGGCGCGTTGCGCTTCATCCTTCTGGCCTCGCTCGACATGCAGGACTACGGGCAGGCCACGGTGCATGCACAGCGCTATGAGCGTATGCATCTGCAGGTATGGAATGCCGACGGTTCGGTGGTCATGGACTTCCGCCGGCCGGAGTTGGCGCCGCTGACCCTGGGGGACGCCGAACGCACTTTCATGTTGCAAGCGGTCGAAGGGCATGCCGTGATGGAGGGGGCCGATGGCGTGCGTCGCGTCTGGGTACGCGCCCAGTTGCCGCGCGCACAGGGCTCGGATCTGCGTCTGGCCCTGGCCGTGCCCGAGGACGACCTGCGTGGCCCGGTGGAGCGCCAGTTCCGGCGCGCACTGCTGGGGGTGTTGGCACTGGCGGTCATCGTGTTCGTTGCTGCTTTTCTGCTGGTGGAATTTGCGGTGCGCCGCCATGCCATGCGCGCCATACGTGCCATTGGCCGCATGGATGCTGGCAACTACGCCGAACCCATTGGTACACCCTATCCCCCGGGAGAGCTGGGGCAGGTGGCTCGGGCACTGGACCGGATGGCGGAGTCCCTGCTGCGCCAGCAGCAGTCCATCGCGCAACACACGGAGACGCTGGAGCGCCAGGCGCGGCGAGACCCCCTGACCGACTTGGCCAACCGCTACAGCCTCACGGAGCGGCTGGACGCGGCGTTGGACCGGGCGCGGGAGCAGGGCCACTGCGTGGCCGTTCTGGCCATGGACCTGGACCGGTTCAAAGGGGTGAACGACAGCCTGGGCCATGCCCGGGGCGATGCCTTGCTCAAGGAGGTGGCGGCCCGGTTGCAGGGTTGTGTGCGCCCTGGCGATGTGGTGGCCCGGCCGGGAGGGGATGAGTTTGTGGTGGTGCTGCCCGACCTGCCGGACCCGGCCGTGGTGGAGCCCATGGCGCGGCGCATTGTGCGGGCGCTGACCCTGCCTGTGGAGACCGGCACGTCCAGCTGGTTGCTGGGCACCAGCCTGGGCATTGCGGTCTTCCCGCAGGATGGGGACTCCGGGGATCTCCTGCTGCGCAATGCGGATGTGGCCATGTACGACGCCAAGGACCTGGGTGGGAACCGGCTGGCTTTCTTCAGCCCGCACATGACGGAGGTGTTGACGGAGCGCCTGCGGGTGGAGGCGGGCCTGCGCCATGCCATCGAGCACGACGGGCTGCGCCTGCACTATCAGCCCATCATGGATGCGCGGACGGGGCGCGTGTCGTCGGTGGAGGCGCTGGTGCGGTGGGCGGACCCGGAGCGTGGGCTGGTGTCTCCGCTGCAGTTCATCGGTATTGCGGAAGAAACGGGGCTGATCGTGCCACTGGGCGAATGGGTGCTGAACGAGGCCTGCGCGCAGGCACGGCGGTGGGTGGATGCCGGGTGGGGGGAGATCCCGGTGGCGGTGAACCTCTCGGCCCGTCAGTTCCAGGAGCCCGAGCTGGACCAGGTGGTGGCCCGCGCCTTGCAAAGCACCGGGTGCCCACCCCGGTTGCTGCAATTGGAGATCACTGAAAGCTCGATCATGGAGCCCGTGGAGGAGGCCCTGCAGACCATGCAGCGCCTCACGTCGCTGGGCGTGCAGCTGGCCATCGACGACTTCGGCACCGGCTATTCGTCACTCAGCCAGCTCAAGCGGTTTCCAGTGCGCAAGCTCAAGATCGACCGCTCTTTTGTCAACGACCTGGGGAGCAACGACCGGGGCGAAGCGCTGGTGGACGCCATCGTGGCCCTGGCGCAAAAGCTGGGCCTGCGCACGGTGGCCGAGGGCGTGGAAACCGACCACCAAGCCCAGTGGCTGGCCCGGCTGGGCTGCGACGAACTGCAGGGTTACCTCTTTTCCCAGCCTTGCGCGCCACAAGACCTTGAAAACTGGTGGCAGGGCCGGGTTGCGCGTCCTCCCGCCGGCCTCATTCCCGGATCTGCCGCCCCGTGAGCTTGAGGAACAGGTCTTCCAGATTGGCCGGCCGGTGCAGCGTGCGCAGGTGGCCGTGTGCGGCCAAGGCCTGCAGCAGTGGCTGGGCGTTCTGGGTGTAGAAAAACACGGTCTCGCCGCTGATTTCCACGCGGGCGGCCAGGGTGCGCAGCGCGGCGTCTTCGGCCATCTGGACGGCCCCCACGCCGAACACCTCCACCACATCCGGCTCCAGGTGCTGGGCGATCAGCTCGCGCGGGCGGCCTTCCGCAATCTTGCGGCCGTGGTCCAGCACCAGCAGGCGCGAGCACAGGCGCTCGGCCTCGTCCATGAAGTGGGTGGTCAGCAGGATCGACTTGCCTTGCTGCAGCAGCAGTTGCAGGCGCTCCCACATCAGGTGGCGGGCTTGCGGGTCCAGGCCGGTGGTGGGCTCGTCCAGCAGCAGCAGGCGCGGGTTGTTGACCAGGGCGCGCGCCAGCGACAGGCGCCGCTTCATGCCGCCCGACAGCTCGCCCGGCTTGGCGTCGGCCTTGTGGGTGAGGGCTGCGAACTCCAGCAACTGGGGTACACGCTCGTCCATCACTGCGCCCTTCAGCCCAAAGTAGCGGCCGAACACGCGCAGGTTTTCTGCGCAGGTGAAGTCCGGGTCGAGGGTGTCAAACTGCGTGACCACGCCCAGTTGCGCCTTGATGGCCAGCGCATCGCGGGGCATCAGCAGCGGGGCCGTGCCGGGCTGGGGCGTGAAATGCACTTCGCCCCCGTCTGGCGACGCCAGGCCCAGGCACATGCGGATGGTGGTGGTCTTGCCCGCGCCGTTGGGGCCGATGACCCCCAGGCATTCGCCGGGAGCAATGGCGAAGGACACGTCGTCCACCACCGTGGTCTCGCCATAACGTTTGCGCAGGTGCAGGGCTTCAAAAAGTGCGGTCATGGAGGGATTGTGTGCGACGAGTGCGTCCGTGGTGCTTGGGGGCGGATTTTTGCGAGAATCTGCCACAGGCGCTAGTGGGTATTGCGCCTGATGCTATCAAAACAGGACTGCTTGCCTCAGTCCGCCGCGACCAGCCGCCCCCGGCCCGCCGTCTTGGCTGCATAGAGGGCACCGTCGGCACGGGCCATCAGTTCGGCCAAGCCAGCTTCGCCCGGCTGCAGCACGGCCATCCCGGCGCTGTAGTCCAGCGCAAAGCCCAGCTCGGCCACACTGGCTGCGTGCAGGCGCCTGCGCAGTCGCCGGTCCAGGGCCAGTCCGGCGGGCTCGCTGTTGTGCAACAGCAGCACACCAAACTCCTCGCCACCCAGGCGCCCGACCAGATCGCCGCTGCGGCAGGTGTCGCCCAGCAGTCGGGCAAACAGTTGCAGGGCGCGGTCCCCGGCCTCGTGGCCGTGGGTGTCGTTGACCTGCTTGAAGTGGTCCAGGTCCAGCATCATTGCCGTCATGGGCAACTGGTGGCGTGCGGCGTGTGCCAGCAGGCTGCTGCCTTGGGTGGTGAAGCCTCGCCGGTTGAGTACGCCGGTGAGGCCATCGGTCATCGCCAGCGTGCGCAGCTTGTGTTCTGCCTCCGACCGCCACGCCACCAGCAGGGCGACGGTGCCCAGCACCAGGCTCACATTGGTGGCTACAGCAGCTGCCAGGTTGACGGGATGGGGCGTGCGAAAGCTCGGGTACTGGTCGGTGAAGGCTCCCAGCATGCCCCGCGCCAGCGTGAAAGCGGCCGACGTCAGCAGGCAGCCCATCAGCAGGCTGCGCCAGCGCAGGTTGGCCTCCACCACGGGCGCCAGGGTGGCGCGCGCAACGATGCACAAAATAGTGGCCATCAAAAAGTTGGCCCAGCCCACGCGCCAGGCGTAGTGCCCAAAACCCAGGGTGTAGCCCAGCGGGGCGGCAATCACCAACACCAGCAGCACGCGGCGCAAGGGGCGGGGGCCCAGCCATTCCTCCAGCGCCCGGTACAGCATCCACTGTGCGGCCGCGTTGCAGGCAATCGACACGGTAGAAAGGGCCTGGTCCCACAGGGTGGATGAGGCAATGATGGCCGCCCAGGCCACGGCCTGCAGCAGCATGCTGGCCTGCACATGGCGTGCCGCGCGGCTCACGTCCCGGCCCATGATCAGCGGCAGCGCGGCCGAGATCATGAACAGGTTGGCCGCCATGACCGTCATCAGCGTGAGGAAATCCAGTGGCATACGCAGCGGCCCCGGGGCCCTCGTTTACTGAAAAGCGACCTCGGCAAAGCTGCGCAGCTTGCGGCTGTGCAGGCGGTCCACGCCGCCGTTGCGCAGGATCTCGATGGCGCGCATGCCGATGCGCAGGTGCTGGTCCACCCGCTCGCGGTAGAAGTGGTTGGCCATGCCGGGCAGCTTGATCTCGCCATGCAGGGGTTTGTCGCTCACGCACAGCAGGGTGCCGTAGGGCACGCGAAAGCGAAAACCATTGGCGGCGATGGTGGCGCTTTCCATGTCCAGCGCCACGGCGCGGCTCTGGCTGAAGCGGCGCTGCGGCGTGTTGTCGGGCAGCAGCTCCCAGTTGCGGTTGTCGGTGCTGGCCACGGTGCCGGTGCGCATCACGCGCTTCAGGTCTGCGCCGCTGATCTGCGTGACATCGGCCACGGCCTGTTGCAGCGCCAGCTGGATTTCGGCCAGCGCCGGGATGGGCACCCACAGCGGCAGGTCTTCGTCCAGCACATGGTCCTCGCGCACGTAGGCATGCGCCAGCACGTAGTCCCCCAGCTGCTGGCTGTTGCGCAGGCCTGCGCAGTGGCCCAGCATCATCCAGGCATGGGGGCGCAGCACGGCGATGTGGTCGGTGATGGTCTTGGCGTTGGCCGGGCCCACGCCGATGTTGACCATGGTGATGCCGCTCGCGTCCTTGCGCACCAGGTGGTAGGCGGGCATCTGCGGCAGGCGGGGTGGAGCGGCGCCCAGGTCATCGCCTGCCTCGGCGCTCAGACCCACGCGGCGCGTGACCACGTTTCCGGGTTCGATGAAGGCGATGTATTCGCTGTCGGGTTTGGCCATCTCGGCGTGGCCCAGGCGCACGAATTCGTCGATGTAGAACTGGTAATTGGTGAACAGAACAAAGTTCTGGAACCACTCGGGCGCTGTGCCTGTGTAGTGGCGCAGGCGGTGCAGCGAATAGTCCACGCGCGGCGCGGTGAACAGCGACAGCGGCTGCGCCTCGCCGGGCGCGGCCTGCCAGGTGCCGTTGGCGATGCCATCGTCCATGGCGGCCAGGTCGGGCAGGTCGAACACGTCGCGCATCAGCATGCGGCGGGCCTGGGTCAGCGTGCCCTCGATGTGGTCGTGCTCCGCAAATGAGAAATGGATGGGAATCGGGTGGGTGCTGGTGCCCACTTCCAGCTCCACGTTGTGGCTGGCGCGCAGCAGGCGGAACTGCTCGGCGTAGTAGTTGGCAAACAGGTCGGGCCGGGTGAGGGTGGTCTCATACCGCCCGGGGCCTTCCACAAAGCCATAGGCCAGCTTGGTGTCGGCCCGCGCCACGGTGGTGGTGTGCACCCGCACAAACGGGTAGAAAGCGCGCACCGGGCCCTCGGGCGTCTCGCCCGCCACAAAACGCTGCATGGCGTCGCGCAGGTGGCCAATTTGTTGCTGGTATATGCGCTGCACCTGGGCCAGGGCGTCGGCCGGGTCGGTGTGGCGGGTGGGGGCGATGAAGTCGGGGATGATGGGCATGCGCTATTTTCGCCTGCCTGTGTCACTGCAGCAGGGGTTGCTTGCTTTTTGGGCACATGAGCGCATGACGCTGCTGTTAGCGTGCCAGGGGCCTACCGTCCAGCCACTGCACGGCGGCATCCAGCACAGGGTCGCCACCGGTCATGACGCGTTGGACTAAGCCTGCGTCCGCCGCCAGGCGCAGATCGGGCTCAACGCCTTTGCCAAAGACATAGTGGTCGCCTTTGGCGCCCAGTTCTGCCACCGTGGGCGCGTGAACGATCACGTCTCCGGGCAGCAGCACGCGCGTCGTCATGCCTACAGCGCCCGGCGTGGGCTCCGTCCCGATGACCTGGGCCCGACCGGCTTTTTGCAACCAGGCTGCGAACATCTCGCACGGGCCCGTGCACTCCGGTCCCGTCAGCAGCACCAAGGGGGCGCCGTAGTAAGCGCCGCCTTGTGTGAACAGCGGCAGCTGTGGAGGTAGGCCCAGGCTGCCGCGAGTGCGCCACACCTTGGCGGTGGCGTCCACCTGGCGCTGCGCGTAGCCCTGCAGCCTCAGTGGTCGGTCGTAAGAGAAGAAAGACGCTGCGTAGTGGGGAACCAACTGATAGGCACCATGGTTGGCGCCCCGAAGGTCCAGCACCAGGCCGCTGAGCCGTGCCTGGGTGGCGGCTGCAAGGCTGCGTTCCCACTGGTCCAGGTTGCCTCCGCCGTCGGCGAACGAATTCAGCGCGATGTAGCCGTACTGCCGGCCCGATTGACTGCGCAACTGGAACGCTGACAGCGATTCGTTGTTGGGGGCTGATCCTGCCGCCTGAGGCCGTTCCGCCACGCGCTGGCGCAGATCGAAGGTTTGCTCCTTGCCGTCCTGGCGCACCTTCAGCACCATGGCTTCCCGATCGTAGGCCATCAGCTTGAGGGCATCGTGGCGGCGCCCGACTTCAGTGGGGCGGTTGGAGTAGCGTACGGCGCGGCCCACATAGCGCCCGATGCTTTCGCCATTGACTTCCACAATCTCAGCGCCCGGGCGCAGCCCGGCCAGTTCCGCTGCCGAGCGTGGAGCGACGCTGCCTACCAGGGCCCGGCCATCAGGCAGCCACCACACGCCCTGCATCGGCAGGGGCGTGATGCCGCGCGGCAGCCACTGGCCGGCCAGGCCCACATCGAGTCCTGCCGTGAGACCCTGGGGACCACCTGCACCGCGCAGTTCGACGCGGAACAGGCCGTCCTGCAGGCGTGTGCCAATGTCGGCGTAGATTTGCGCCATGGCTTGCCGCTCCCGCTGGTCACCGGCCTGCCGCACCTTGTCCGCCAGCTCGGCCTGCAGCCGCGCCCAGTCCATGGGCTGCGCGCCGCGGAACGGGTAGCGTTCATGCATCACACTGGTGAATGCCTTGAAAGCGTCGCCGGGCGACAGCCGGGTCAGGTCGATGTCGGCCGTGGACTGCACCCCATATTGAGCCAGCGCGATCTCGCGGCTGCGGTCGAAGCTGAAACCGCGGCTGTCCAAGGTCACGACGGTGTAGCCGCGTGGCAGCCGCACCATGGGGTCGTCGGGCGTGAAGAGGCGGCCGTCCGCACCGAAGCCCGCCGGAAACGCTGCGCCTGACTCGCTGGCCCACACCAGCAACTTGCCACCCACCGCTTCCATTGCCAGGTCGGGCTGCAGTGGCCATTCCATCTGCACTGAACTGGTGGTGAGCATGGCGTGCTGCTCTATCGCATCCAGCGCGCGGCGGCCAGCCCGGCGTGGCAGGCTGGTGTGCACAGACAGTGCAAATATCTTCACGCCAGCGCCTGAAGCTCGTACTCTGCCCGAAGCCAGGTCGAAGAGGGTCCCCGGTGGAGTCTGCGGCAGGTCGATGGACACCGCAGAGCTGTCTGCGCGGGGAGTGGCCAGCAACTGGTCCTGAGGTGTTGTTACATGCGCAGTCTGGCGCTGCACGAAGTACGCGCCCTGGTCGAGCAGCGCCACTAGCGTGCTCCCCGCAGCGACGGGGTCGCCCGCGCCGCGTTCGAGGGCGGCAATGAGCCGCACCGGGCCGCCTTCGTCGCGCGCCATCACGGCGGCCCCGGAGGGCGGCTGGAAGGGGATGACGTTGCGGCCGTCCCAGGTCTGGCGGCCCGCGTCCATGGCCTGCCGGCCCGTCGACATGACCTGCTGCCCGGCGGACACAGCGCCTTCGCTACGGCTGATGGCTTCGCCGGCCCGGCCCAGGCCATCGAGCAGACCTGAGTGCGCCGGTATTGCGAAGGCTGCCAAGACGACCAAGGCGGTCAAGGCGGCCGTGTTTGGCACAGTACGTGCCCGGTGTTCTGCGGCGCAGGAGTGGGTAAGCAGGTTGCGGAGCAAGTGTGCGTTGGGCATGGTGGCGGTGCGTCGAAGGGGGTGCTTGTGGGCCTAGACGTAGCGGATCACAAAGTCGTTATCAGCGGCGCTCACGTTGATGCGGCTGATGATCTTTGTATCCACCGAAGCTTGCAGGAACTCTATGGCCATGCGTGGCAGGAGGTTCTGGGTCAGGATCGCGTCGATCATGCGGGCCCCAGACTCCACTTCGCTGCAGCGCTCTCTGATCAGCCGCACGGCGCTGTCGTCGAAATCGAACTGCGCGCCATGGTTGACCTGGATGCGTGTCTGGATGCGGCGCATTTGCAGGCCAATGATCTGCTCAAGCATCGCTTCGGAAATCGGGTAGTACGGCACCACCGTGAGGCGACCAAGCAGCGCGGCCGGGAACTTGTCGAGCAGCGGCTGGCGGATTGCCTGGGCCAGGGCCTCCGGCGACGGGATGAGGTCGGGGTCGTTGCAAAGGCCTGCGATCAGCTCCGATCCCACATTCGACGTCAGGATGATCACTGTGTTCTTGAAGTCGATATAGCGGCCCTCGCCGTCTTCCATCCAGCCCTTGTCGAACACTTGGAAGAACATCTCGTGCACGTCCGGGTGCGCCTTCTCGATCTCGTCGAGCAATACCACGCTGTACGGTCTGCGGCGCACCGCTTCAGTCAGAACGCCACCTTCGCCATACCCCACGTAGCCCGGTGGCGCGCCCTTGAGTGTGGAGACGGTGTGCGCTTCCTGGAACTCGCTCATGTTGATGGTGATGAGATTCTGTTCACCGCCGTACAGCGCCTCGGCCAGGGAAAGGGCGGTTTCGGTCTTTCCCACCCCCGAGGGGCCTGCCAGCAGGAACACTCCAATGGGTTTGCTGGGGTTGTCCAACTGCGCGCGCGCTGTCTGTATGCGGCGCGTGATGGCCTCCAGCCCGTGGCGCTGGCCGATCACGCGCTTTTCTAGCGTATGTGTCAGCGTCAGCACCGACTTCACTTCATCGCGCACCATGCG
The DNA here is from genome assembly GCF_025246485.1 of Acidovorax sp. K2F. NCBI lineage: Bacteria > Pseudomonadati > Pseudomonadota > Betaproteobacteria > Burkholderiales > Comamonadaceae > Acidovorax > Acidovorax sp. K2F. Next base: position 36,116 of record NZ_JAOBSQ010000008.1, read on the forward strand.
GCCCACGGGAATGCCTGTCCATTCGGCCACGACGGCGGCCACAACGCCCGCATCCACCACCGGGTGCAACAGGGGATCGTCGCCCTGTAGGGTTCGCAGTTCCTTGCGCATCGCGTCCAGCTCCTCTGGCGAGACGGCTGGTGCGGCTGATGTCATCGCTTCAGCGGAGGCAGCAGCATCGACGCTGGCAGCAGCGTCCGGCGTGCGTGTAAGCCGTGCAGCCAGGAGTGTTGCTTCTGCCTGGACGATACGTTGCGCGAGGTCATTCTCGCGGGCCAGTCGTTCGGTCAGCGTGGCTTTCTCCACCCGCAAGCGCTCCAGCGCTGCGGCCAGCTCGGTCATGCGCCCTGGATCGGCGATGCCCAGGTCGGCCTCGCGCTGCACCACCTCCAGCTCCACCTGGAGCGCATCCTGTTGGCGGATCACGGCCTCCAGGCGTGCTGGGGTTGCCGTCAGGGCCATGGCAACGCGAGAGCATGCGGTGTCCATCAGGCTCACGGCCTTGTCTGGCAACTGGCGTGCGGGAATGTAGCGGTGCGACAGGCTCACCGCCGCCACCACTGCCTCGTCAGCGATCCGAACCTTGTGATGCGCTTCCAGCTTGGCGGCCACGCCGCGCAGCATGTGCACGGCTTTGGGTTCGTCGGGCTCGTGGATGTGTACCAGCTGGAAGCGGCGTGTCAGCGCCGGGTCTTTCTCGATGTACTTCTTGTACTCTGCCCAGGTGGTGGCGCCAATCGTGCGCAGCACGCCACGGGCCAATGCTGGCTTGAGCAGGTTGGCAGCGTCGCCAGTGCCGGCCTGGCCGCCCGCGCCGATCAGGGTGTGCACTTCGTCGATGAACAGCACGATCGGGGTGGTGCTGGCCTGCACTTCGTCCAGCAGCGTGCGAAGCCGGCTCTCGAACTCGCCCTTCATGCTGGCGCCCGCCTGCAGCAGGCCGACGTCCATGGTGCGCAGCTGGACGCCGCGCAGCGGCGGTGGAACGTCGTCCGTGGCAATGCGCAACGCCAGGCCTTCCACCACGGCGGTCTTGCCGACACCGGCTTCTCCCACCAGGATGGGGTTGTTCTGCCGACGGCGCATGAGGATGTCGATCATCTGGCGCACTTCTTCGTCGCGGCCTGTCACCGGATCGAGCTCACCTAGGCGCGCTCGCTCGGTCAGGTCAATGGTGTAGCGTTGCAAGGCGTCCTGCTTGCGCGTACCGAGCGGCGACGTCGCACTGCTGGCCTCGCCCGGAGCTCCCTGGAGACCTGAACCGTCGGCGGCCTTTAGTTGGGCTTCTGGCGACAACGGCAGCAGCTTGGGGAATGCGTCGCTCAGCGAAGGCTCTCCGAGCTTCTCGAACTCCTTGGAAATTGATCGCAGCTCATTGGCCAGCGTCCGAGTGCGCAGCATGCCGGAGAGCCAGTAGGCGCTGCGAATCTGCGACTCGTTGAACATCAGCGTGGCGTAGACCCAGCCTCGCTCGATGGATATCTCGATCTGGTCCGAGAAGTCGGAGATCGACGTGGCTCCCCGTGGTAGCCGGTCCAGACTACGCAGCACGTCGGCAGCAAGTTGCTCTGCATCGATCTCGAAGTGGCGACACAGCCTCATCAGGTCGGAGTCGTTCTCCTGCAGCAACTGGTGCAGCCAGTGGACCAGTTCGACATAGGGGTTGCCCCGCAGCTTGCAGAACACCGTAGCGCCCTCCAGCGATTTGAAAAGCAGCGGGTTGAGTTTTCCGAACAGGGCAAGGCGACTGATCTCAGACATGGTATCGGGGCAGGGCGTTGATGAGAATTTCTGGGAGAGTTAACAACGAGGGTTTGTCATACGCCCGGAGGCATGGTCGCGCGCGCTCTGACCTGCTGGCTGCGCGAATGCAACCAGCTTTCCGGGTCCAGACGGAAATCATCCGCATCAGAGGCCGCAGGGCCGTCGAGCATCCAACTGGTCCAGCCCAGGCGGGTTCCGCCTCCCAGACGCGTGCCGGGGACTTCCTCACGCTGTAGCACGAGCTCGAAATCCCAGGCGTACTCGATACCAAGGTAGTTCCTCACCCAGTCCACGAGTGCCTGGAAATCTGGATGGCCCGGAAGAAAGCGCTCGTACTGCGCCAGTGTCATGGGGCCAATGCGAAGCCGGAACTTGCTTTGCGCATCCGGAACCCTGGATCCCACCACCGTATCGACCCCCAACTGAGAGTTGCAGGGATGCCGCGAGAGACGGGTTTGCTGCGAGGGTTCGAGCTCCAAGTAATGCAAGCAGTATTCGTTCAGAGCGACGGGCACTCCAAAGTAGCTGGCGATGGCACGCTGCAGGCCCTCCGGATTGCGGGTGATGCGCGTGAGGTGCCCGGCCATGTGAAGCTTGGCGTGGTCGTCCACCGCATCGCGGCGTCGTGCTGATGGTTCACCGATGCCAATGATGCTGGCCAGGTGGCGCCCGAACATCCCGTCACCGGGCCGGTCCAGGGATACTGTGGGCTGGGCATCGGCCCATGCACGAAAGAACAGCAGCAGCAGCCTGTGGTGGAAGATGTCGGAGAACCGGGCCAGCGTCGGGTCGTCGTATTGGCGCTGTCTCTCGCGGACGTACTCCGTCAGGTGGGTAGGCAGCGGGCCATTGGGACCATACAGGCCGAAGTTCCAGACCATCAACCGCTCCGGCTGGCCTGCAACGGCTGGCAGCACCTCCGCGATGGTGGCCGGGGCGAAGGCGAGAGAAGGGTCCTGTCCCAGGCGGATCGGCTCGGCTTGCGGGCGCGCAGCGCGGCCCAAAACCGGTAGGTCCGGATGGCGAGCCTGCAGCCATCGCAACGCGAAGAACAGATCGAAGGCGTGTGGATCGCTGCGCAGTCGTTGCCACAGGGCGGCGCTGCCATCATGCCGCTGCAACGGGTCTTCCCCGGTTGGAGATGCTGCGCCGGTCATGTATTCGGCCTCTGGCCTGGGCGAGCGTCCCACTTGGCGAGTGGCCCTCGTTGCCGCGAGTGCAAAGACAGTTCTGTGAAGCTGTTGACACCCACATGGCGCGCGAAAAAGCGCTCAAGCACACAGGCTAGCGGCCATGCGCTCACGCCAGCGAACGAAGATTCATCGACCGTGAGTGTGATCCCCACTCCCCGGCCGTATATCAGCTGGCTGTGTTGAGCAAGGCGTCTGGTGATGGGTTGAATACTGACTTCCTTCAGCCCGGCAACCTGGCCGGTGAGGGCATGGTTGCCCAAGGCGAGATAGAGGTTCATCAGTTCGCGAAGCGTGGCTGCGCCTTCCTGCTCCGAGAGGTCGGTCATCGCGAGGTAGTTCAGCGACAGATGCGAGATCAATCTCCAGGTGATCTCGTTCTCTGACACGCTGCCCATGGGTCGCGATGGTCCAGCGACGGTGCGTATGGCGCCGATGGGCGCCGAGTCGAGGGTGATGAAATCCCCCCCGGCTTGATTGATCGGCATCAGCAGAGGCAGATCGCGGTTTGTGCACAGGGTGCGTACCGAAAGCTGCTTGAGATCGTCTGAAAAAGGGGCTGCTCGTTGGTCCACCAGCGACAGGAAAACTTCGCTGCCCAGGTATTGGGTCCGGGGCCCGAAACGAACGGCGTGCTCCGAAAACAGCCGGGGCTCCCTCCGTACAGCGAAGTACGCTTGGTCGTCTGAGCGTATGCCGTGCACGGAGGCATACAAGGGAACGAACTCCCGGTCGTTCACCTGGCCCTCCTGGTGGCCGGTGACGCTGAGCACGTTGTACACCTCGAAGTCGCGTGGGCGGGTGCGTTCCATCACCACGTGGTACTCGTTGACACCGGCCGACACGTGGATGCGGTCCGCCATGCGCTCAAACAGGTTGATCGCGGGTGTGCAGTGCAACAGGAAATTTTGTCTATCCACCACCGGTTCGAGGTCTGGGGCTGCCTTGCGTAGCAGCAGCGTCATGGCCAGACGCCTCCCAGGGATCACCTGTAGCGAACTCGCCAGACCTTGGATGGAGAAAAACCGGAAGCGCGGCGGAAAGGCGAAATACTCATGCAGCAGCCGGTGCCCCTGAAACGCCCGGTGCGAATAAGGCAGCAAGGACTGACTCTGTTCATACCCTTCGGCACGAAGGGCGTGGGCTGAGAGGTATCCGTGCACCCGGGTCGGGTCTTGTGCATCGTGCACCACGATGCCGAGGAGAGATTCGTGCAACAGCTCCTGCAGATGAGACGCCACAGCGTCAGATGCGTGGATGTACATATCCAGCCGATCCATCGGCAGTTGCGCGAAGTCGGTAGCCCCCTGGGTTTCGATTTCCAGGCGCAAATGCCCTGCCGGCTCATGCTGCAATCCGAAGCGGGATAGTGGGAGATCCAGAGGAGGCCCACCCAGAACTGCGCGGGACAGTGCAATAGGCCATAGAGTGACGTCGTGCCCAGTACGAAAATCGCACGGTACTTGGTCATCATGGGTCTTGCGTGAGCGCAGCATGCTGCCAGCGGGCAGGCAATAGCCGTCTGCCACGTTGCCCTCGGTATCGCTGGGAGACATCTGGACGACCACCATGGCGGGGGTGGGGGCCAGATAGTGGGGGCACACCATCTCGAGGATGCGTTGTGAAAGCCGTGGGAACTCGGCGTCCATCTTCATCTGCACCCGCGCGGTCAGGAAGCTGAACCCCTCCAGGAGACGTTCAACGTACGGGTCTGCCACATCCAGGTCTCGCAGCGCGAGCCGGCCGGCCACTTTTGGAAATGCGGCAGCAAACTCGGCCCCCAGCTCACGCAGGTAGGCCAGCTCTCGGTTGTAGTACTCCACCAGACGCGGATTCATCGGTGTGTTCTCAGGGTCAGCTTCTAAGGTCCGACAACACCACTTGACCGGTTTCTAGGTCCAGGCTCGTCTTGAGCAGCAGCTCCAGAGGGTAAGGCATGGACCAGAACTGGCATCGGATTTCGAATTGCAAAGTGTTGTGGTGGTTGAGTGAATCGAACGACGGCAGGAGAGTCACCGTCAGTGAGTCGGGCAGGACCCGGGGCTCAAACGCCAGGATCGCGCGGCTCACATTGGCTTCGACGTCTTTCCAGTCCAGATCGGAAAGCAGCTTGCCCGCCAGGGGATTCATCCCATAGTTCAGGGTGGATCTTTCAGCATGCGCAAGTCCGGAAAAGTCGATGTGTCCCGAAGCATTGCTTGCGTTGAGTAGCCAGCCAAGATCGCGCAGCAACGCGCCGCGCAGGCGCGACTCGGTGACATACACAGCATCGGCCTGCTCCGTCCGTTGGGTGGGCTCATGGTCGGTCAGGCGATCCAGCAGAGCCGGCTGCAGGCGATCCTTTTCGGTTCCAAAACCGCTCAGTCTTCTGGACTGCATGACAGGAATACGTCAATCCAGGAAGGAGATAGTGCGCACATCGAGCAATGCGTGATCTCCCTGGTCAGAGACCCACATTCGTTGCCCCCGGCCTGCCACATGCTCGTCCCCGATCTCCGCCCATTCCGTGCGTCGTGCCAGCCTCAGGCCGTCGTCATCGTGAGCCTGCAGCGGATAGCGCGTGGGTACCAGGCCTTTTAGCGTGCTGTCGTTGACCAGCACCAGCTCTGCGGGTTGCCACACAAGGTCTCGAAGGTCTGCGGGTTTTTCCATGGCGATGCTATACACCGCTGAGAAGGGAACCCAGTAGTAGCAGCCGTTGGTGTGAAACTCCAGCACTGGCCCCAGCCTCGAGTCGGAATCGCTCAGCCATTCGAACGGTTCGCCATTGAGCTTTCCGGAGCGAGCCGGTGCCATGTCCAAGGCAAGGGATCGCAATTGCAGCGCAGCATTGGGAGTCCCTTCTGACTCTGCTTTGAGGGCGTCCACCATGTAACTAAGCCATGCAGGCGGTTCACCCAGGATGTAAGGCGTGCGACGCCCCTCAAACACCTCGGTGCGCAGCAATTCGCAGCGCATGGCTTCCCGATAGGCATGTGCCATCGGAATGGCCTTGGGATCCAGCTGCGCACATACCTGCAACTGCGCCAGCGCCTTGTCCCAGTCGCCAAGTACCGCTAGCAACTGGAAATAGAAAGTGCGCAGCGAGGCCTTGGAGGGCTCAGCCCGGATCGCGTCTTTGACGCGATGGAGTTGAAGGTCCAACGGGCTTTGGGAGTCAAAGAGAATGGCAGTCACGTTGAAAGCTGATGTTGATCATTTTGGGTGCCGGCGTGCTAAATCGCCTTGACGGATGATCGATTGCGATGTCGGTCATCCGACGAAGGTGGGGCATGCACTGCGGCCCTTCCGAGTAGCGGTGCGCTTGGACTCAAATTCGTGAAAAGTACCTGCCTGCCTGCCTGCAAACGACGGCAGGTCAATCAGCGGAAGTTGGGTGAGGCGCCAGGTCGCGAAAACAGCGATGGAGTCACGCTAGCTTTTGTTAGCGTGTGCCTTCTTCCTGGCAGGACCGCTGCCGGTCAGTTGCCTGCTTCTTTGACAGAAGGCAGTTTGGACACAAGTCGCAGCGATACCGTCAGCCCTTCGAGCTGGTAGTGAGGGCGCAGGAAGAACTTGGAGGTGTAGTACCCCGGATTGCCTTCCACTTCATTCACCTCAACCTCAGCTGCGGCCAGGGGCTTTCGTGCCTTGGTCTCCTGGGAAGAGTTGGAAGGATCCCCATCGACGTAGTTCATGATCCAGTCGTTGAGCCAGCGCTCCATGTCGCTGCGCTCCTTGAACGAGCCGATCTTGTCGCGCACGATGCACTTGAGGTAGTGCGCGAAGCGGCAGCACGCAAACATGTAAGGCAGCCGTGCCGAGAGGTTGGCGTTCGCCGTGGCGTCGGCGTCGTAGTATTCGGCGGGTTTGTTCAGCGACTGCGCACCAATGAAGGCTGCAACGTCCGAGTTCTTGCGGTGTACCAACGGCATGAAGCCGTTCTTGGCAAGCTCCGCCTCCCGGCGGTCGCTGATTGCGATTTCGGTGGGGCACTTCATGTCCACGCCACCATCGTCTGTGGGAAATGTGTGTGCGGGCAGGTTCTCCACTGCGCCGCCGGATTCCACGCCGCGGATGGATGTACACCAGCCGTAGTATTTGAAAGAGCGGTTGATGTTTACCGCCATGGCATACGCCGAATTCGCCCAGCAGTACTTGCTGTGGTTGCCGCTGGCAGTTTCTTCTTCAAAGTCGAACTCGTCCACCGGATTGGTCTTGGCGCCGTAGGGAAGGCGGGCCAGGAAGCGTGGCATGGCGAGGCCGATGTACTTGGAGTCATCGGACTCGCGCAGGCTGCGCCAAGAGGCGTACTCGGTGTTGGTGAATATCTTGGTCAGGTCGCGAGGGTTGGCCAGTTCCTGCCATGAGTCCATCTGCATCAGCGCGGGAGATGCGCCGGAGATAAAGGGGCAGTGGGCTGCTGCCGCCACCTTGGCCATTTCCCCCAGCAGTTCGACATCCGGCGGGCTGTGGTCGAAGTGGTAGTCGCCCACCAGACATCCAAAGGGCTCTCCGCCGAACTGGCCGTACTCCTCCTCGTAAACCTTCTTGAAGATGGGGCTCTGATCCCAGCCCACGCCCTTGTAGCGTCGCATGTTGCGATGAAGCTCCTTTTTGGAGATGTTCATCACGCGGATCTTGAGCATCTCGTCCACCTCGGTGTTGGTCACCAGATGCTGTAGGCCGCGCCAGGCGCCTTCAAGCTTCTGGAACTCCGCATGGTGAATCACGAGGTTGACTTGTTCGGACAACTTTCGGTCGATCTCTGCAATGATGGCTTGCACGGTCTGGTACGCATCGTTGGAGATGGTGGCTACCGATGCGAGCGCCTGCTGTGCAAGCGTCTGTACGGCAGCTTCTACTGCGTCGCGTGCTTGGTCGGTTTTGGGCTTGAATTCTTTGTTCAGCAAGGCCGCAAAGTCGTGGCCTTCTAGCGACTGGGCGGTGGTTGATTCTGTGGTGGCTACTACTGCACTCATGGGTGATCTCCGTTGGCAGGGATGTCTCAGGCGGCGTCGTTTTGAGCTGGCGTCTCAGCGGCTTCTGCGGCGGGCTTGGCACTCGCAGCCAGTGACTTGAGCAGTGCAGGGTCCTGGAGTACCTTGCGGATCAGCTCTTCTGCTCCCTGCTTACCGTCCATGTACGAAAGCAGGTTATGGAGTTGGGTGCGAGCCTCCAGCAGTGTGTTGAGTGGGCCGATGTTGCGGGCCACCGCGGCAGGCGAGAAGTCATCCATGCTTTCAAACGTCAGATCCACGCTCAAATAGCCTTCACCAGTGAGTGTGTTGGGCACCAGGAAGGAAGCGCGAGGCTTGATGGATTTCATGCGGGCATCGAAGTTGTCGATGTCGATGTCCAGGAATTTGCGATCGGCGATTTCCGGTAAGTTTTCAAGCGGCTTTCCGGACAGGTCGGCCATCACGCCCATGACAAAGGGAATGTGCACCTTTTTCTCCGACCCATAGATTTCCACGTCGTACTCAATTTGCACGCGTGGCGCCCGGTTTCGTGCGATGAACTTCTGCCCGCTTTTTCCCACTTTGGTGATTGACATGTTTACCTCTCTCTCAAGTTGTCTGGTTCGATCAACCTTTGGCCGAGACCTCGTGGTTGCCGGTTCAAATGCTTACAAAGTTGTGTGAATTCGCTACGGTTTGTCGTGGCTGAAACGAGTCGTTCCTGGACGGTCTTTTTGTCGCACACAGCCCTTGGGGTGACCATGACGCGCATGCTTCGAAGAATCTCCACTGGGAGGTGGGCAAGTCCACAATTTCGTGGAGCCTGTATGCGTTGAACGGGGCTACTGTTTCTGTATTTCAGTATCCGATCTGCCTGCGCAGCCACTGTTACAGTTCGTAGTTCAAGAGGTCTGTTCAGGCTGGACTCCTGTGATTAACTCGATCTGCTGAAGGCTTTGTGGTGCGAGCTCGCGAAGGAGGTCGATGAAGCTCATGCCCATCAGTTTTGCGGATCGGCGAATCAGGAGCGAGGCGGGGTTGGTGGGCTCGGTGGATTCGAGGAACTCGGCGATCTTGACCAACTGTCTGATCGCATCCTCCCGGGTCTTGATCTCCTGGCCGACGGCTGGCACGGCGGTGACAACTACATCTGGTCCGTCGCCTGGTCCTTTGGAAACGGCAGCGGCTTGTTCTGACTTGGGCAGAAGGCTGTGGAGCAGCGCTACCAATGATTGAATGTTGCCCATGTCGGGCCGCTGGTGGTGGGGCAGCTTGTCGTCGCACAACCGCATTAGCTGTTCTAGCGCCTCTTTCGCTCGGGGGACCGCGACAAGCAGGGCGTGCCCTTGTTCCACGGCGTGAGCCATGCCCAGCCGCAGTTGGTCCATGGTGAGCTGTGCATTGGATTCCGCACGCTGTCCGCGCGCCAGCACTTCTGCGTCGCGTACTGTGAAGTGACCAAAATTGGAGGCGAGGAACTCCGTTTGCCTCAACTCGCGCAGCAGCCCGGTCACGTCGTTGAGCATGGCAACGGCGTTCATGCGCATGAAATAGTCGCCGTCTTCAGGCAGCGGGTGAATGTCGTCCCAGTACTTTGCCAGGAGGGCTCCCATTAACTCCAATCCGCGGGCCAGACCGATGAGCCCTTCGGTGTTTGTCCAGGATCTGCACAGCAGTCCGGCGATTCGCATGTCCTTGCTCTGCACTAGCAGTTGCAAGGCATTGCTTTCCACAGATTGCCAGTCGGGATCTTCGGCGGGAATGATGGTGTCGCCGTACTGCTGCTCGACCTTTCCGCGGGCCAATTGCTCCAACGCCAGAAATTCCGCCGCATAGGTCATCTCGGGGCCGCACGGAGGCGCGGAGGGAGCTTCGTTCAGGAGTTCGTCGAGGTTTGTCATGGTGAAGGGGCCTTGATCCAGGGAAGGCGGGTTCAGTCAATGTTTGGAGAACAATTGAGCGAAGAGCCAGCGGTCGGCCTTGCCGTGATGCACCAGTTCCTGGGATTCCAGGCGATGGGTGGGAGATATCCACCACAGGCTTTGCTCGCCAAAGAGAGCCGTGTGCGCTCTCCATTCGCCTGCAGGCAGCGTGATGTTTTCAGCGAGATCGCTTGCTGTTGCTTGGTGAGCTTGCGAAGCCTCGTGGAGGTCCGACAGGATGTCTTGGATGAGAGATGGCTCGCGCTCGCTGGGCAGTGTGGTGCCGAAGGGGTTGGGCAACAGGCTGACACGTCGATCCAAGTCATCCACAGAAAGCGCGCGGCGTCGTGCCTCCACAATGGCAGAGCGCGCTCCCGCGAGGAATGCCTTGACCTGCAGGTCGTCTGCAAATGGGCAACCCGCATGCGGCGCCGTTGCCATCACGGTGAGTGGGTAATAGCGCCCGACACGGTCCACGCTGGGCGCGAGTGCGCCAATTACCGGTGAGCCCTGTGTGCTCAAAGAGGCAATGAAGAACCACAACGGGGCGTTCACGAAGGTATCCGACCAGCCTGCACCGTCTGCCCGGCGCAGTTGTTCCATCCCCTCTCGCATCCACGCATCCCACTCGCTACTGAGGGCATGCGGCATACGCCTGCCCACGAAGTCACCCAGGCTTGGCAATTTGCCGTACCAGGCGACAGAAGAAGGCGCCAGCATGCTGCGGAGGTCGTTGCTCAAAGGTTGCTTGGGCATTCGAACTCTTCCATCGCCTTGAGGCGGAATGGATTGAACACACTGCTGGTAGTGACTTCAAACCGTACCCGGCGCCCATCTACGTTGAAGATCGCGGAGAACTTCTCCGGCGCATTGCCCGGAAGGAGCTGTGCGCGGTCAAATAGCCGATGTAGCGCCCATGGACCTTCCGTTACCAATCCCGAGTTTTCACCGTTGGTGCTCGTGATCTGCAGCCTTACCTGGCCTGTGCCCCGCGTGCCTGGCCAATTCATGGATTTAGGGATCTGCGGCCCGTGCTGGTAGCGAAGCACGTCTCCATCCACGTCCAAGACCATCTGCGAGATGGCCGCGTCCATCTCGATGGGCTTGATGTCCAGACGGATACCGGGGGCCTTGCCTCCTGCCCGAAAGTAGACATCGCGGATGGTGGCCGCTTTCTGGAAGGATGCCAGCGACGCAGATCCTCCGACCGGCGTTCCGTCCACACCCTGCTTGAAGGTCCAGGCGGAAGCGGATATGTCGACCATGGGCTGTAGCGTGCTGCGGAAAAAATCGTCCATGACGCCACCCATGGCGAACAGTTTGGCGAAATCATCAGCGGTGACGTCGCGTCCTGCGCTGCGTGTGAAGGGGTATCTGCCCAGCACGGCGCGGCGGCAGAAGTCCCCGATGGTCGCGTTCAGATTACCGCCAATGGTGCTGCGTACGTCCCGTCCGACCAGGGTGGATGTCGCTTCAGCCAGATCGGTGTACATCAGGTTGAGAGGCGGAGGGAGGCGCTTGGCTTCTGCACGCACCCTTTCAAGGGTCGACGACAGCGTCGGCGGGATGGTGCCACCCGATTTCACCTGCTGTCGCGCCGATGCGATCACGGCAGATGCCTCGTTGAGTACCTGCAGGCTCTGTGTCAGTGGCGAAGGGCCCGACCCGTTGCTGGTCGCGAGCCGGCGGTATTCGCGGAAGCGGAAGTCCACGATGTCGGCTTCGAGCGTTCCACTGGGCGTAAGGCCCCCCACGTTGACCTGCTTACCGGTCAGCCTGCTCAGCTGCCGCTGTTCCTCGCGAATGCGGTTCAGCTTATCTCCCAGCCAGCTGCTGGTGCTGGCGCCGCTGCTATCGGCATCTGCATCGGGGCGACGTGCAAGCGTCGTCTCCTTGGCGACGGCGCGAATGAACTGTTCCAGGCTCGAATTGGCAGATGAATACAGGCGAGCCTGCTCCCCTGCCTGGTCCAGTGATCCGATGCGGGTGGGGCGTACGTCGGCCAGATAGTCCTCCCATAGCTTGGCGTACTCCATCAGGTACAGGCGTTTCACCTCGTTGGCGACCTGACCGGTCAATACCTCCTGAGCGGTGCTGCGCTTGCCGTCCGCCTGCCCCAGCACCCAGCCTTCTTCCTTGGACAGCAGCGTTGTGACCTTGGGCAGCTCGTGCAGGAACACACCGTGGTATCCGTCATAGGTGAACAGTCCGGATATTCCCTGCGTCAGTGGCCGGCCGCTGCGGCGGCTGAACACCTGGGGTGCTTCGGGGCCGCTGGCCCGCACGACGCTGAAGTCTGCTGGGAGGTTATTGCCCGTGATCAGCAGTTGCTTCAAGCGGCTATATGCCCGCTGCGCTGGGGACATCTGTGCCAGGCGTTGGCGTACCTCCGCCACCAGTGCGGTGTCGACCGGGGTTGACGATATCACCACGCGTTCGTCCATGAGCCGGTCCAGATGGTGAGATAGGCGATCGCCCACGCCCGCCTGCAGCAGTTGCGGCGTCAGGCTGGCGTCCCATTCGTGCCGGATCCATGCCTTCACCGTTCGGGCGTCGAAGCGATCGGAGTCATGGATCATCAGATATGCCTTCAGCGCTTCGTAGCTGGCCTCGGGGTTGCTTGTCGAGGTTTGCTGCAACGAGCGGCGCAACTGCCGCACGATACCGGGCAGCCACGCATCTTCCAGAAGGCGCAGGTAGGTGGTGTCTGCTGCTGTCTCTACTTTCGGGACCTGCAGCAGGCCCCAACGCCAACTCAGCGGTGGCGAGCCTGTGTAGCGCTCACTGACGGCGAGGGATTCCGCATGGTCTAGCATCGGTAATAGCGCCACCACATTTTCCGGGTCGCCCGTTTTGGCCTCTTCGACCGCTTGTCGCAAGGTGCCCACACTGGTCTTTACTTCCTCCAGGTACCCAAGGTTGTTCTGGTGACTGATGCCCCAGGCCAGCGCAGCACCACTCAGTGCCAGAGCCAAGCCGATGAGACCGCCAGCCTGCAGCAGTCGGAGCTGCCGCTCTTTCTTGGCGTTGCGGCCTGTCAACCCCGCTTCGTTGAACATCACCCCCTTGAAAAGGGTTTCGATGAAAAAACTCTTGCCTTGCTGCCCTGCTCCAGGCTTCAGCGGGGTGGCGATGGCGAACCGCCGCTTGAGTGCCGACAGCACACGGTCAAAGGGCATGCCCTCTTGCGTACCGCTGGTGAAATACACGCCACGGAACAGGGGCTTCTCTTTGAAGCGCGAGGATGAAAAAGCCTCCTGCAACGTTTGGTGCACCAGTTCGCGCAGGCCCACAAACTGCTGGGGCAGCCCGTAGATCAGTCCACGCCGGGCAAGATCCGGTTCCGCCAGCAGGCGATGGGGCAACAGGCGATTGATTTGTGCCACCAGCGCGTCGAACTCTGCAGTGAACTGGGCCGTAGGGTCATCGTTGGACGGCACATTCTCTCGGTATTGCTGGGTGAAGCCCCACACCTGGGCGCGCTCGTCGCGCGTCATCTGGCCGAAAAACTCGTTGAAGCCCGCCAGCAGGTCGGCCTTGGTGATCAGTACGTACACCGGGAACTTGATTGCCAGTTCATCGCACAACTCCCCGAGCCGCGCACCGATGGTCTTGGCGAGGCGCGCGCGCTCCGCTTCGGTACTGCTCAAGAGCTCTTGTACGCTGAGCGTCACGATGACGCCATTGATGGGCTGCCGACCGCGAAAGCGCTTCAGAAGCTGTAGAAAGCCCGACCAGGCGGCTTTGTCTTGCACGACATCGCTGTCGTGCGTCGTGTACCGGCCGGCGGTATCCAGCAGCACGGCCTGGTCTGTGAACCACCAGTCGCAGTTGCGTGTGCCGCCCACGCCTCGGATTGAGCCCTTGCCGAACTGTTCGGCCAGTGGAAAGTCGAGCCCCGAGTTGGCCAGTGCCGTGGTCTTGCCCGATCCTGGAGAGCCGATGATCAGGTACCAGGGCAGCTGGTACACGTAGCGCTTGGTGAAGCGGCCTAACAGGCCGCTTTCGGTAGTGCCAAAGCGAGTCTTGGAAAGAACCTCTACGGCCTCCTTGAAGCGCCCCTCCAGTTCAGTCACCTCCTCTTGACCAGGTGCAAGTTCTTGGGGGGTATCACTGCCAGCAGTGATCCGTGCGATCTGCCCCATGAGCTTGTCGTTCATGCGTTTGGCACGCCACCAGTGAAAGAGTAGCTTGATCACCCAGATGGTGAATAGCGCGGCGATGAGGGCCCAGCGCACGTTTTCGCTTTCCAGTGGCTGATACGGCTTGATGTAAACCAAAGGGCCGATGAACCAGATCACCAGACTCAGCAATACCAGACCGATGAAGGCCAGAGTAAAACGATTGAACAGCAACGCTGCCATATGTCTCAGCATGCTCATTTCTTGATGCTTTCAGTCCGCGGGGCATTACCGCTGAGCTGCAATTCCTTGTCACGTACCTGCGGTGCGACCAGCAGAACGATTTCTACGCGTCGGTTTCTCGCCTTGCCTTCGCTTGTGGTGTTGGGCGCCACAGGATCCGCTTCTCCACGGCCTTCAGCCTGCACGCGCTGACTGTCCCGAACCGTGCTCAGAAGCATGTCAGAGACGGACCGAGCTCGGTCTTGGGAGAGGTGCCAGTTGGATGGGTACCTGGCCGTGCGAATGGGCGAGTTGTCGGTGTAGCCGTTCACGACCACCTTGCCGGGCACTTCGTTCAAGGCGGTGGCAATGCGCTGAACCACCTGCACATAGCGAGGTTTGACCACGTTGGAGCCCAGTTCGAACAAGCCGTCGCCGCGCAGGATGATGGTGCTGCGGTCCGCCTGGTCAATGACCTCGACCAGACCTTCGCGGATTTCAGGTTCGAGGAATTGGCGCAGCCTGGGCTTGTCCACGCTCGCCATGGCCGCGATGGCTCTGGGGAATCGGATAGCGTTGATGGAGGTGAACAGCGCGTCAGACTGGGCTGCGAGTCGGTAGCTGAACCAGAGGAAGAGGGCGAACGCGAGCAGCAGCGCGAGTGCTGTAGCTACCCACAGCGGCACCATGGTCCACGGAGGCGCCGCCTTGCGTTCCTCGCCTTTCCAGTGAAGTGATAGTGCGCCGCTGCGATCGCCACGTGTACTCTCGATCAGAGCCAACAGCCGCGCCTTGAGCGTTTCCAGCTGGCTTCGCCCGTTCTCGATCACGCGATATCGTCCTTCAAAACCGAGCATGAGACAGAAGTACATCAGCTCGATCAGGTCGATGTGTTGGTGGGGTGTCTGAACCAGCTTGGCCAGCAGCTGGAAGAACTTCTCGCCCCCCCAGGTTTCGTTGTGCAACGCAACCAGAAGGCTGAACTTGGGCCAAACGCCAGATCCGCCCCAAGGCGTTTGCGCCGCAGCCTCGTCCACCACGGTGCACAGGCAGTACCTTGCCCCGATAACAGTCTCGATCGGAACGCCCGCGACGCCCGCGCTGCGCTCGAATTCGCGGATGTTCGCAAGTAGCAGGCGCTGGAAGCCTTCAGGGTCCGCGTTGGAGGCCATCGCCCGGATCTGCGGCACAAGATTTAGCAGTACGTTCGCGGATGCCACCAGTGGATTGCCACCGCTGACCACATCGGGCAGGTTGGTGCGTGACATGTTCTGGGCGCCTGCTCCAGGTATGGATATTTCAGGCGTTCCGAGTGCGCCATGCTCGGTATGGTCACTGGCGCTGAACGCGAAAACGTTGTCCGTGATTGGGATCGACATGGGTTGTTCTTATCTGCGGATCGCCCAGAATTCCAACTCCAGCTCCGGGAACTCGCCCGAGACATGCATGGCTAGGCCCCCTGAGCTGTTGAGCTGGCGCCACAGGTCGTGTGTGGTGTCAACCTCAAAATAGGAGTACCCCGCGTGATAGGGGATTTCGCGTGGAGCCACGGACAGCGATCGCAGGGTGACGCCCGGCAGGTGGAGGTTGACGAGGTCCCGGATCTTCTCGACAGGCCCCAGCTTCGTCTGGGTGGGAAAGTGGGTGCGCAGGAATTCCACCGTGGTCTGGGCGTGTACTGCCAACACGAAATCGCAGGTGGTCAGCAGCTCGGTGGACGGGATGAGGGCTACACGAACGCCGTATTGCCGCTCCTGCAGCTCGATCTGGATAGCGTTTTGCTCAAGCACCGACGAAAGGCCGCGGCGCAGTTCCAGCATCAAGGGCGGAAAGCAGCTGCGCAGGTCGTCGTGGTCATAAGCCGGCAGTGGCGCGGGGCGTCGTTGCTCGCGGGTGAAGGTGGACAGCTCGCCCGCCATTTTCAGGAGGTCATCGAAGAGGCGCTCAGGGTGAATGCTGCGAATCCTGACCCAATGTTCTACCGCGGGCTCCCATCGGTTGATGAACTGCAGCATCAGGAAGTCACCCACCTCGCCGACACCGCCGCGCCCTGGCTGGATCAGCCGCTCCTCCAGCGCGACGCCCCGCTGGCGCAACAGGCCGTGAAGTTCTCGGCAAAACGCGAATAGTGCGGAGGTTTCAGAGTTGTTGACGACAGTCGGGATGAAGGTTTTGTCCAGCAACGCTGCTCCATCCGCCTTGCGTTCCACCACGTGGGTCACGGGCAGAGATACCCAACCGTCGGAAAGATCGTGTGATGTGCGCAGGCTGAACCGGGCGATGCCCAACTGCACCTCCGCCGGCTGCGCGCCAACGTCGTTAATGTCTGCCACTTCCAGCACCTGCGCTTGGTAACGCGTCATGCCTGCGTCGTCGTCGGCAAGGGTTACTTCTGCGCCGCTACGCCGCCGCAGCGGGAGTGACAGATGGATCAGCGTGTCTTTGGTGTTCTTCCCCACATCAAACGGTGGTGGGGCATCGTCCACATCCGGGATCCTGAACGGCGTGCCGTCAGGTAGCACACCTTGCGCAGAGATCAGTGCAACCTTGCCGAGGGCCAGCATCTGGGTGTCCAGGGTCAGCTCTGAAAACCCCCAGTAGAAAGGCTGGGCGGAAAGACTGCGCCCTTGGATCAGAAAGTCCAGGTGTCGCTCTTGTTGTTGAAAGTGCTGAGGGCGCAGGAACATCCCTTCCGCCCACACCACCTTGCGTTGCCAAACCATGGTTCTACCTTGAAGTGATTTGATGTTGAACCCGTACGGCGTCGCGCGAGACCGTGACCAGGTAGTGAACGGGTTTGAGCCGCTGTGTTTCTCCAAGGCCCCACCAGCGGCGGCGCATTTCCACCGAGTTCGGGGCATCGACATGTGCACGCCAGGTGCTGCGCTCGAGGTCGCGATAGCTGGCGAAGAAACCGAAGGCACGCACGTCGGGGTTGCCTTTGCGTTCGATGACGCGGCGCTCACCCGGTGCAATCAGGATCTCTTCTCGCCGCACGAAGTCGCCGCCGAGCTGGCTTTCGTCCTTGTCCAACAGGTCGAAGAAGCTGGAGCGTTCGAAGGTGACGGGAGTGCGCAATTCGTAGATGCGCAGCAGTACGGGCTTGGGCATGCCGTCCACGTCAGGGTTCAGGCTGCGCTCGGCGATGATCTCGATGACGGCTGGCGGCACCCCGGTGGGCGCCTCGCTGGGGCGATTGAGTGTGTTCACCACGCCGCATCCGGACAGAGGCAGCGCTGCCATTGACAGCCAGTGGGTGGTCTTCAGGATCGTTCGCCTTGATACGGCTTTCTTGGTCATCTGCATGGCGGCATCCTCCCGTTCAGTGGGCAGTTCGATTCAGTTCAGTTGACGGTCTGGTTTGCGGATACCCACACGGCCAGCGCGCTGAGGTTGTCCTGATGGGGACGGTCTTTGGAGCGAACGGCTTCCGCCATGTGCTGTAGCCAGACGTCGGGCCGCTCTGCGGCCCGCAGCGCTTGTTCCATCGCGGACTCGTGTAGGTTTTCCCAAAGTCCGTCGGAGCACAGCAGAAAGGCGTCACCCTCTGTCAGCTCCACGGATTCAGGCAGCACGGTGGGCGGTACCTGCGACTCGGCACCCACTGCACCGGCCAGGACACTGCGATTGGGCAGCGACCTGGGATCGCCGTTGGCATACAAGCCAGCGTGCAAAAGCTGCTGCACAACGCTGTGGTCTTCGGTCATGCGGTGAACCCGGCCTTCCCGGAACCAGTAAAGGCGCGAGTCGCCCCAATGCGCCCACAGCGCGCGGCCGGTGACCGGATCTATGCACAGCAGGACAACGGTGGCGCTCATGTGCATCCGCGAAACGGAGGTGGGCTGTTCTTCAGATACTGTATGTTCGGCGCGAAAGATGAGCGATGCCAGGCTGGCTGGCGCAAACATAGGGTTCTCGCGGTAACCTCCGAGTACGGCGTCCACCGTCAGGCGCGCGGCCAGCGCACCGTTGCCATGGCCTCCAGCTCCATCCGCCAGGGTGCAGCAAAAGCCTCTCGATCCCAGATCTATCATGCCTAGGTAATCTTCGTTGGAGGCACGGCCGCCTTTGTCGGTGATGGCCGATACCGACAGCCGCAGGCGGTGCGACTCTCCTGCGATATGTGCGATCACGAATGCTCCTCGGCAGACTGTGCGGCGGCTTCGTATGCGTTCACAAAGGTTTTCCCGGAGAACGCCATGAGGTCGTCTTCTGCATGGCGACGCACCGAGTCATATTGCTGCTGGAAGTCGTCCCACAAGGCGGCTTTGCGATGCACTCTGGATATTTTGGTTAGCAGGCTAGACGCTACCGCAGCTTTCTTCTCTAGCTCTGCTGGGCTGAGGCTTGCCACGGCTTCTGAGTAGGCGGCTCGTATGCCGGCCATCAGTGCGATCTGGTGTACCGCCAGGTCTTTGTACGCTTCCTTCATTGCGGGTACCGGCTTCATGAATCCCGGAAACGTCTGTCCAATAAGCTGCAGCATCACACCGTCTGCCGTCGGCAGGAACTTGAGGGGGTTGTTGGCCCCGGAGGCAATGATCGTGACGTCCGCTCGGAATTCACGTTTGATTTCCGAGCGCGCGGAGAGGAGGTCGATAGAGCCTTGTACCGCTACCCGCAGTGCTTCGCCGAAAGCGCGCATGAAATCCGGCGTGATGGTGACGTGTGCTTTGCCTTGCTCTATCCCCGCGCCTTGGAGAAAAGCAGCGGCGAGTGCATCCGATGAAGCTACCGTTGTCTGCGCCGTTACGTGGGCGTCAGCGGCGGTCGGTGTCGGCGCAGGGGGTGACGCGGGCTGCGTGGCGTGCGTGGGGATCGCCTTCTCCCATAGGTGCGGCGGCTGGATATCTGCGATCTTCAGCAAGTCCTCCTCCCGCAGTGCCTGCGCAGCGTCTCCGCCGTCGAACAGAGCCAAGTCCAGCCCTTGCATGGCGTGAAGTCCTGCCTCTACAACAGACTCAACGGGCGGCGCAGCCACCGGAGTTGCCTCGACGTTGAGGCGGTTGGTGGCGGGGAGCCCATGGGCGACCGCAGCTGGCAGCGCTGTCGCATGGCGCCGTTGGGCATCGCGGGGCATGTTGAACACCTGGGCCAAATCCGAGCCGCGGGACATGCCATGGTCTTCTGGCTCCACATACATCGACTCCCCGGGCTCACGAAAGAGCTTCAGCGGGTTCAGTTCGATGGCTGGATCCAACTGCTTGGGCAGCCCGGTATGCGCAGCATTGTCCATTTCGCCCGCGAAATGCCCCGTTTTGGGCAATGCCTGGAGCAGGCCATCGTTCTTGAGTTGAACCACTTCAGCCAAGCTCTTGGCGGCAAGATTCCCGCTCCAGGGGTCACGCTGGAGGGCTTGCTCCCTGGGATCAACTGCGAATGGGTTGAAGTCGTCGGGAATGACCATCGCTCGATGCGCTGTCGGCGGTGCCTGTGTGGGCCTGGCTGTAGCGGCAGAAATATCGAACGGGTGGGGTGGGGCGTGTTCCGTCGGAATGTCTGCATGCAGCCCGTCCGCAACAGGGGCGGCAGAGGCCGATTGCGCCACTGTCAGTGCCGCGGCGGGCCCTTGCCCGGTGGCGGACCGTTCAGGGACGAGCGCTGCCGCAGAGCGGGCCTCGACCCGTCCAAGCATTGCGAAGGGGCTGGCCTCCGCATCGTGCTGCGATGGTGCTTCGGGCAGGGACGAGAGCAAGAGGCCTGACAGGTGTGCATCTCCTCCGACGATGTCTGGTATGTCTGCCCAGGGGTTGGGCAGGGAGGCGAGCCCGATCGCCGAGGTTGCGGCATTGGCGCTCGGTGTGGATGTACCCGGCTGTGTGTCACTGCCGGCTGCCGATGTGGCCTCCGAGATGCCTTCTGTGAACGCGCGGGAGACCTTCGCCTGGGTAGCCTGCGCATCCTGGTGTTGCCCTGGAATGACTGCGCGCAGTTGATATGGACCAATGCCTATGCTTGTGCCGGGTACAAGCGGTACCTCTTGCCCGGACAGCACCTCCAGCCCGTTTACGCGCACTGAGCGGCGTTCGCACAGATTGGCGATATAGGCTCGGTCGGAGTCAAGGCGGACCATGGCATGCACGCGCGCGACCATCGCGTCGTCATCGGGCAATACCAGCTTGTTTTGCCCTGCACGACCCACGGTCCCGCCTGCCATCCCAAAGATGGCGGACCAATAGCGGCAGACCGGGCTACCCGCTTCGTGTGTGACCACCAGTTCTATCTTGTCCATTGCGTATTTGCGCGTGCGTTGTCTGGAGGAGCGTCAGGATGTCTTGCGGGTGTTGCGCTTGGAACGCGCAGCATTGCGGGCATTGATGAATTCACGGCCCCAGACCGGGTGGCCCTTTTCTGCCTCGGTGAGTTGGAACGTGGGGTCCTGCTCGAGGGCGAGTTCGAACTGCTGTCGGCAGGGGCGCGGCCGCCCTGCGGCGCAGTGGCTGAAGGCCATGAACTTGCGGGCCTTGATTTGCAATGTCAGCGGTAGCTCGGGGGCGTCGGCAAGAGGTGTGAGCTTGACGATGGCTTCATCGAACTGCCCTTCTGCGTACGCGTTCAATGCTTCGGTCAGCTGTGCCTCTTTCTGCGCGCGCGGATCCACCGGTGCGACGGGCTCGGGAGCTGGTGGCGGTGGTGGCGGTGCTTCCACCTGCGGCTCGGGGGGCTTTGGCGCTGTTTCGCAAGCGGCCAGGAGAAGGCTGGCGCAGGCGACGATCAAGGCGCTCCAGTAACGGTTTCGCATGGATTTATCTCGCGTCAAAGTCATGGGTGATCGTGATCGGTTGATCTGGCTCGACCTTGAGCGTTTTGCGCACGGTATCGAAGCCGGGGTTGCTGAATTCAATGTTGTGTGAGCCTGGGGGGAGCTTGAGTTCTGTGAGCGGAGGAGTCACGCCCACTCGCTTTCCATTGAGAGTCACATGGGCCCACGGTGAAACGCGCAGCTGAATGTTGTTCTCGGAGCGGATGGGCCTCCGCGAACCCAGTGCCATTGGGGACGTCGGGTCGAACGATGGTGTGGGATAGCCTGCAACGGCCAACAGCGGCGTGATAGCTGTGATCACAGTGCTGTTGAGCGAAAAGGTAAGAGCGTTGCCATTCCCTGGGGAAGATCCTTGACTGTTGCTGAAACTTGCCAAGGACCGGCCGCACTTTGCGCCGCGCTGGCTGTATGCCTTCGTATAGGCATCCCGCCACGGCGTGTTCTGCAGCTCGTACGCTTCGAGCGTGAACGAAGGGCGCGCGTCGAAAGCTGCGTTGAATGCGGTGTCGCACCGGGCCCATTCCCGATTGGTGCAATAAATGAACGCAAGGTATTTATGGGCAGTAGATCGCTCGTGCCCATCTGTCAGACCTGCAAACAGTGAAGCCTGTAGTGCTTTTTCTGCCAGCTCCAGCTTTCGCGTCTCGTAGAGCGATATGCCCTGTCCCAGATATTGACGTCCAGCCGAAGAAACCGAGTTCCCCGCTTCAGGTTTGCTTGGTTCGTTGCAATCCACCGAGGCGATTGCAGTGCTTAGACCCAGGCACAGGCAACAAGCTCCCCATCGCAGTAAAGCGTTTATTGGCATATCGACAGCAGGCGCTCGCGGACGTGAATTATTCGAACTGGTGACTGATCACCACCGGCTCGCCTTTTTTGACCTGGACTGTCTTGGTGACTGGCGCTGCGGCCGGATTGCTCACGTCAATGCGATGCAAGCCTTCAGGAAGCTCGATGGAAGTCAGTGGTGGCGTGGTTCCCAAAGAGTTGCCGTTCACCGAGATCCGGCCCCATGGGCTTACGCGCAGAACAACACGCCCTACTTCTCCCGCTGTCTTTGGCGGAGTCTTGGCTGCTACTACCGAATCTGCAACGGCAGGATCTCCTTTGGGCGCAGGCGGTGGTGTCGTCGCTGCCACCGCCACAGCCTTTGGGGCCGTTGTTGCAGGCGGCTCTGACGCTGAGGGCGCAGAGGTCGCGGCAACGACAGGCTGGGTGGGTGCTGACGCTAAGGCAGCTGGCGGCGGACTGACAACCGGGTCTAGAAATTCCAGACGATTGATGAGGGCCATCGCTTCGCTGCGATGCTTGCCCTTCGGGTAGGCGCTCAGGTACGAGTCCAGCATGGCTGCAGAGCCCGCAGCTTGTGCTTCTTTCCAATGTTGGTCTTCCAGATTCAGTGCTATCTCTTCTGCGGACTGGTGCGCGGCCACGTCGTGCTTGGTTAACCACAGAACCAACGCAGTGGCTACGAACAGCGCGACGGCCGCAATCGTCCATCGCAGCGTCAAAGCGCGTGTGCGCGTGTGTCGCAGATCGCTGCTGATCTCCGCATTTTGGCGTTCTCGAGCGTCCGGCTTCGCGGGCAGTTGGGGTGTTGCTGTGGCGTTGCTAGTTGATGCAGCAGACGATGTCTGGGGGGCAAACTTCAGTATGTCGATGTCGATGTCGCTGGCGACGACTGCTGCTTGCGGAAGTGTCTGGTTCGCATGGGTGGCCATCGCGGTAACGGGCTCGCGCTGAGCGGGTTCTGCCGAATGGTTTAACGGCAATGATGCGTTGGCCTCGGCAACTACGCCAGTGGGTTTCAACGACTCATGCAGGCCCGTGTTGTCCGAGGCTGCGAGCGTTGGATGGGGGAGCGAAGAGGTAACCACCTGAGCACCTGGTAAGACATCGTGCCAGGGCGCATGCATGGGCATGGTGAACGTTGTGATGCCGAGCAGATCCTTGAGTGCAGCAATCGTCTGTGGTCGCTCCTGAGGTTTCACCGCCAATGCGTGACCCACTCCACGCAGAAACTGGGATGAGTATCCTGGGTAGTCAGCGGGCGATAAAGCTGCCACCGGATCGTTGATCATTCTGGCGACCGATGTTGCTGGTGGCTTCCCGGTGATCGCTAGGTAGAGCATCGCGCCAATTTGGTAAATGTCGGTCCATGCTCCCTGCGGCATGGCGCCGTCATCTACGTACTGTTCAATGGGAGCGAAGCCTGGCTTCAACACCATCGTCAGGGCCTGCGTCATGTCACCGATGATTCGCCGAGCGGCCCCAAAATCGAGCAGCACAGGCATCCCTGAGTTTTGCAGGAATACGTTATCGGGAGCGATATCGCGGTGGTAGCAATCGGCTGCATGCAGCATCTCGACGACATCGAGGATGGGGCCTACGATCGCGGCCAGCATGCGTTGATTCATGCGTTCTTGTTGGGCATTCAAAAATGCTCGGAACGTCTGCCCTTCGTAATGGCGCATGACCATGTAGGCCGTGCCGTTCAGTTCGAAAAATCGGTACACATGTACCAGAGCTGGATGCGAGAACTTGGCCAGCAGTCGGGCTTCGTTGATGAAGCTTCGCAGCCCGGCATCGAATGCCCCACGATGCTGCGAACGGACGTGGATTTCGTTGGATGATTTACGCCCCGCCAACGTGGCGGGCATGTATTCCTTGATGGCAACAATCCTGTCAAGGCTCACATCGCGGGCGCGATACACAATGCCAAAACCACCTTCTCCAATGACGTCCAACAGCCGGTATTCACCGATATGGACGCCCGGCGCGAGGCAGTTTGCCGAACCTCCTGCGGTCTCAATCATCACGTGGCTCCCTGTGTATTCATCGCCTCATCGGCTTTTCCCAAGCGGTCAGTAGATCTTCAGTGCTCCTGCAATCGGAGCTGACGCTGTCTGCTCTTGCAATGTGCTGACTTGTCTCGCTGTGTATGCCATTTACGTTGTCGCAGCTTGACCGCTGCAACTTGTCGGACTACTGCGCCCCTGACGTATGGAAGACTTTTTCAATGCCCTCAATCGTTTTCGATTGACGGGGAAGGCTCTGGCATTTTTGTTTCTTCGCCAAGCCACTAGAGTCAATCGTTGGCACAACCCTTCGCAGTCATGTTCGCCTCCTGAAGAGCACTCATCGCCAAGTTACTTGTAGTGCGTTTGTGGCGGGCGAGTCTAACGTGGACAAATTGCAAAAAACGTCACAAAACCACGACTTCAGATGCTGCGAAACACACTGTTGCTAATGTTGCTGAGAGCCGCTGAATTGCTGTGACTTGATACCCCTCCGGGCGCTTGGCGTCCGTATCATCCGCCCGCCAACAAGCTTGCGAGGGAGGGGAATTCAAGCAAGCGAAGCTCCATATGCACAAACAAACACACGTTTCCAAGGTGAGCGTAGTGGTTGCGTATGGCACAGTGTTTCCGCATGTCTCGCATGCCGGCTGTGAGCTTCGTACCTCTCCTTCAGTCGTGAATTCTGTGGGGGCGCAACGCTGCCTCTGCGGAAATTGAGAGCGTGCGTGTGCCGTTCAAGCAACGGCACCTGCAACGCATTTTTGAACCAAGGAGAGGTACCCGAATGACAGTTGCGATTTTTATGAAGGTGGAAGGTGCGAGCGGTGAATCGAAAGACGCAGCGCACAAGGATTGGACGGATGTCGAGTCGTTTACCTGGGGGGTGACCCAACCGCACTCTATGGCCTCTGGTGGTGGTGCCGGTGCCGGTAAGGCTGACTTTCAAAACCTGAATGTTGTCGCCAACATCGACAAGTGCTATCCCGCTGTGCTCAAGCATTGCGCCACGGGCAAGCATTTGGGTCAGGTAGAAATTTCGATGTGCAAGGCCGGTGGCACGCAGATTGAATTCGGCAAGATCACCCTGACGGACGTGATGGTTACCAACGTGACCGTCAGCGGTACAAGTTCTGGCGACACCGTGGTCGTGAACTACGCGTTCCAGGCTGCCAAGATCAAGACGGAGTACTCCGAACAGACCAACCAAGGCGGCAAGGGCGCTACCAGCCAGATGGGCTTCAGCATCAAAGAAAACAAGGAAGCCTGAACGCACGGCTGCTTGTGATAGCGCCCACTTGGGTGAGCGCTATCCAAGTGTCGTACTGTAGGGGGCCGGCTTTCCTGCAAGCGTTCGCTCTCGGCCTCAGTGACTTGTGAGATCGACGCGATTCGATGTGCGAGCAGGAAATGAGAGCGTGCAAGCGCCGCAGAGCGGGCCCAGCCGTTGGCTGCCGCTAAGCCATTTCACCGAGAACTGGGGGGCTGGCGGTCCATCCGTCGGAAACGGTTTTACCCACTACCGTTACTCTCCAGCCATTCCCGCGCAATCGTCTCATCCATCGGTACCGACACCACAAACCCCTGGATCACATCGCACCCCAGTTCCTTGAGCAATGCGATCTGCCCTTGCGTCTCCACCCCTTCCGCCACCGTCTTGAGCTGCAGGCTGCGGGCCATCTGGATGATGGCGGTGACGATGGCGACGTCGTCGGCACTGCCGGGGGTGTCGGTGACAAATGACCGGTCGATCTTGAGCTTGTCGATGGGGTAGCGCTTCAGATATGCCAGGGAGGAGTACCCGGTGCCGAAGTCATCGATGGAGATGCCGACGCCCAACGCCTTGACGGCGTGCAGGGTGTTCAGGGTCTGGCCAGTCTGGTGCATGAGCACGGACTCGGTCAGTTCGATCTCCAGGTATTGCGGTGCCAGCCCTGTTTCCTGGAGGACGGCCGCGATTTCTGCGGCCACATCGCGCTGGCGGAATTCGAGGGCCGAGAGGTTGACTGCCACGGGCACCTTGGCCAGGCCCTGGTCCTGCCAGGCTTTGAGCTGGCGGCAGGCTTCGCGCATCACCCAGCGGCCGATGGGCGTGATGAGGCCCCGTGACTCCGAGAACGTGATGAACTCATCGGGCCCCACCAGCCCACGCTCGGTGTGGCGCCATCGCACCAGCGCTTCCAGGCCTTGCAGCGAACCGTCGGCCAGGCAAATTTGCGGCTGGTAATGCAGCACGAAGTCGTTGCGTGCAATGGCGTCGCGCAGCAGGCGCTCCTGGTGCAGCACATCGAGGGCACTGGCTTCCATGCTGGTGGCGTAGAACTGGCGGTTGCCGCGCCCGCTGTCCTTGGCATGCTGCATGGCCGCATCGGCGCAGCGCAGCAGCATGTCGGCGCTGCCACCGTGGTCCGGGTACAGGCTGATGCCGATGGACGGGGAGATGGTGAGCGGCAGCTGATCGACCGTGAAAACGCCGTGCATGGACTCCAGCAGCTTGTCGGCCACCATGGCCGCGTCATCGGGCGTCTGCACGTCGGTCAGCACCACCACAAACTCGTCGCCGCCGATGCGCGCGACCACGTCGGCATCGCGCACACCCTGGCGCAGTCGCTCGGCGACGTTGCACAGCAGCTGGTCGCCCGCATGGTGGCCGAGCGAGTCGTTCACGGTCTTGAAATGGTCCAGGTTCATGAACAGCACCGCCACACGGCCATGCCGCCGGCGGGCCAGCGACAGCACCTGCGACAGCTGCTCCATCAGGAAGTGCCGGTTGGGCAATTGCGTGAGGGGGTCGTGCAGTGCGATGAAGGCTTCGCGCTCCTGCGCCTGTTTGCGGGCTGTGATGTCGCGCACCACCACGATGCGGTAGTCGGCATGGTGCAGGGGCATGGTCTTGCCGACGACCTCGACGGGGATGGGATGCCCATCCTTATGGCGGATGGTGACTTCGTACGGATCCTCCCGTCCGCTGCGGGTGTATTCCAGCGCGGTGGCGCGCCACTCGGGGCTGATGAAGTTGAAGATCGACAGGCCCAGCACTTCGTGCAGTGCAAATCCCGTCAAGCGGTACAGTGCCTCGTTGCCGTCGGTGATGATGCCGTCGCGATGGAACACGATGGCCTCGTCCGTGGCCTCGGTGAACTTGCGCATGCGTTCTTCGCTCTGGCGTACCTCACGCTCGGCGCGCCAACGCTCGGTGATGTCGGTGATCAGCACAAAGGAGCCGAGCTGCAGCCCCGCGTTGCCAAAATGCGGGATCAGGTTGACCTCGATCATCCGCACCTCGCCGTTGGGCAGGGTTTGCTCGCGCGTGTATTTCACGCGCTCACCGTGTGAGCAGCGCTCCACGTACGGCTGGATGGCCTGCCAGGCCTTGTCGCCAATCGCCTCCTGCACGGTCAGTCCCAGGATGGATTCTGTGCTGTGGCCGTTGTAGGCAGCGTAGCCCTGGTTGGCGAACTGGCAGCGTAGGCCTGGCAGGTCGTAGTAAGCCATCAGGGCCGGGACCGAGTCGGCGATCAGGCGCAGCAGCGAGTCGCTGGAACCCCCTTGACCTGGCGTGTTGGCTGCGTTGGATGAGTCTGGCATGGACCGCTCGGTACGTATCTGTTTGTTATAGCCGATACACCTGACGGGGGCGTAAGGTAGTTGCCCGGATACCCCCCACCGGATAATCGGCCCATGACCTCCAAAGAAAACCAAGCCCGCGCTGATTTCAGCGCGCTGGCCCTGAGCTCCGCCATGCTGGCCAACCTGCAGCAGCTGGGCTACACCACGATGACGCCCATTCAGGCGGCCAGCCTGCCGCCCGCCCTGCTGGGCAAGGATCTGATCGCCCAGGCCAGCACCGGCAGCGGCAAGACCGCCGCGTTTGCGCTGGCGCTGCTGGCCAACCTCAACCCCCGCCGCTTTGCGGTACAGGCCCTGGTGCTGTGCCCCACGCGCGAGCTGGCCGACCAGGTGACCACTGAAATCCGCCGCCTGGCGCGCGCCGAAGAAAACATCAAGGTCGTGACCCTGTGCGGCGGCGTGCCGCTGCGCGGCCAGATGCTGAGCCTGGAGCATGGCGCGCACATCGTGGTGGGCACGCCTGGCCGGGTGATGGACCACCTGGAGCGCCAGCACCTGACGCTGGAGGCGCTCAACACCCTGGTGCTCGACGAGGCCGACCGCATGCTCGACATGGGCTTCTTCGACGACATCGTCGTGGTGGCCAAGCAGTGTCCCAAAGAGCGCCAGACCCTGCTGTTCTCGGCCACCTACCCCGAGGGCATCGCCAAGCTGAGCGCCCAGTTCATGAAGTCGCCCGAGCAGATCGCCGTGCAGGCGCAGCATGCCGAGGGCAAGATCGAGCAGCGCTGGTACGAGGTGAAGAACAGCGAGCGCCTGCATGCCGTGTCGCTGCTGCTCAACCACTTCCGGCCCGATTCGTCCATCGCGTTCTGCAACACCAAGCAGCAGTGCCGCGACCTGGTGGCCGTGCTGCAGGCCCAGGGCTTCAGCGCGCTGGCGCTGTTTGGCGAGCTGGAGCAGCGCGAGCGCGACCAGGTGCTGGTGCAGTTTGCCAACAAGAGCTGCTCGGTGCTGGTGGCCACCGACGTGGCCGCGCGCGGGCTGGACATTGCCAACCTGGCCGCCGTGATCAACGTGGACGTGACGCCCGACCCCGAGGTGCACATCCACCGCATCGGCCGCACGGGCCGGGGCGATGCCGAAGGGCTGGCGCTGAACCTGGCCAGCCTGGACGAGATGGGCAGCGTGGGCAAGATCGAACAATTGCAGGGCCGAGAGTCGCGCTGGTTCCCCGTGGCCGACCTGACACCGACCGGCAACGGCCCGCTGGTGCCGCCCATGGTCACCATCCAGATCATCGGTGGCCGCAAGGAGAAGATCCGTGCGGGCGACGTGCTGGGCGCGCTGACCGGCGAGATGGGCTACACCCGAGAGCAGATCGGCAAGATCAACGTGAACGACTTTTCCACCTATGTGGCGGTGGACCGTGCCATCGGCGCCCAAGCTGCCCAGCGCCTGAACCAGGGCCGGGTGAAGGGCAAGACCGTGAAGGCCCGCCTGGTGACGGGAACCCAGGACTTTGAGTAAAAAGCGCCGGATGCGCTAGTCAATCATGCGCCAATAGCTATCAATTTGATAGTGGGCGCGCGTCCTGCACTGGCGGCATCAGCGCCGTGCTGCGGCAGCCTCCAGCATCCGCACCATCTCTCCAAAGCCCCGCTGGCGCGCCAGCTGCAGGGGCGTGTTGCCCTGCCGGTCGGTCAGTGCCTGGCTGGCCCCCGCCTGTAGCAAGGCTTGCAGTGTGGCCTGGTGGCGCGGACCGCCGTTGCCCAGCACGATGGACTCGATGAGCGCTGTCCAGTGCAGGTTGTTCACATGGTCCAGCGGCGCCCCGGCGGCGATCAACTGACGCACCACGCCGTCGTGCCCCAGGTGGGCAGCAGCAATCAGGGCCGTGCCGTCGTAACGGCTGGTCACCTGTTTGGCGCTGGCGCCCAGCTGCAGCAGCACGCGCAGCGTGGCCTCGTCGTCGGCCACGGCGGCGATGGTCACGGCGTCGTAGCGGTCGTTCTCCAGCGCATTCAGGTCGGCCCCAGCCTGGGCGAGGGCGCGGATGGCATCGGCCTGCCGGGCAAAGGTGGCCACATGCAGCGGCGTGCGGCCGTAGCCATCGCGGGCATTCACGTCGGCCCGCGCTGCGATCAGCTGGGTGAGCCTGGGCACATCGCCCCGCGCCGCAGCGGCATGCAGGCCCTGGTAGGCTGCTGTTTCGGCCGCCGTGGGTGGCACCTGGGCCTGGGCCGGGGTGGCACAGGCCAGTGCGGCGGCCAGGGCGAAAACAAGATTCCACGGCTTCATGGGGGCCTCCGCTGAATGCTCAGGTGCCTGTGGTTGGGCTGGCTTACTTCAGTAAGTCCTGCACCTTGGCAATGCCCGCCACCGCGCACTGCTCGTCCAGGTGGCCGCCGGGTGCACCGCCCACGCCCACAGCGCCGATCACCTCGTTGCCCACCTTCACCGGCACGCCGCCGCCCAGCAGCAGGTAGCCGGGGATGTTCACCAGGTTGGCCGCAGCGGGGTTCTTCTGCGCGCCTTCCATCATGGCCAGCGTGGTGTTCTTGGCCGATGCCGAGGTGTAGGCCTTGAGGCGGCTGGCTTCCAGCGTGTGGGGGCCGGCGTTGTCGGCGCGCTGCACAGCACGCAAGGTGCCTGCGCGGTCCACCACGGTGGCCGTGACGGCGTAGCCGTTGGCGGTGCAGGTGGCCACGGTTTGCGCGGCGATCTGCGTGGCCAGGTCCAGCGACATGTTCTTTTCGGTGCGCACGCCTTCGGCGCTGGCGGCGGTGGCGATCAGGGACAGGGTGAGGGCGGCGACGGTGGCGAGGCGGTTTTGCATGGTGTTCTCCGGTGTTTCTGGGTCGGTGCCACCCGTTGTGGCGCCGTGGGAGAACTGTAGAAATGGCCGCCGTTTTCGGCCATTCGGGCGGCTACGCGCGGGCCTCCGTAGAACTACGGAAAGCCCGCCAAGGGGCAGCTCACGCGGCCGCGTCCACTAGCGCCGCGTAGCGCCGAATCAGCTGCGCCAGCGACTCGGCCCCCAGCTTGGCAAACAGGTTGGCGCGGTGTGTTTCCACCGTGCGGGGCGATAGTTCGAGCGCCCGGCCGATTTCCTTGTTGGTCAGACCCTCCACGATCAGTCCCAGCACCTCGCGCTCGCGGGCCGAGAGCTGCGCAAAACGCTCGCGCGCCTGCTGGTCGGCCTGGTGGCGTTCGCGCGAGCGCACATGCTGGCGCACGGCGTTTTGCAGGGCTTCGATCAGCACTTCGTCGTCCACCGGCTTTTCCAGAAACTCGGCCGCGCCAGTTTTGAAGGCGCGGCGGCACATCTCCACCGTGCCGTGGCCGGTGAGCAGGATCGCGGGCTGGTCCACGCCCTGCGCCAGCAGCTGCTCCAGCACCGTGAGGCCGCTGATGCCCGGCATGCGCACATCCAGAACGATGGCGCCGATGCTGGCGCGGTCAAACCCGGCCATGAAGGACTGCGGGTCGGCCCAGGTCTGCACGCGCAGGCCCACGGTGCTGATGAGCAGGGAGAGGCCCTCGCGCACGGCAGCATCGTCGTCCACAAGGTGGATCAGGGGCGAGAGGGAGGGGGCGCTATCGGTCATCGGTGGGTGGTGCGACGTTGAGGGTCAGCACAAACTCAGCCCCCCGTTGGGCGGCGGATGGGGGCGTGGCTTCGGGCGCCAGGCTCAGATGCGCGCCCATGGCCTGCGCCAGGCTCTCGCACAGCGTGAGGCCCAGGCCCAGGCCGCCGTTGCGTGTGGTGTAGAAGGGCTCGAACAGGTGCTGGCGTGCTTCGGGCGGGATACCGGGGCCGTGGTCGCGCACCGAAAGCGCCACCTGTCCGGCACCAGCCTGCGCCATTGCAAGGTGCAGCTGGCGTTCAGCGGGGGGCACTTGCTCCAGCGCCTGCAGCGCGTTCATCAGCAGGTTGTGGATGATCTGTTGCAGGGCCACGGGTTCGGCCAGCACCGGGGGCAGGTCTGCGGCGGCCAACACCTCGGGCACCACGCCGCGCTGTGCCAGCTCGGGCTCCAGCAGGTGCAGCACGTCCTGCACGGCGGTGGGCAGTGCCAGGGGCTGGGCCTGACCGGCCAGGTCGGGCCGCTCCACCAGGCGGCGCAGGCGGCCCACCACGGTGGATGCGCGGCGCGCCTGCTCCACGGCGCGGGCCATGGCGGTCTGTGCGGTGTCGAGGTCGGGTGGGTCGTCGGCCAGCAGGCGCTGGGCGGCCTGGGTGCTGGACAGCAGGGCGGTCAGCGGCTGGTTCAGTTCGTGGGCCATGCCAGCGGCCAATTCGCCCAATGTGTTCAGCCGCGCCACCTGGCCCAGGCGCAGCAGCTCTTCGGCCCGCTGGCGCGCCACGCGCTGGCGCCACAGTGCGCGGCCTGCGGCCCACAGCGCTGCGGTCAGCAGGCACCAGCCCAACATGCGCCACCAGGGCAGTTCGTGCAGGCCCACGGTGCGGCGGGCCACCACGTCCAGCGGCTGGCTGGCGGCAGCCAGCAGTTTGTGAAAGTCGTAGGTGCG
This sequence comes from Acidovorax sp. K2F, assembly GCF_025246485.1. Lineage (NCBI taxonomy): Bacteria > Pseudomonadati > Pseudomonadota > Betaproteobacteria > Burkholderiales > Comamonadaceae > Acidovorax > Acidovorax sp. K2F. The sequence goes on from NZ_JAOBSQ010000008.1 coordinate 67,942, forward strand.
GATGCCGCTGCCCTGGTCGGCCTGGCCGGGCTGCACCACAAAGGCCGTGCCGCCCTGCTCCAGCGTCACGCGCACCGGGCTGGCGGCCATGTCCATGGGCCACTCGTCAGTGGGGATGGTGGTGCGCAGGTCGATGTGCAGCGCATAGCTGGCTGGCGTGCCCGCCAGCACCAGGTAGTAACGGCCTGCGGGTAGGTTCAGGCCTGCCGTAGCGGCGTGGCCGGTGCGTCGTGAGGTGGCCTCGGCGGCTGTCAGCTCGGCCTGCAGTGCGGGCGGCCAGTCGCTGTGGGCCGAGCGCTGCAGCACCGCCAGAATCTGCGGATACACCGACGTGAGGCGGGGCAGGGGCGATGCCGCGTTGTGCAGGTCATCCACCGCAGCGGCTGGCTGCAGCAGCGCCAGCGTGGCCATGATGGCGTCGTGCTGCACCACGCGCTGGCTCAGCAGCCGATGCACGATGCGCGCGTCGGTCTCAAACGCCGCGTGCAGTTGCTGCAGGCGGTCCACCACCAGCCAGCCGCAACCGATGCAGGCCACCGCCACCCACAACAGCAGGCTGGGCAGGTGCAGGGCGTGTCGGGGCAGAAGGCGTCGCCAGGCGGGGAGCATGCGCGGATTCTGGCATGGGGGCATGCTGGGGCCTGCTATTAAACGGTGCTCAGATCCTGAACAGGTTCTTAAGGTGGCTCTGGTGTAATTTCAGACTCGCCTGTTTCCGCTCCTTCGCCCACCCGCCATGTCAGCATCTTCTCCCGCATCCCACCCCTGGCTTTCACCCCGCAACCTGCTGTGGGCCTCGGTGGCCGTGGCGGTGGTCACCATTGCGCTCAAGACGCTGGCCTGGGTGGTCACGGGCTCGGTGGGTCTGTTGTCTGACGCGATGGAGTCGTTTGTGAATCTGGCCAGCGCCATGTTTGCGCTGGCCATGGTGACGGTGGCGGCACGGCCAGCCGATGACGACCACCCCTACGGCCACCACAAGGCCGAATACTTTTCCTCGGGCTTTGAGGGCATCCTCATCATGGGCGTGTCGGCGGGCATTCTGTGGGCGGCCGGGCACCGCTTGTTTGACCCACAACCCATCGAGCAGGTGGGCTGGGGCCTGGGACTGTCGGTGCTCAGCTCGGCCCTGAACGGGCTGCTGGCCTGGGTGATGTTCCGCTCGGCGCGCGAGCACCGCTCCATCGCGCTGGAGGCCGATGCACGCCACCTGGTCACCGACGTGTGGACCTCGGCCGGTGTGCTGGTGGGCATTGCGGGCGCTGCCCTGACCGGGTGGTTGTGGCTGGATGCGGTGGCGGCCATTGCCGTGGCGCTGAACATCCTGAAAGAAGGGGTGGAGCTGGTGTGGCGGTCGTCCCAGGGCCTCATGGATTCGGCGGTGGAGCCCGAGGTGCAGTCCACCATCGACGCCACGCTGCAGCAGTTTGTGGCCGCCCAGGCGCCGGGCGCTGTGCGGTTCGACCATGTCTCCACCCGCCGCGCGGGCCAGCGCCAGTTTGTGGACATGCACCTGCACATGCCCGCCGACTGGACCCTGCGCCACGCCGCCGAGCTGCGCGGTCAGGTCGAGCGCGCGCTGATGACCGCCGTGCCCGGCCTGCGTGCCACCATCGAGCTGCTGCCTACCGACGTGGAGGCGCATTTCGACGACCCCCGTGACGATGTGAAGGATGCCGTGAAGTGATCAGCGTATTACAACGTGTGCGTGAAGCGCGTGTGGATGTGGACGGGCAGACCGTGGGCGCCATCGGCGCGGGACTGCTGGTGCTGGTGTGTGCGGAGCGTGGAGACACCGAGGCTGAAGCCGACAGGCTGCTGGCCAAGATCCTCAAGCTGCGCATCTTTTCGGACGCCGCAGGCAAGATGAACCAGAGCGTGCAGGACATCGGTGGCGGCCTGCTGCTGGTCAGCCAGTTCACGCTGGCGGCAGACACCACCGGCGGCAACCGCCCCAGCTTCACCCAGGCTGCGGCACCCGATGAAGGGCAGCGGCTGTACGACTACCTGGTGGCCCAGGCGCGCAAGATCCATCCCGTGGTGGCCACCGGCCAGTTTGCAGCCGACATGCAGGTGCATCTGGTGAATGACGGGCCGGTGACGATTCCGCTGCGGATGAGGGCGCCCTGACGGCAAAACCCATTCATTGCAGGGGCTGGCCCGCATGGCAGGCGGCCCCATCTGCTCAAATGGCGGGGGGCGTCACCACAAAGTACTGCAAATATTCGCCTGTCTCATCGAGTGCAAGATCTCCCAGAATAATGCGTCCCTCGGGGGTTACCCCGGCCAGCCTGACCCAATTGCCGAGTCCTCCCGGCAGTGGCCCCGGCTTGGTCGCCGACCCGCTGCCTCCTGCAATGAGTTGCATGGATCCCTCCGGACTGCGGCGAACGAGGCACATGTAGCCTTGCTCGTTCTTGACCAATGCGTACACGTACTCGCCATGCGCGATCAAGTCGTATGCTGACGTTGCACCAAACTTGATGGGGGTGCGTGTGCCGTCAGAACTGATCTCGTAGTCAAAAGCGTCATAACGCTTCACAGGTGCTATTCCGGAGGCAGACTGCCCTGCCGTGGAGCTTGCGAAAATTTTCCCAGAAGAGGTAGATGTCAAGCTGAGAGAAACGGTGTATCGGAGAACAATTGCCAGTTGTTCGAAAGGCTCAAACAAGAGGTCTGCAAATTTTGAGGGGGTAGTTTGGGTGACCGTTGTCGGTATTTTGTAAAGAGTCGGCGAGTTGAAATGCAGTGTGCAGATATTCCCGGAGGGGCCTTGGGCAACGCCAATGGGGGTTAGCTTTCCTGCCGGGCTCTCTCCAAAGCTGATGACAGCTTGGTAGAGGACAACATGCGACCCATCTGCTGAGATTCGATGAAGCTTTCCGCCTCCTCCGTGTTCGGTATTGATTTGCCCGCTGGGTGCCAAGTAGGTTTCTGTGACGTAGAGATTGCCGTCGGGATGCTCCAGTACGGCAACCTTCCAAGAGACATCAAACTTCAGGGCCTGCAAGGCTCCCTGTAAGGGAATGGTCTGACCTTCTGTTGTGACCCGGGTGAGCTGGCGAGCCACTCTTTCCCACACAAACAAATCGCCAGACTGGCTGAAGCCGATGACCGTACGGCTTCGCCCTAGTGCGCCGAGAGTGCCAGAAGCCAGGGCAATTCCTTCCTCCCCGCCTCGCGGATGGACGAGAAGTGTTGCCGCATTAGATTGAACGGAGCCTGCGGCATTGGTGACTCTGACGGAGAAACTGCTACCTGAATCGGTGGTTTCGATGGAGGCTAGCGACAGCTCTGAGGTCGTGGCGCCATCAAGGGATGCGCCATTGCGCAGCCACTGGTAAGACACCGGCCCACTGGAATTGACCTTGACGCGAAATGTTGCAGATTCGCCGGCTGAGGCTGTGACGTCAGCCGGGTGCTCAGTGATCTGCGGTAGTTCAGAGGTGGGGGTGGGTTCATCGCTCCCGCCTCCACAAGCCGAGAGTCCCATGGCGACGGTGACCAGAGACAAAGTTCTGCGGCTCAGAGGTGCTTTCAGTATGGGATCGATGGGCATGAGTATCTCCTGGTGGTGAAGATGGTGCGATTGTGGTCTTTAGAAATTCTATCGATCAGATTTTGCGGTACCTTGTTCAGTGCGCCCGTCCTGCAACGCAAGCTGTTTTGCGAGTTCGCGCACCCGCGTGCTGGGGCGCGTCAGCCGTGGAGTGGCTGTATTGCAGGAGGGGGAAAAGAAGAGCTGTCAGCGCTTAGTGGATAACCACTGCAGCCTAATTTCTCTCTTATTTTTCCGCTATCACTAGCGACGACACCGGCAGCGCCCGAAACGCCACCGACGCCAGCGCCAGCCAGGCCGCAATCGCCAGCATGACCGCCGTGTGGGCATCCCAGCCCAGGTGCTGGGCGCCTGTGGCCACGATGCCGGTGAACCACTGCATTAGCGCCACGCCCAGGAACATTGCCATCGTGTAGGCCGACAGGGCCCGGCCGGTGAGTGCGGGCGGGTACGAGGCGCGCACGTCTGCGTACTGCAGCACGCCGTAGCCCGACAGCAGCCCCATCAGCAGGATCAGCATCACGCTGGCGGCAGGGTGCACCCGCAAAAATGCCAGCAGCGCGAACAGCCCGGCCATCAGCAGCGAGGCGTTGCCAATCCATCGCCGGCGGCGGCCAATGCCTGGGTCCAGCCGGCCCGCCAGACCGGGTGCAAACAGCGCAATCAACGACAGGCCCAGCGCGACGTTGCCGCTGTCCACCAGCGTGAGGTGGTACCGCTCCATCAGCAACGGCGCCAGCCACAGGCCCCGCAACGACAAAAACGCGGCGTAGCCCGACATGCCCAGCAGCAGGATGCCCCAGGTGTGCGGCACCGTGAGCAGCTGGCCAAAGCCGAGCAGCGCCTGGCCCCAGGTTTCGCGCTGCGCCGGGGGCGGCACCAGCGGGGCAGGCTCGTGCACCCGCAGCCAGATCAGCAGCCACGACAGCGCGCTGAGCACCGCCAGCACGGCATAGCCCGTGCGCCAGCCGCCACCGTGCTGCACCAGCCAGGCCAGCGGCGTACCGGTGAACAGCAGGCCCAGACCTCCAACTCCCATCGCCACGCCCGACAGGTAGGCAAACCGGTCGGCAGGGAAATGCCGCGCAATGAACAGCGTGCAGGCCAGGAACGCGGGCGAGCAGCCCACGCCGATCATCAACTGGCCCACCATCAGCCACGCATAGCCGGGCGCTGCCGCCGACAGCGCGGCACCGCCAATCGCCAGCGGGAAAGCGGTCAGCACCGTGCGCCGCAGGCCCCACAGGTCCAGCCCCACGCCCATCAGCAACTGGGCCACACCGAACGACAGGCCGAACAGCCCGGCAAAGGCCCCCAGCGACCCGGGCGACAGCCCGAACTCGGCGGTCAGCCCCTGGGCCAGGATGGCAGTGGTGGTGCGAAACGCCTGGCTCAGCGCGAACCCGCTGAGCAGCGTGAGCAGCATGGCCCACAGCACGCGGGGCGGCGGGCGGCTGCTGCCTGCAATTGGTGCTGGTGTGGGTGCCGGTACCGCCGTAGGCGTGGACCTTGGCGTTGGTGGCGAGGCCAAGGGGCTGCTGCTCACTGCCGCCAGAAGAACACCGCCGCCATCACCAGCCCGGTAGCCACGATGCCCCAGCGGAGCACGTTGGCAGGCAGCTTGCGCGCTACGCGGGCGCCGCCATACCCGCCTGCGGTGGCGGCCACCATCATCATCAGCGCCTGCGGCCACAGCACGATACCGCCTGCTGCGTAGATGGCCACCGCAATCGCGGTGAGCAGCGCAGAGACCAGGTTCTTCATGCCGTTCATGGCGTTGAGCTGGGTTTGCCCCAGCAGGCCGAACAGTGCCAGCAGCAAGATGCCCAACCCGCCGTTGAAGTAGCCGCCATACCCCGCCACGGCCAGCATGCCCAGGGCCGCCTTCCACGGCGCGGCAGGGCCATGGGCCGAGGCACCCGCCCACTGGCGCAGGCGCGGGCCCAGCGCAAACATGGCCGTGGCCGCCAGCAGCAGCCAGGGCACGACCTTGCGGAAGGTGGCATCGGGCGTGATCAGCAGCAGCGCCGCCCCGGCCGATCCGCCGATGAGGGCCAGCAAAACCACTGCCCGCATGGACAGGCCAGGCGGTGGTTGCATGTCTTCCCGAAACCCCCAGGCCCCCGCCATGTAGCCCGGCAACAGCGCCACCGTGCCCGTGGCGTTGGCCACCACGGGCGGCACGCCGGTGAAGACGAGGGCAGGCAGGGTCAGAAAGCTGCCGCCTCCGGCGACGGCATTGAGGGCGCCAGCGACGAAGGCGGCGGTGACGAGCAGGGCGGTATCCAAAGTATCTCCTTGGCCGCGGCGTTGCGCGCGCGGCATTGCACCGATGTTAGGTGGAGATTCCGCGCTTTCGAGTCCGAATTGCGACCGTAAAAGGTGCGACTGCTTTGCCCACGGCTGCGTTTTTCAGGTGGGCGATCGGCAGGCTCTCGGGGAAATCCTGAATCCGGTCAGGTTGCGTAGGGGTCTTCAAAACCCAGCTCGCGCAGGATGTCGGACTCGTACGCCTCCATCTCCTCGGCGTCGGCCTTGCTCGTCTCGTGGTCCCACCCCTGGGCATGCAGCGTGCCGTGCACCAGCATGTGGGCGTAGTGTTCTTCCAGGCTCTTGTTTTGCTCCTTCGCCTCGCGCTCGATCACGGGGGCGCACAGCACCAAGTCGGCGGTCACCACCGGCTCCTGCGTGTAGTCGAAGGTGAGCACGTTGGTGGCGTAGTCCTTCTTGCGGTACTCGCGGTTGAGCTGCTGGCCTTCTTCGGCACCCACGATGCGCACGGTGATCTCCGCGTCGGTGGCCAGCGCGTGGCGAATCCAGCGCGTGACCTTGTGGCGGGGCAGCACAGCCCGGTGGGCGGCGGCTTCGTCAAACGCGCCAAACTGCAGCGACAGGGAGAGTTGGTTTAAGGACATTTGAGGTGTTTTAAGCTACCGGTGCCCAATTTATAAGCGTAAGTAGCTATCAAATTAGGAGTTCAGTCGCGGGTGCGGGCCGCTGCGGCACGGCGGGGGGCGTCGTAGGCGTCCACGATGCGGGCCACTAGCGGATGGCGCACCACATCGGCGCTGGTGAAGTGGGTGATCGAGATGCCCTTGACGCGCTTCAATACGCGCTCGGCGTCGATCAGGCCGCTCAGGGTGCCCTTGGGCAGGTCGATCTGGCTGACGTCACCGGTCACCACGGCCTTAGCGCCAAAGCCGATACGGGTGAGGAACATCTTCATCTGCTCGGGCGTGGTGTTCTGTGCCTCGTCGAGGATGACGAACGCGTTGTTCAGCGTGCGACCGCGCATGAAGGCCAGCGGCGCAATCTCAATGGCGTTGCGCTCAAACGCCTTTTGCACCTTGTCGTGTCCCATCAGCTCGTACAGCGCGTCGTACAGCGGGCGCAAATAAGGGTCCACCTTCTGCGCCAGATCGCCGGGCAAAAAGCCCAGGCGCTCTCCAGCCTCCACCGCCGGGCGGGTCAGCACGATCCGCTGCACGCTGCTGCGCTCCAATGCATCCACCGCACTGGCCACGGCGAGATACGTCTTGCCGGTGCCGGCAGGGCCGATGCCGAAGGTGATGTCGTGCGTGGCGATGTTCTGCAGGTACAGGTTCTGCGTGGGGGTGCGCCCGCGCAGGTCCGCGCGGCGGGTGTTGAGGATGATGGCGTCGTCCGGGGCCTCCAGCAGTTCGCTGTCGCCCGCCAGCATCAGCTGGATATAGTCCTCGCCAATGGGGCGCTCGGCCATCTCATACAGGGCCTGCAGCAGCTCCATCGCCTGCGTGGCCTTGGCCTTGGGGCCGTCGACCTTGAACTGCTCGTGCCGGTGCGCAATGCTCACCTGCAATGCCACCTCGATGGTGCGCAGGTGCGCATCGGCCGGGCCACACAGGTGGGTGAGCCGGGTGTTGTTGTGGGGGGTGAAGGTGTGGCGCAGGATCACGCGGATAATTCCAGTCAGGCAACGGAAAACAGCAAGAACGGCGGCGCGGCATGTCATGCCCGCGTCGTCAAAGGACATCAATGATAGGCAAATTGACCGGCACCCTGCTGGAGAAGAATCCCCCCGAGGTGCTGCTGGACTGCCACGGCGTGGGCTACGAAGTGAATGTGCCCATGAGCACGTTCTACAACCTGCCCGCCGTGGGAGAGCGTGTGAGCCTGCTGACACAGTTCATCGTGCGTGAGGATGCTCAGCTGCTGTACGGCTTTGCAACCGCCCCTGAGCGCCAGGCGTTTCGTGAGCTGATCAAGATCTCCGGCGTGGGACCACGCACTGCGCTGTCCATCCTGAGCGGGATGGGCGTGAGTGACCTGGCGCAGGCGATTTCGCTGCAGGAGGCGGGCCGTTTGGTGAAGGTGCCGGGCATTGGCAAAAAGACAGCCGAGCGTTTGCTGCTGGAGCTCAAGGGCAAGCTGGGTGCGGACATGGGTGCTGTGCGTGGCGCGGCCACCAGCGATGCGCAAGCCGACATTCTGCAGGCGCTGTTGGCTTTGGGCTACAGCGACAAGGAGGCGGCTGCGGCGCTCAAGGCGCTGCCAGCGGAGGTGGGGGTGAGTGACGGAATTAAGCTGGCGTTGAAGGCGTTGGCCCGCTGATAATCGCCCCGAAATGTTCGCCCCACAATGGTTTAGTGGTGACCCTTTTGAGGCTTGCAAGCGTGAGTCGTAGCGATTTCTAGGATGCAGACAATGAAAAAGTTTTCCGTAGTGCGTTGGGTACCCGCCCTCTTCTCGGCAGCAGCGCTGCTGGTGGCGTGTGGTGGTGGCACAGGTGACGCGGCACCTAACGCTCCGTTGCTGTCTCAGGTGGACAGCAGGGTTCAGCCTGTAGAAGCCGTGCAGGATGTTTCTCGAGTGAAGTCCCGCAGTGCCACTGCAGCGCCGTCAGCAGCTGTGGTCGCGTTGGAAGAACTGGCTACGGAAAAGACCCAGTCAGTGGACTCGGTGGGGCCACGGCTCGTGGGGCAAGGCCGTGATGTGGAGGCGACCAAGTCTGTGTCTGCGATGGGAGCTCTGTGGAAGTGGCGCAAAGCACCTGCGGGTGGCTTGGTTGCTGCGGTGAGCTTCAGCGCGGAAGGGGCCTATGGTTTGCGGCTGGGAGTGCTTGTTCAGCAGCTTCCGGGCAGCGCAGTGGTGCGCGTTTATACGCAGGCGGCGCCTGACAAGGTGTTCGAGATCTCCGGGCAGGAAATTCTCCAACTGATCGAGCGCAATCAGGCTGCGGGCGACCGTTCGGATGCTGCTCGCACGTGGTGGACACCTGATACCGGGGGCGGCGAGGCGACCTTGGAGGTGGAGTTGCCACCTGGTATTGCCGCGAGTACCTTGCAAATTTCGGTGCCCCAGCTGTCGCACGTTTTTGTGAACTTGGCTTTACCTACCGAACGCGAGTACAACGCACAGGTTCTTAGCGCTAAACAGATTGGCGACTCAGATACTTGTAATCTAGATGCCACGTGCTACAACGACGGAGCCAGTGAACGCAACGCGGTTGCTCGCATGCTGTTTATCAAGGGGGCTAAGTACTATGCCTGCACAGGCACATTGCTCAATGACGGTAGCTCCAGCGGCAAGCCTTATTTCTTGAGCGCCAACCACTGCATTTCTGATCAGACCGTAGCCTCGACCTTGCAGACGGACTGGTTCTTCCGTTCGTCGAGCTGCAATAGCGGTGCACTGCAGAGTTCAAGTATCAAGAAGGTCGGTGGTGCCAAGCTGCTCTACGCCAGCGCAGACAGCGACACATCTTTTCTGTTGCTCAACGATACGCCCCCCGCTGGAGCAGTTTTTGCGGGGTGGGACGCGTCCACCGTTGCCGCAGGAGTCTCAATCATTGGCTTGCATCACCCCAGCGGAGATTTGCTCAAGTTGAGTTACGGTACCGTGGTTGGTCAATCGGCTTGTGCCACGATTTCTGACACGCAGTTCTCATGTCTAGGAACTAGCGGTAATTACTACCGGGTTAACTGGAGTCAAGGAACCACTGAAGGGGGAAGCAGTGGATCCGCTCTTTTCAGAAATGGAAAAGTCGTGGGCACCTTGTATGGGGGTAGTGCAGTTTGCACAAATAGGTCTACTGCTGACTACTATGGTCGTTTCGATATTGCTTATAACGCAGCGTTGAAAAACTGGTTGGCATCCACGGTTACCGATGCCGGTCGTGTGGCAGTCTATCGGTTCTACAACGCCAGCACGGGGGCTCATTTCTATATCACTGGCGCCAATGAGCGAGATTATGTAATTCGTAATTATCCCGAGTTCAACTATGAGAATGTTGCGTTCTACGCCTATGCGGACTCAAATTCGAACAAGGATCCTATATTCCGTTTTTACAACGCTACGTCAAAAGCGCATTTTTACGCAGGAGATATTGCAACGCGCGACTACGTGATTGCTAAATTGCCCCTGTTTCGATATGAGGGAGTGAGTTGGTACGCGCAGAGAGCGGCAGGGAATGATGCTACGCCAATCTTTCGCTTTTACAACCCAAGAACCGGAGCTCATTTCTACACGATTAGCACTGCAGAGCGCGATCTTGTTATTCAAGTTAATCGAGAATTTACTTACGAAGGTCCCGTGTACTTTGCTTGGACCTCTCAATGAGCATGGTTGCACCCGTTTGTTAACTATTAAATGACCATCCAGACCGACGACTTCACCCCTGCCCCCGCCAAACGCGTCATCTCCGCAGTTCCCGTTTCCCCCCAAGAGGAGGCCATCGAACGTGCCCTGCGCCCCAAACTCTTGCAGGAGTATGTGGGCCAAGCCAAGGCCAGGGAGCAGTTGGAAATCTTCATCGGCGCGGCGAGGAAGCGGGGTGAGGCGCTGGACCATGTGCTGCTGTTCGGCCCGCCCGGCCTGGGTAAGACCACGCTGTCGCACATCATCGCGGCGGAGTTGGGCGTAAACCTGCGCCAGACCAGCGGCCCGGTGCTGGAAAAGCCCAAGGACCTGGCGGCGCTGCTGACCAATCTGGAAAAGAACGACGTTCTCTTCATCGACGAGATCCACCGCTTGTCACCCGTGGTGGAGGAAATCCTCTACCCTGCGCTGGAGGACTACCAGATCGACATCATGATCGGCGAGGGGCCGGCAGCGCGCAGCATCAAGCTGGACCTTCAGCCCTTCACCCTGGTGGGCGCCACCACGCGTGCGGGCATGCTGACCAACCCGTTGCGCGACCGCTTCGGCATCGTGGCGCGGCTGGAGTTCTACACGGCCGAGGAGCTGGCGCGCATTGTCCAGCGCAGTGCCGGGTTGCTCCATGCACCGATGGATGAGGAGGGTGGCTTCGAGATCGCCCGCCGCTCGCGCGGCACACCGCGCATTGCCAACCGGCTGCTGCGCCGGGTGCGCGACTATGCAGAGGTCAAGGGCGATGGGCGCATTACCAAACCCATTGCCGACAAGGCGCTGGCCATGCTTGATGTGGACCCGCAAGGCTTTGACGTGATGGACCGCAAGCTGCTCGAAGCCGTGATCCACCGCTTCGATGGCGGCCCCGTGGGGCTGGACAACATCGCGGCCAGCATTGGCGAAGAGGCTGGCACCATCGAGGACGTGATCGAACCCTACCTGATCCAGCAGGGCTTCCTGCAGCGCACGCCGCGCGGGCGCATTGCCACGCTGGCGGCGTTCCGCCACCTGGGGGTTACGCCGCCGAAGGCGAGCGGGCAAGATCTGTTTGGGGTGTGAGGGGCGTGGCAGAGCTGGGCTCTGCGCGGGCTGTGCCCCGCAGCATGCCTGCCACGATCAGCGCCTGTGCAGCGTAATACGTCGCCAGCACCCAGACCTGCGCCATGGGTAGGGGCGTCACAAACCGGTTGGTGGCCAGCAGCGAGTCGCTGAGCATGAAAAACCCGGCGCCGATGGCGACACACAGCGAAGCGGCGTCGCGCAACACGGTGGCGCGGCCAATGGCCTGGGCCGCCATCAACGCAATCACCAGCACATAGGCTGCGACGGGCGCGCGGAGTGCAGGTGGCAGGCCACTCGTCCACAGAAAGGCGTACATGGCCGTGCCGATGCCCAGCGTGGCCGCTAGTGCACCCCGGTGCGGAAACCATGCCTGTCCACTTTTGAACAGCGCCACATAAAACAGATGCGCCACCAGAAAGCTCACCAGGCCGGGGATGAAGAAGCCCTGGAACATGAGGAACACATCCCCCGCCAATGACCCGCCCAGGGCAGCGATGAGCAAGGCCCATGGCGTTTTTGAGCCCAATGCACCCCTTGCGCTAGTCGAATATGCACTGGCAGCTATCAAAACAATAGCAATCGCCATGGTCAGCGGTTTGAACAGCCAATGCCATTGTGTGAACTCCAGCGCACTGGTGGCCGTGGCCAGTGCCGCGCTTTGCAGCATCAGCGCCATCAGCATGCCGATGCGCCCCTGCATCACCGCGCCCAGCGACCATTGCACTGTCAGCAGCACGGCGAACCAGACGGCGTTGTGCGCCAGCGGCGCCGTATCGGCCTGCCACAAAAAGGCCGCCACGCCCCCGAGCAGCAGCACAAACTGCACCAGTGCAAACCATTGCACGGCGCGCGACATCGGTGGGTGGTAGAGCGCCATCTGCGCCATGCTGAAGGCCGGCTTGGGAAAGCCCTCCGCCACGTCCGCAGGCCGCCAGCCCGGCGGCTTGATCCAGACCTTGAGCTTGTCGAGCCAGCTGCATGCGTGCCAGCTGTCGTGCGCCAGCCCGGCGTACACCTGGGCGTTGGCCCACAGCGGGTCCCAGCTGTTGAGCAGGCCGCGCGTGCCGTACACACATTTCTCCTGCGCGTCTTCATCCTTGAAGGTGCCAAACAGTCGGTCCCACAGGATCAGGATGCCGCCGTAGTTTTTGTCCAGATAGGCGTCGTTGACGGCATGGTGCACGCGGTGGTTGCTGGGGCTGCAGAACCAGCGGTCGAACCAGCCCAGGCGCCCCACCTGCTCGGTGTGCACCCAGAACTGGTAGAGCAGGTCAATCAGCGCCACGACGCCGAACACCAGCGGCGGAACGCCCGCCAGTGCCATGGGCACATAAAAGATCCAGCCCAGCAGCGCGCCCGAACTCGTCTGGCGCAGCGCGGTGCTGAGGTTGTAGTCCTGGCTCTGGTGGTGCACCGCGTGCGCGGCCCACAGCACCGCCGATTCATGCCCCATGCGGTGGAGCCAGTAGTAGCAGAAGTCGTAGAACACCAGCGCCAGCAGCCAGCCGGGCAGGCTGGCCCAGAACGCATCGTTGCGCCACAGCGCCACGTGCTCGAACAGGGCGGTGTAGATGCCAATGCGCAGCAGCCGCGTGAACACTGCGCTGGTCTGGCTCAGCATGCCCAGGCTGATGCTGCTGACGGCATCGGCCAGGCGGTAGGTGTTGCGCTGGCGCTTGAAGCCAATGGCCAGCTCAAGGGCGATCAGCAGGAAGAAGACGGGTGTGGCAAGGACGATGATCTGGCTGGGGCTCATGTTGCCGGATTGTGGTCCAGCAGCCAGCTCACACCGGGGCAGGTGAACCCCTATAGCGCCGGTGTTTAGAGGGCTGCGCCTATGTCAGCGCTCCCCGTGCATCCACCCGGATGATGCGCTCCACCGTGCCGGCCGCCAAACCGCCGCGCACGCCGATCAAAAAGTCATGCAGATTGACCGTGGGGTCGCAATGGCCAGGGATGAGCCAGAGCATGTGTCCCAGGCTGGGCAGGCGGGCATCGGGAGCGTCCGCGTAGAGCAAGCCATGCTCGTCGCCCCCGTTGGCATAGCGCAGGGTGCGGTCGGCGGGCAGCAGGGCCACCGTGGGCAGGCCGGAGTCAATGGCGTGGCTCTTGTGACCGGCGTCGCACACGGCGTGGGTGTCGCGCACCGACACCACCTGGGTCTTGACGTACAGCGCATGTTCAAACGCGGGCTGCGCAGGATCGCGTTCGTTGCGCGCGTAATCTGCGTCCATGAACAAAAACGAGCCCGCCTGCAACTCGCCAAACACGCCGCTGGCGGCCTCGTGAACCAGGGTGCCTGTGCCTGATCCGGTGATCAGCGGCACGGGCAGCCCGGCGGCTTCGATGAGCTGGCGCGTGTGATCCGCCGCGCGAACGACAGCGGCGATGGTCTCGCGCCGACCCACGCTGCTGGCCAGGTGCTGGGCGCGCCCATGGTAGGCCTGCAGCCCCGCAAACCGCAGGCGAGGGCTGCGCGACACGGCCAGCGCGAGAGGTACTGCGGCCTCGCCCGGCGGCACGCCGCAGCGGCCCTGGCCCACGTCGATCTCGACCAGCACATCAATGCCCGCGTCGCTGCCGTACTGCGCCATGGCTTCGGCCAGGCGTTCGATGCCATCGATGTGGTCCACGGCCACGCCCAGGCGACCGCCGCGTGCCGCCAGCAGCGCCGCCAGCCGCGCCACGCGGTGCAGCTTGGGCATGGCAATGACCTGGTTGGTGATGGTGATGTCATCGACCCCGCCAGCGGCCAGCGCCTCGGCCTCAGCGACCTTCTGCACACACACGCCCTGGGCGCCAGCGCGTTGCTGCAGCAGCGCGAGTTCGGCGCTCTTGTGCAGCTTGGCATGGGGGCGCCAGCGCACGTGGTGCTTGCGCGCGAAGTCGGCCATTCGCTGTATGTTGCGGTCCATGGCATCCAGGTCCACCACCAGGGCGGGGGTGTCGATAGCGTCCACCCGCTGGCCGATGGTGGATTGCAATTCAGGCGTGGTTTTCATCGCGCAGGACAATCTGGTCAAGGTGTTGGGTGTCCGCCCAGCCGACGAGGGTGAGGCCGTCAGGCGTCCACAGCAGGCGGTTGATGGCGGCGTTGGAGAGTTGCCAGGTGCGCGGCGCCTGGATGTCCTGGCGCGTGGCCAGGCGGTACAGCACATCGAGCACGCCGCCGTGCGCCACCATCACCACCTGCTCGCCCACATGCTGCTGCGCCAGCGCGGTCACGGTGCGTTCGATGCGGTCACGCAAGGTGACGAGGGATTCGCCGCCCTCGGGCGTGTAGTGGGGGTCGCGCTTGCGCCAGCGCAATGCGTCCTCGGGCAGCTCGGCCTCGATCTCGGCAAACGTGCGGCCCTGAAAGTGCCCGAAGCTGCGTTCGCGCAATCCCGGCTCGGTCTTCAACGGGGCGCCTGTGGTGTGGGCCACGGCCTGGGCGGTGGCGTGCGCGCGTTGCAGGTCGCTGGAGTAGATGGCTGCAATCGGTTCGCCCACCAGGGCCTGGGCGACCTGGGCGGCCTGCCACAGGCCGGTGTCGTTGAGCGGGATGTCCAGGTGGCCCTGGATGCGGGTGTCCACGTTCCAGGCGGTTTCGCCGTGGCGGATGGCAACGATGCGGGTGGCGTGCATGCAATAGACGGGCGTGGAGGGAATCAGTGTGAGGGCGGAACCAATGGCACGCGTACTTGCCGCGGCCCCTCGGGCGGCTTCGGAAAGCCGTTGAGTGCGGCGTCGAACAGCACGCCATAGACGGCCGGATCGCTCACCCACACATCTTCGTGCACGGCGGAGGTTTCGTACACGACGGCCTGGGTGCTGGCGTCGCGCATCACGATGCTGACCGCGCGGCGGTGCAGGGGCGTGGGCTCGCCAAAGCGCCACATGCCATGCACGCCCCAGCCTCGGCCATACCAGCCACCCACGCCCCAAGGGCCGGGGCCATACGCACCGTAGGGCCCGTAGGGGCCGAAAGGATCGTTGCGCGGCACCGTGTCAGCCTGCACGCCCAGTTGCACCCGCAGGCGGGGCGCGGCATCGTCGCGTTGCAGGCCGGCGCGTGCCAGGGACTGTTCTGCCAGTGCGGCGATGGCGTCAAACGATGGGGTTTGCTGCGAAGGCAGGCGTTCGATGCGGTAGGTGGCAGGTGCAGGCGCGGCCGCCAGGGTTGAGAAGCTTTGTACTTGCCCGTCGACCACGCGGGTGGTGCTGCAGCCCGCGAGCAAGGCGGTTGCCAAGCCCAGTACAAGAAGGGGAATCCATCGGCGTTGCGTTGTCATGGTCAGACGCTCCAGAAAAAGAAGTCTCCATGAGAGTGCCCCAGCTTGCCAGGGTTCACGACAGCTGCACCACCTGCACGCCGGGCAGCGATGGCGAGGGCGCCGCAAACTCTTCCTTGTCAAAGGCCTTGTCGCCGTCTTCGCTGGCGATGCCGGTGGCCTTGGCATTCTTGAAGTCGTACAGGCTGCCATCCAGCAGGTGCGAGGGCACCACATTCTGCAGGGCGTTGAACATGTTCTCCACGCGGCCGGGGAAGCGCTTTTCCCATTCGCGCAGCATCTCGCCCACCTGCTTGCGCTGCAGGTTCTCCTGGCTGCCGCACAGGTTACACGGGATGATGGGGAAGTTGCGGTGCGCAGCCCAGCGGGCGGTGTCTTTCTCGGCCACGTAGGCCAGCGGGCGGATCACCACATGCTTGCCATCGTCGCTGACCAGCTTGGGGGGCATGCTCTTCATCTTGCCGCCAAAGAACATGTTGAGCAGCAACGTCTGCAGGATGTCGTCGCGGTGGTGGCCCAGCGCGATCTTGGTGCAGCCCAGTTCGTCGGCCACGCGGTACAGAATGCCCCGGCGCAGGCGGCTGCACAGGCTGCAGGTGGTCTTGCCCTCGGGGATCAGCTTCTTGACGATGCTGTAGGTGTCTTCGTTCTCGATATGGAAGGGCACGCCGGTGCTGGCCAGGTACTCGGGCAGCACATGCTCGGGGAAGCCCGGCTGCTTCTGGTCCAGATTCACGGCCACCAGGTCAAAGTGGATGGGCGCGCGGGCCTTGAGCTTGAGCAGGATGTCCAGCAGCGCATAGCTGTCCTTGCCGCCGGACATGCACACCATCACCTTGTCGCCTTCTTCGATCATGTTGAAGTCGACGATGGCCTTGCCGACCTCGCGGCACAGGCGCTTTTCCAGCTTGTGGGTTTCGCGCTCGATCTTCATGCGGGCGGCGCCGCTGGTGGCTTCCGTGCTTTCCTCCGTCCAGCCAGTGGATTGGGCGGAGGTTGGGGCTTCATTCAATACTGCGCTCATAGGGTCACCACTGTCCTGTCTCGATGCGAATGGCCACTTCGCAGTCGTCAAAAATTTCGAGTTTGGCAATCTTCACGCGCACGCCCAGCACGCCGGGCAGTTGCATCAGGCGGTTGGCCAGCTTGCCGATCAGGCTCTCCAGCAGGTTGACATGCTCGGCCGTGCACTCGTCGATGATGATCTGGCGCACACGCCGGTAGTCCAGCACATGGCCGATGTCGTCGTCACGCGGGGCCAGCGGCTGCACGCCCAGGCTCAGTTCGGCATCGACCTGGATGGGTTGCGGGTCGGTCTTCTCGTGGTCGAGGATGCCCAGGTTGGCATCGAAGCGCAAACCGGTGAGCGTCAGGATCTGCGTGCCAGTCATCTGGGAAGGGGTCTGTGTCATGGTGGGGGCTCGTTGTGTGCGCAAGCGCTGGGCTCACATCAACGAGAAATCGCGGTCAAACTTCATCAGGTGCTGGCCGCCATCGACCAGCAGCGTGGTGCCGGTGATGGAGCGGTTCTCCAGCGCAAACTTCACCGTGGCGGCCACGTCCTCGGCGGTGGAAGAGCGGCCCAGGGGGCTGAGGGAATGCAGCTGGGCAAACTTTTCGTCGCTCAGCATATGGCTGGTCAATGTGAGGCCGGGCGCCACGCCCACCACACGCACGCGCGGCGCCAGGGCCAGTGCCAGCATGGTGCCGGCGGCTTCCAGCGCGGCCTTGGAGAGCGTGTAGCTTATGAAGTCGGGGTTCTGGTTCCAGAGCTTCTGGTCCAGCAGGTTGACCACGGCGCCCTGCGCATCGGCCTCACCCGCCGCCACCCGGTCGGCCACATGCTGGTGCAGGGCCTGGGCCAGCAGCACGGGGGCCGCGGTGTTGCTGCGCAGATGCTTTTCGAGCGCAGCAAAGCCAAAGGTCCCTACGTTGTCGTGTTCGAACAGGGAGGCGCTGTTGACCACCGCATCCACATGGCCAAAGTGCGCGATCACGCGGGGCAGCAGGCCGCGCACGGCGGCTTCGTCATCAAAATCGGCCTCAAAATGGGCGCTTGCGCTAGTCAATATTGCACATTCAGCTACTGTATTGATAGCATCTTGCGCTGACGAGCGGTAGTGCACCGCCACCTGCCAGCCGCCGGCAGCCAGGGCCAGCGCAATGCTGCGGCCCAGGCGCTTGGCGGCACCGGTCACCAGCACGGTGCGGGGGCGGTGGGGAAGGGAAGGGGTGGACATGTGGGGGACAATGCGGGCCGTGACCCAAAGACCCGACAGTTTAACGACCGCCCTGCACCAGCACATCACCCAGGCCATTGCCGCCGAGGGTGGATGGCTGGGTTTTGATCGCTTCATGGCCTTGGCCTTGTACACGCCCGGCCTGGGCTACTACGCCAACGATTCCACCAAATTCGGCGCCATGCCGGAGTCGGGCAGCGACTTTGTGACCGCGCCCGAGATGACCCCACTGTTCGGCCAGACGCTGGCCGTGCAGGTGGGCGAGGCGCTGGCACACACCGGGACCGACGAGGTCTGGGAGTTTGGCGCGGGCTCCGGCGCGCTGGCGCTGCAGTTGCTGGATGCGTTGGGCGACCGGGTGCAGCGCTACACCATCGTCGATCTGTCGGGCAGCCTGCGCGCGCGCCAGCAGGCCAAACTGGTGGCGCATGCCCACAAGCTGCGCTGGGTGGATGCCTTGCCTGAGAAATTCAGCGGCGTGGTGGTGGGCAACGAGGTGCTGGATGCCATGCCTGTGCAACTGCTGGCGCGCCATGGCGGCCAGCAGGGCGGTGTGTGGCATGAGCGCGGTGTGGTGGTGGCCGAAGACGGCCGCTTTGCCTGGGCCGACCGCCCCACCGACCTGCGCCCACCCATCGCCATCGAAGGCCCGCAGGACTACCTGACCGAAATTCACGCCCAGGGCGAAGGCTTTATGCGCATGCTGGCCGACCGGCTCACGCGCGGCGCAGCCTTCTTGCTGGACTACGGTTTTGGCGAAGACGAGTACTACCACCCCCAGCGCCACATGGGCACCGTGATGTGCCACCAGGGCCACCTGGCCGATGGCGACCCGCTGGTGGCGGTGGGGCTCAAGGACATCACCGCGCATGTCAACTTCACCGCCATGGCGCTGGCCGCGCAGGAGGCGGGCCTGAATGTGCTGGGCTACACCACGCAGGCGCATTTCCTCATCAACTGTGGGTTGCTCCCAAAAATGGAGCAGCTACCGCAAGCCCAGCGGGCGACAGCGGCCAAATTGATCATGGAAAACGAGATGGGCGAGCTGTTCAAGGTGCTGGCTGTGGGCGCGGGCGAGCCATGGGAGCCGCTGGGGTTCAGCCACGGCGACCGTTCGCACCGGCTCTGAGCGCCTGCTGCCGCGCTGCCCATGTTCCGCTGGCTTCTCGTCATCCTCCTGGCCCTGATGTTCATTAGCTGGCTGTCGCCGCTGCTGCGCCGCATGGGCTTTGGGCGGTTGCCCGGGGACTTCCGGTTTCGCTGGCTGGGGCGCGATTGGGATGTGCCGCTGGCGTCCACGCTGCTGCTGAGCTTTGTGGTCAGCCTGATCACCAAGCTGTTGTAGGGCCGCCATCACGGCGGCCGCTGCGCCTGCTAGCCCGCCGTCTGCAGCGCGTCCAGGAACGCCTTGCGCCACCAGTGCACGTCGTGCTCGCGGATGCGCGCCATGAGCTTCTGGTGGCGCGCCTGCCGTTCGGCCAGCGGCATCTGCAGCGCCTGCTGGATGCTGTCGGCCATGCCTTGGGGGTCGTAGGGGTTCACCAGCAGCGCCTCTTTCAACTGTTCTGCTGCACCTGCAAACCGTGACAGCACCAGCACGCCGGGGTTGTCCGGGTCTTGGGCCACCACGTATTCCTTTGCCACCAGGTTCATGCCATCGCGCAGTGGCGTGACCAGGCCCACGGCAGCGGCGCGGCACAGGCCCGGCACACGTTTGCGCGCCACCATGCGGTGGATGTAGCGCACGGGCATCCAGTCCAGTTCGCCGTAGTCGCCATTGACCGAGCCGCACAGGCCCTCCAGTTCCTGGCGCAGGTCGGCATAGGCGTGCACGTCGTCGCGGCTGGGCGAGGCGATCATGATCATCGTCGCACTGTCGCGGTTTTCGGGGTAACGATCCAGCAGCTCTCGGAATGCGCGCACGCGGTGTGGGATGCCCTTGGAGTAGTCGAGCCGGTCAATGCCCAGCAGCAGGCGCCTGCGCGAATACTCGTCGCGCATGTTCTCGTAGGTCTCCACCGCGTCGGGGGCGTGTGTGAGGCGGGTGAATTCGTCCACGTCGATGCCGATGGGAAACGACTGCACCACCACGGTAGCCCCAAAGGCGCGCACCCGCTTTTCGTCCACCGCTTCGGCGCTGCCCTCGTTGCGCACATAGCGCGTGAAATGCGACACGTCGGCCTCGCTCTGCAGGCCCACCAGGTCGTAGGCGAACAAAGACCGCATCAGCCACTCGTGCTGCGGAATGGCCGCCATGATGAGCGGCGGCGGCATGGGAATGTGCAGAAAGAACCCGATGCGCTGCTTGCAGCCCATGGCGCGCAGTTCGGCGGCCAGCGGGATCAGGTGGTAGTCGTGCACCCAGATCACGTCGTCGTCGCGCAGCAGCGGCAGCAGCTTGCGCGCAAACATCTGGTTCACACGCCGGTAGCCTGTGATGTAGCGGGCGTTGAAGTCGGCCAGGTCCAGCCGGTAATGGAACACCGGCCACAGCACGCTGTTGCTGTAGCCGTGGTAGTAGCTGTCATGGTCTTCGCGGCACAGGTCTACGGTGGCCAGGGTGACGGCGCCGGCCTGGCGGGTGTGCAGTTCGCTCTCGCCGGGTGTGCCGTCTTCGACCACGGTGCCGCTCCAGCCAAACCAGAGTCCTCCGGTCTGGTTCAGGGCTTCACCCAGGGCCACAGCAAGGCCACCGGCGGCGGGCTTGCGCGGATCGGCAAGGCGGTTGGAGATGACGACAAGACGGCTCATGGGGGCAATCATCCGTGCTGACCGCCCCCGGCCGATGTCGGACAGCGCCTCAAATCACGCTGTCCCAGGGCGCTGACAGGCGCACGGCGGCGTTGATCACACCCACCATCGAATAGGTCTGCGGGAAGTTGCCCCACATCTCGCGGGTTTCGGGGTGGGTGTCCTCCGACAGCAGGCCCAGCGGGTTGCGTGCGGCCAGCATGGTCTCGAAGATGGCCCGTGCCTCGGCCTTGCGGCCAATGCGCGCCAGCGCGTCGATGCGCCAGAAGGTGCAGATGTTGAAGGCCGTTTCGGGCTTGCCAAAGTCGTCGGCCGCCTCGTAGCGGCGCATGTAGGGGCCATCGCACAGGCTCTTTTCCATGGCCTCCACGGTGCTCACAAAGCGTGGGTCCTTGGGGTCGATGAGGCCCACCTCGGCCATCAGTAGCACGCTGGCATCCAGCTCATGCCCGCCAAAACTCTCGGCAAACGCCTGGCGTTCTTCGCACCACGACTTGTCGAGGATCTCGGCGCGCATGCGGTCGGCATGTTGCTGCCAGTGGCTGGCACGGTCGGCCAGCTGCAGCGTGGCGGCGATCTTGGCCAGCCGGTCGCATGCGGCCCAGCTCATCAGTGCGGACGATGTGTGCACCCGGGCGCGCGTGCGAAGCTCCCACATACCCGCATCAGGCTGACCGTACACACGCACTGCGTTGTCGCCCACCTGTTCCAGCCGCTTGAATTCGGCCAGGCCCGCGCGGTGCAGCAGGCGGTGGTCATGAAAGGCCTGGGCCGCGCCCAGCACGATGTTGCCGTACACGTCGTGCTGAAAATGCTCGGCCGCCTGGTTGCCCACGCGCACCGGGCCCATGCCCCGGTAGCCGGCCAGCTGAGGCACAAAACTTTCGGGCAGGTCTTTCTCCAGCCCGATGCCATACAGCGGCTGGATGTGGCCGTCGCCGCCTTCGACCACCACATTGCTCAGCCAGCGCAGGTAGTCCTCCATGGTGCCCACCTCGGAGATGCTGTTGAGCGCGCGCACCACAAAAAAAGCATCGCGCAGCCAGCAGTAGCGGTAGTCCCAGTTGCGGCCGCTGTGGGCCGACTCAGGGATGCTGGTGGTCATGGCGGCCACGATGGCGCCCGTTTCTTCGTACAGCGACAGCTTGAGCGTGATGGCCGCACGGATCACCGCGTCCTGCCATTCCAGTGGAATGGCCAGCGCGCGGCTCCAGCTGCGCCAGTAGGCCGTGGTCTCCTGTTCAAAGCGGCGGGCGGTATCGGCAATACCGTCCACCAGCGTCTCGTCGGCGCCCAGCAGGAAGTTGTGTTCGCGCGTGAGCACAAACGCCTGGCCCGACAGCACATGCGACACCGGGGCATCGGTGGACAGGCGCAGCGTCATGCTCTCGCCCACGTAGCGTATGTGGTTGCTGCCGCGCGTGATTTCGGGGGTGGTCTGGCCCCAGTCATAGCGCACCTTGAGCGCTACCCGTATGCGCGGCGACCCCTGGATGGGGCGCACCCGGCGCACCAGCGTCATGGGCCGGAAGTAGCGCGAGCGGCTGTAAAAGCGCGGCGCAAAGTCGGTGATCTCGATGCCGTGGCCCGCCTTGTCGAACAACTGCGTGCGCAGGATGGCGGTGTTGGGCTCGTACCACTGGTGGGCTGAGGCCAGGTCTTCCAGCTCGATCGCGAAATGGCTGCCCTCGTCGCCGGGCTGCAGCAGGGCGTTGAACACCGGGTCGCCATCAAAGCGCGGCAGGCAGCACCACACCATGCGGGCGTGGTCGTCGATCAGCGCGCTGATGGCGCAGTTGCCGATCATCCCGAGGTTGAGCGAGCCTGTCTGAGGGTGTGTGGCGGCTGTATTCATCGTTCGCGCTCCAGCGTTGTGCGTGCAGACGACAGCCAGCCCCGCAGTGCGGCCGATGTCATGCAGCGGTGTTGTGCCATGGTGGGCCCTTCGCCCACCTTGATGCCCCAGCCGCCGAGCGTCTGCACAGCGGCAAAGCCGGCCTCGTCGGTGACGTCATCGCCCACAAAGACCGGCGTGCGGCCCACAAAGGGTGGCTGTGTCATGAAGTCGACGATGGCCTGGCCTTTGTGAACGCCACGGGGTTTCACTTCAAAGACGCATTTGCCACGCAGCAGTTCCACACCTTCCACCTCGCGCATGGCCCGCACCAGCGTGTCGTGGCACAGGGATTCGAGGTGGGGCGCCTGGCGGTAGTGCAGGGCCACGCTCACACGCTTGGTCTCCACCAGCAGGCCAGGGTGCCGTGCTGCTAGGTCTTGGGCGGCCTGTAACACGGGCTCCAGGGCGGGTGGCTCGGTGGCGGGAACGGAAGTCTCGCCCAAGCGGTATTGGGCCCCATGTTCGCTCGCCAGCGGCAGGCGCAGTGGCGCCAGAAATCCGTCGATGTCGGCCTCGGGCCTGCCAGTCACGATGGCCAGCGCGCCACCCAGCTGGGTGTGCAGCGATGACAGCGTCGGAATCAGCCCCGACGCGATGCGCACCGCCTCGGGGCGCGGTGCCAGCTCGGTGAGCGTGCCATCGAAGTCGAGAAAAAGCGCATGGGCAGTTGTCAGTGTGGGGAGCAGCTGCATGCACGAAACCATAGCAGACGCTGCAATGCAGATATGGCGACCAGGGGGATTCTGGGCTGGTAAACGCGCGCAAGGTTTGCGACCTCTTGAAACGGAGAGCCAGTGCCGCAATGTGTTCAGAGACCCCAATGCCCCCGCTACGCCATGACCGAAGCCCTGCACATCGTCTGCCCCCATTGCCACACCACCAACCGCGTGCAGAGCGCCGACCTGGGCAGCGCGCCCGACTGTGGCCAATGCCATCAGCCCCTGTTTGCTGGGGCGCCGCTGGAGCTGGATGCCACTAGCTTTGACAAGCATGTGGTGCGCAGCCACATCCCGGTGCTGGTGGATTTTTGGGCCCCATGGTGCGGCCCGTGCCGCCAGATGGCGCCCGCCTTTGCGCAGGCTGCCCGTGAGCTGGAACCCCGCGTGCGCCTGGCCAAGCTCAACACCGAAGACCAGCAGGCCATTGCGGCGCGCTATGCCATCCGTAGCATTCCGACCATGATCCTGTTCCAGCAGGGGCGTGAGGTGGCGCGCATTTCGGGCGCGCTGGGGGCGGCGGACATCGTGCGCTGGGTGCGTACCGTGGTGGGGTGATTTGGAACGACTTGGCAGGTTTTGAAGCGTTTTAGGCCGCAAGCGCTAGTTGAATATGCCTTGAGTGCTATCGAAATAGTAGCTATTGATCCCGCGCAGACGGGTTCCTCAACGAATCCCAAGCGCCCGGTCCAGCGACACGTTGCCGGCACCGCGCCCCACCAGGTACAGCATCAGCCCCGCCCATGACAGGTGGGTGGGCCAGGCGTCCGGGTAGACAAACAGCTGAATTGTCAGCGTCATGCCCAGCAGCGCCAGGGCCGACAGGCGTGTGAACAGGCCCAGCACCAGCAGCACCGGAAAAAGGTGCTCTGCCACGGTGGCCATCTGCGCCGCCAGCTCGGGCGGCAGCACGGGCAGCTTGTACTCGTCGCGGAACAGCGTGTAGGCGCTGTCGGAGATGGTGAACCAGCCATCGACCTTGGTGCGGGCCGACAGCCAGAAGATGCCTGCAATGGCCACGCGGTTGACCAGTGCCAGCAGGCTGTGCGGGGTGAGCCAGGTGGCTGCATCGGCCAGGCGCGCCCACAGCATGCGCGGGCCTGTGGCGGGGGGCGTGGGGACGTGGGTGGCCGGGGTGTTGGGGATGTGCATGGTGGGCTCCTCAGCCGGTGTGGGCTGTGTGTGGGTTGGTGGTCGTCAAGGCGCCCGCGTCGAGCAGGCTGGTCATCAGGGCGGCAAAGTCGGTCGCCGGGTCGGCCTCCAGGGAGCGGGTGGCGGCAGTCTCCAGCGGCAGGCCTTGGGCGCAGGCGTCCAGAAGCGCCACGCCGGCGCGGGAAAGGGGCCGCCATATCACTTCCGCATGGGGCCGGGTGAGCAGTGCGCCGTCGCCGTGCCAGTCCAAGGCCTCGGGCAGGGCCAGGCCTTCGCGGTGGTGGTGCCACAGCGCATAGGCGGGAAAGTCTTCGCACCAGGCCCAGCGTGCGGCGGGGTGCGGCTGCAGTGACGCGTGGGGCACGGTGCCAGGGGCCTGCTGTGCCAGCCAGTGGCGGTCCACGGCGGTGGCGTCTGCCGCCAGATGGCATGCGGTCCAGCAGCGGTCAAGGCTTGCCACGGCGCTCAGGTAGGGCAGTTCGGCCGCCGGTGCAAAACCGGCCAGAAAGTTGTCAAACCCCGCGCCATAGTCCACCAGCAAGCCGTCACGCGGCGGCTGCGCGCGGGCAAACACCGCCGCAGCGGCGCGGAACCAGTCTTCGCCCACCAGCTGGCACACCGTGGGGTAATTGGCCTGCAGCGCATCGATGCAGCCCTTGAGCACGGTGTTGCGGTACACGGCAAAACCGGGCTGAGCTTCCAATGCGGACAGCCATGGTGCATCTGCAGCATGGCCGAGCAGAGCGGCAGAGAAGCCGTCCTGAAAGGTGCTCAGCTGCATGCAACCTCCCGGGGCTGTGCATGGGTGAGCGCACGGTGGGCCTGCTCCCGCTCGGCCAGCAGTTCATTGAAGGTGGGCAACTGGTCGTCGCGTTCGATCAGGGTGGGGACGGGGCCGGTGCGCGCCATCACCTGCTCGTACAGCACCCACACCGCTGGCGCGATAGGCGCATCGTGGCTATCGATCAGCAGAGCATTGCCATGCACCGGGTCGGCATGGTGGCCTGCCAGGTGGATCTCTGCCACGGCGTGCAGGGGGAAAGCTTCGAGGTAGGCTTGCGCGCTAAATCCCAGGTTGTTGGCGCTGATGTACACGTTGTTCACGTCCAGCAGCAGCGTGCAGCCGGTGCGCCGCACCAGCTCGGCCAGAAAATCGGTTTCTGCCCAGTCGTGGCCGTCGATGTGCAGGTAATGCGTGGGGTTCTCGATGGCGATGGGGCGCTGCAGCACATCCTGCGTGCGGGCGATGTTGCCGGCGATGCGGTGCAGTGCTGCGTGCGCGCGTGGAAACGGCAGCAGGTCGGGCAAGTACTGCCCGCGCCAAGTGGACCAGGCCAGGTGCTCCGAAATGATGGCGGGCTCTATCCGTCTTGCGAGGGCCGCAAGCCGTGCCAGGTGGGCCTCATCAGGTGGTGCATCGGCCGCAAGCGACAGTGACACGCCATGCAGTGCCACTGGGTGGCACGCACGGATGGCCTCCAGCCAGGCCAGGCGCGGGCCGCCGTCGGCCAGGTAGTTCTCGGGGTGCACCTCACACCACAGGCCGGGGGCAGTGCACCGCAGCGCCTCGTCGTAGTGCTGGGGCTTGAGACCCAGGCCGGCGGTGAGAGGGGATGCCATGGTCAGCTCTTCATGGGCGTCAGCATGCCCATGCCCTTGGGCGTCTTGATGGTGGTGCAGGTGCCTGCGGGCACAAACTTCCAGGCGTTGCCCTGGTAGTCCATCTTGGACGTGCCCGCGCAGGTGGTGCCGGGACCTGCGGCGCAGTCGTTCTTGCCAGCCATCGAGACGCCGTAGCACTTCTCCATGGCAGGCTTGGCGCCGTCCATGGGGGCGGCGTTGGTTTGGGCCATGGCGGCGCCAGAGGTCAGGGCAACAAGTGCGAGGGCGCCGAGGCTGAGGGTGCGAGTGGTCATGGTACGGTTCTCCGAGGGTTGGATAAAGGTTGAATCCGACCGGGTGGCGGCACTGAGGTCGCATTGAGTGGCCCGATCTGCGTTGTAATTCGGGCTGTGCAGCAGGCGGGTTACAGCACTGCTCAAAAAATCGTGGTGGCGTTGCGCAAATATTTTTTGTGTTGCCTGTAACCCATTGGCCCCGGCATACGAATTCCTCGCAGGGAGACACCATGGAGATAGTGGAAGAGCGCTTGCGCGGCTTGCTGATGCAGGGGCTGGATGCCGATGCAGCCGCTTACCAGCGTTTTTTGAAGGAGCTGAGCGCCCACCTGCGCGCCTTCCTTCGCCGCCGCCTTGCGCAGCGGCCCGATGAGGTGGAAGACCTGGTGCAGGAGACGCTGCTGGCCGTGCACAACCAGCGCCACACCTACCGGCCCGAGATGCCGGTGACCGCCTGGGCGCATGCGATTGCGCGCTACAAGCTCATCGACTGGCTGCGCTCGCATGCCGTGAAGGAGGGCCGCAACGACCCGCTGGACGATGCCGACGAGTTGTTTGCCACCAGCGACAGCGAGGCTGCCGAAGCCCGGCGGGACCTGGGGCAACTGTTGCGCACGCTGCCAGACAAGCAGCGGCTGCCCATTGAGTATGTGAAGCTGGAAGGGTTGTCGGTGGTCGAGACGGCGCGCCTCACGGGGTTGTCGGAGTCGGCCGTCAAAGTCGGCGTGCACCGGGGGCTCAAGGCCCTGGCCGCCAAGATCAGGGGAATGGCATGAAAACCGATGAATTGATCCACCTGCTGGCCACCGATGACCGGCCGGTGCAGCCCGTCGCTATTGAGCGACGGTTTGCTGTCGCCAGCGCTGTGGGCATTGCCGGTGCCGGGGGGCTGATGCTGGCCCTGTTCGGTCTGCGCCCTGACCTGCTGGCGACCATGGCGTTGCCCATGTTCTGGGGCAAGCTGGTGTTTGCGGCCGCCCTGGCAGCCGCTGGCCTGGCGCTGCTGCGCCGCATGGCCCGCCCGGGCATGCCGCTGGGCCTCGCAGCCCTGTGGCTGGCAGTGCCGCCGCTGGTGCTGTGGGCCATGGCCCTGGGGGCTCTGTGGCAGGTGCCTGCGGCGGAGCGTGTGCCGCTGATTCTGGGCAGCACCTGGCGGACTTGTCCCTTCAATATCGCCTTGCTGTCGGTCCCGGCGTTCGTTGGAGGCTTCTGGGCGCTCAAGGGCGCTGCGCCCACGCGGCTGGCGTGGGCAGGAGCGGGCGCTGGCTTGCTGGCAGGCGCGCTGGGGGCGCTGGTGTATGCCCTGCATTGCCCCGAGATGGCCACCCCGTTTCTGGCGGTGTGGTATCTGGCGGGCATGGCCATACCGACTGCTCTGGGGGCTGTACTGGGGCCGCGTCTGCTGCGCTGGTAGCGCTGGTGGGGGAATGGAGCTTCAGGCGCTGACACGCTTGTTGTACGCGCGGAACACTGTGTCCAGCGTCCAGCCCAGCGATTCGTAGAGTTTTTGCGCCGTGGTGTTGGTGTGGGCCGTGGTCAGGTCCATGCGCACCTTGCTATGGGCGCGTGCCGTCGCTTCTGCCGCCAGCAGCAAGCTGCGCCCGGCCCCGGTCTTGCGCGCTGCGGGCGCCACGAACAGGTCGTACAGCGTGTAGATGGGCGCTGCCTCCACCGAGCAGAACGTGGGGTAGAGCTGGCAAAAGCCCACCGCTGCCTGTGCCCCATCCATCGCAAGCAAGATCACGGACTCCTCGCGCTCCAACCGCTTTGCAATGAAGGCCCGCGCTCCGGCCAGGTCTGGTGCCTGCTCGTAGAACTGCCGGTAGGCGTCAAACAGCGGCGCGATGGTGTCGGCGTCTGCCGGGGTGGCGGGTCGGATGTGCACAGAGGTCATGGAGGCGTCGTGATCGCAAAAAAGCAAAAAGACGCACCCTTTCCAGAGTGCGAGCGGACGCGGATTGTAGGGAGGGTTGGACCGATCTTGGCGACGCAGCGCACGCGGTCAGGTGATAGCGCCGTGCGCCTGGGTGTGCAGCCACTGCGCCACGGCTTCGACCCGTGCCTGGTGGATCAGCGCACCCACCTGCGGGCCGCTTTGGCCCCTGGCGGCGGCCTGGGCCGCAATCTCGCGCGTGACGACCGATTGGACGGCGGCCAGCACGGCCAGCAGGCGGGGGCGCTGCGGATACGCGGACTCTTCAAACCCCAGCCGCCCGCGCGCATCGCACTCGCAGGCCAACAGCACCTCGGCAAACCGCTCGGGCTTGCGGATGGCGTCGCAGCGCTCCAGCAGGCGCACCAGGGCAGCGGCAGACAGGTCGGCGCTGCGGTGGATGTGCCCGTGTTCGCGCGCCACCACTTCGGCGGTCTCGCGGCAGTCCACGGGCACGCGCAGGCGATCGGCCACGTCTTTCAGCAGCTCGGCACTGCGCTCCTCATGCCCGATGTGGCGCGGCAGCACATCGGCGGCCGTGGTGCCCTTGCCCAGGTCGTGCACCAGGCAGGCAAAGCGCACGGTGAGTGGCGCCTGCAGCCGCGCAGCCATGTCCAGCACCATCATCAGGTGCACGCCGGTGTCCACCTCGGGGTGGTACTCGGCCCGCTGGGGCACGCCCCACAGGCACGCCACCTCGGGCAGCAGCACGGCCAGTGCGCCACACTCGCGCAGCACCTCGAACATGCGCGAGGGTTGTGCTTCCATCAGCCCGCGCGCCAGCTCTTGCCACACGCGCTCTGCCACCAGGTGGTCCACCTCGCCATGCGCGACCATCTCGCGCATCAGCTGCATCGTCTCGGGCGCCACCGTGAAGTCGGTGAAGCGCGCAGCAAACCGCGCCACGCGAAGGATGCGTACCGGGTCTTCGCGGAAGGCATCGGTCACATGGCGCAGCACGCGCGCACGGAGGTCTTTTTCGCCGTGGTAGGGGTCAAAAAGGCGGGTGGCGCCGGATTCATCTGTGCTGGATGCTATTGAATTGATAGTGAGGTCGCGGCGCGAGAGGTCTTCCTCCAGCGTCACATCGGGCGAGCTTTGCACCACAAAGCCCCGGTAGCCGCGCCCGCTCTTGCGCTCGGTGCGGGCCAGCGCGTATTCCTCGCGTGTTTCGGGGTGCAAAAAGACGGGGAAGTCGCGCCCCACGGGCAGGTAGCCTTGCGCCAGCATCTGCTCAGGCGTCGCGCCCACCACCACCCAGTCGTGGTCATTCACCGGTCGGCCCAGCAGCTTGTCGCGGACGGCGCCGCCCACCATGTAGATTTGCATCGGCGTAGTTTAGGACGAGGGTCGTATAGTCCCGCCACCATGTCCCTATCGTCCGACCTCACCATTGCCCAGCTCAACCCCGACGGCAGCGTTCCTGTGCCCCAGGCACCAGACGCCGCTGCCAATGCGGCCGCCGAGGCCCTGCAGCGCGAGGCGCAATTCGAGGCCCTGAAGGCCCAGGTGGAGGCGCTGCAGGAGATCCTGGCCAAGCCGCTCAACGACATCCTGGCTGAACACGACAAGTTCAAGGAGGTGGCGGCCGCATGGGATTCCTTCGGCGCGATGTGGATGCTGTCGCAGCGCGCCATGCGCCGCGTGGCGATGGACCTTGCAGCCACCCAGGGCGTGAGCGAGGAAGAGGTGGTGGCCCGCGCCATGGCCTACGCGAACCAGGTGCTCAACACCGAGGACGAAGACCTGGGCGGCACCATCGCCCCTACCCAGTTGGCCCACATCGCGCGGCACAAGGCGTTCTTGCGCAAGCAGTTCCGGTAGCGCAGCCGATGAAGAAACGTTTCACGGTGGTTACTTTTGCCTTGGCGGCTTTGCTGACGGGAATGGCTCTATGGCCGTACGCTACCCCGCTTGAAACACTGACGGTGGAGAGTGCCACTGTCGAAGTAAAGCACCCGGGGCCGGTGGCGCGCGAGGCCGTCTTTCGGACAGCGTCGGGCGCGCAGGTGTCCTGCTCGCGTGGACACAAATCGGGGGGATGCCCTATAGAACACTTGGTTCGAATGGAGGCGCGTCAAGCGCAGCTCACAGTGTGGCACGATGGCGCGCGCGTTCTCCAAATCGCTGACAAGGAAAGAGTCATTCACCCCTACGATGACATTTACAGCGGCCGGGCATTTGTGTTGGTGATGGCGGCCATTGTTGCGCTGGTGGGGTTGGGCCAGATAGCGATACACATTGGCTGGGCTAACGAGTACGACAAAGAGGGGAAGCTGATCCAGCGCGAATAGCCGGGGCGCGCGCTGGGCTCCCGATCGATTGGCCCTGAACTCTCACTTGAACACGGGGCGGAAAAAACTCCGCTCATAACTCACGATGCACCCCGTCTCTTCGGCATAGCGGAAAGCCGCCTGGCACTCCGCGTCTTGCATCGACGCCTCGCGGTAGCGCTCGTAGGCGGCGAGGCTCTCGAACGTGAACAGCGCCAGCGCGATGTTGTTGGCGCCCTCGCTCGGCATGAAGTAGCCGTGGTGTTGGCCGCCGAATTTCTCGACCAGCGGAATCCACAGTTTTCCGTAGTGCTCAAACTCTTTCAGCTTGCTGGTGTTGAGCACGTAGCGCAGGTAGATGGTGACGGCCATGGTGGTGCTCAGCCTTCGGTATGGCGCAGGCGGTAGGGCTCTTCGAAGTCCAGGAAGTCCTTCTCGGCCAGGGCCTCGTCGATCCAGGCCTGCACGCCGGGCAGGGTGCACACCCGGTCCACATAGGCCCGGATGGTCGTAGGCACGGGCAGGGCGTAGGTATGCAGGCGCATGCAGACGGGGGCAAAGTAGGCGTCGGCCACGGTGAATTCACCAAACAGCAGCGGACCACCGTGCTCTTGCAGCAGCGCACTCCACATCTCCACCAGGCGCTGCACGTCGGCGCGCACGCCGGCCTGGTCGCGCCAGATCAGGGCGCCGGTGTCGGCAAGGTTTGCTTCGATGTTCATGGGGCAGTGGTTGCGCAGGGCGGTGAAACCGCTGTGCATCTCGGCGCAGACGCTGCGGGCGCGCGCGCGGGCCTTGGCGTCGGTGGGCCAGAGCTTTTTGTCGGGGTGGGTTTCGGCCACGTACTCCGCAATCGCCAGGGTGTCCCACACCACCAGGTCGCCGTCCACCAGCACGGGCACTTTGGCCGTGGGGCTCACGGCCCCGATGGTGCGCTTGAATTCCGACTGCGCGTCAAAGCTGTCAAAGCGCACGCGCACTTCTTCAAAGACGATGCCCGCCTGCTTGAGCAGCACCCAGGGGCGCATGGACCAGGACGAGTAGTTCTTGTTGCCGATGTAGAGCTTGAGCATGTTGGGCACCTGAGATGAAGGGGTCAGCCCGCCATGCTAGCGGCTGCCGGGCGCGTCAGCGATGCCAAAAACTGGCCTGAATGATGCGCTGCCGGCATCACAGGCCGTCGTGCAGGTCTGCCTGGCCGGGGATCAGATGGGCCAGACCACGCCGTTGTCGTTCAGGATGGCGTCGAGTGGCAGGTCGAACTCCTCGGGCTCGAAGTCGTCCAGGTAGCCATGGGTGAAGCCCAGGCCCACGGTGAACGGCTTGGGCTGCAGCGTCGCCAGCGTGCGGTCGTAAAAGCCGCCGCCATAGCCCAGCCGGTAGCCACCCGGTGCGTAGCCCACGCAGGGCACAAACAGCAGCGTGGGCACGATGACCTCGGTGTCCTTGGGCTTGGGGATGCCATAGGCGTCCTCTTCCATGGGGCAGCCGGGGTACCAGGCGTGGAAGGTGAGGGTCTTGTGCTGCTTGTTGACCACCGGCAGGCCGATGCGGCGGCGCAGGGGTTCGTCCAGCAGCTCGCCGTCTTCCTTCCAGCGGTGCAGGGCGGGCAGGGGGTCGAACTCGCCCTTGATGGGCCAGTAGGCGCCGATCACCGTATCCGGCCGGTTCACCAGCCAGATGCGCATCACCTGCTGCAACAGGTCGGCCCGCTGTAGGCGGTCGGGCAGGTTGAGGCGTTCTTCTATCAATGTGCGCCGAAGGGCTGCTTTGTCCATCAGATAATTCCCCCATGCAATTTCTCAGAGCGATTCTGACACCCCTTGTGGCCGCCACCCTGCTGGCCGCCACCGCGCCCCTTGTCATGGCGCAAAACCGTGGTGACGATACCCTGCTGGAGATGCAGCAGGCGTTCCGCAAGGGCGACCGCAACAAGCTCGCGCAGCTGCTGCCTGCGGCACGCGGCCATGCGCTGGAGCCTTGGGCCGCCTACTGGGAGTTGCGCGTGCGTCTGGGCGAGGCCTCGTCACAGGAGATTCAGGCCTTTATGCAGCGCTACGCCGGCACCTACCAGGAAGACCGCCTGCGCAACGACTGGCTGCTGCTGCTGGGCCAGCGGCGCGACTGGGGCCAGTTTGCCGACCAACACCCCAGCTACCGCATGTCAGACGACCGCGAAGTGCGCTGCTACGCGCTGCTGATCGACCAGATCAAGGGCACGGCACCGGCCACCGTGGCCGAGGACGTGCGCAGCAACTGGTATGCGATCCGCGACGCCGACGATGGCTGCACCCACGCCGCGCGCGAGCTGTATGGCTACAAGAAGCTCTCGGCCCTGGACGTGTGGCGCAAGGCCCGCCTGGGCGTGGAGGCCAACCGCCCCCGCGTGGTGCGCTCGGCGGTCGAGATCGTTTCGCCCGAATCGCTGCCGCAGCTCAAGGATGTGCTCGATGCGCCCAGCAAATACCTGCTCTCGCGCGCCACGGCGGCCGGCAAGGCCCGGCAAGAGTTGGTGCTGCTCGCCCTGTTGAAGCTGGCCACCAGCGACCCGGACGGCGCGGCCTACCAGCTGGAGAACAAATGGGGCGTGCACCTCTCGGCCGAAGAGCGCAACTGGGCCTGGGGCGTGATCGGCAAGACCGCTGCGCAGAAACTGGCCAGCAACGCCCACGGCTACTTCGCCAACGTGACCAAGGACAGCGACCTCAGCGACGACCTGCTGGGCTGGAAGGTGCGTGCCGCCTTGCGCGCCGGCCAGTGGAAGGCCGTGGGCAAGGCGGTGGATGCCATGGGCCCTGAAGGCCGCCAGGACAGCACCTGGGTGTACTGGAAGGCACGCTCGCTGCTGGCGGGCCGCGTGAGCGATGCCGAACGCGCCGAAGCCCGGCAACTGCTCGAAGGCATTGCCGGAACGCGCGGCTTCTATGAGCAGCTGGCGCTTGAAGAGTTGGGCCAGCGCATCACCACACCCCCCGCTCCCGCGCCCCTCACCGCCGAAGAAAAGGCTGCCGCCCGCGCCAACCCGGGGCTCAACCGCGCCCTGTACGCCATCCTGCTGGGCCTGCGCAGCGAAGGCGTGCGCGAGTGGAACTACACCACCAACCTGCACCAGAGCGGCGGCATGCCCGACCGCGAACTGCTGGCCGCCGCCGACTTCGCCTGCCAGCGCGAGGTGTGGGACCGCTGCATCAACACCAGCGAACGCACCAAGGGCGTGGTGGACGTCACGCAGCGCTTTCCCATGCCGTTTCGCAGCACCGTGGTGGAGCGTGCCCAAGGCATCGGCATCGACCCGGCCTATGTGTACGGCCTGATCCGCCAGGAAAGCCGTTTTGTGATGGATGCCCGCTCGCATGTCGGTGCCTCGGGCCTCATGCAGGTGATGCCCGCCACGGCCCGCTGGACGGCCAAGAAGATTGGCCTCACCAACTTCACGCCCGACCAGATCACCGACCGCGACACCAACATCACCATCGGCACGGCCTACCTCAAGCTGGCGCTGGACGACTTCGCGGGCTCCATGCCCATGGCCGCGGCCGCCTACAACGCGGGCCCTGGCCGCCCGCGCAGCTGGCGCAACGGCCCGGTGCTGGACGCCGCCATCTGGGCCGAGAACGTGCCCTTTGCCGAGACGCGCGACTACGTGAAGAAGGTGCTCTCCAACACCACCAATTACGCAGCCATCCTCACCGGCCTGCCTCAGTCGCTCAAGAGCCGCCTGGGCACCATTGGCCCCCGCGACGCGAACCTGCCTGAGGTGAACAAGGACTTGCCCTGAGGCCCTGTTGCTAGCCAGGCGGGGGCGAGAGGTATCTGGATTGCTATCAATAGAGGAGCTGAAGGCGCATATTCAACTAGCGCCTCAGCCGGGTTTCATTAAAAAATAGAGAGGGTGTGATGGGCAAACTGGCATGGATGGCCTGTGTAGCCACAATGGCCGCGGCAGCGGCGTGGAGCGTGGGCGCGCAGGCGCAACCCGTGTACAAATGGGTGGATGCCGAGGGCAAGACCCACTACGGCTCGCAGCCCCCGCCCGCCAAGCAGGATGCCGAGCCGCTGAAGCTGCAGAGCAACAACGGCACCAGTGGCGGCAGCACCTCATCCGGCAACAAGGGCGCCAGCGCCAAGGCGGGCCAGCAGTACAACCCCGATGGCACCAAAAAGGTCTCCAAGGACGTGGAGGAGTTTGGCGAAGGGCTCAAGAAATCGCTGGGCACCGTGGACAGCCAGCAGGTGCCCCTGAACTGCGCCGTGGCCGTTGACAACATTCACTACCAGGCCGACCTGATGCTGGAGGTGGGCCAGAAGAACGTGCGCGATGGCTACATGACCCAAGCGGCTTTCGATGCCACGGCACCCAAGATCCGCGAAGCCAAGGGCAAGTACAGCGTGTCGGACTGTCAGGGCGCCTCGGGCAACAAGAAGTCGTTCTACCAGTGCATGTCCAGCAGCAAGAACCACGTGACGGGCTGCGACAAGCAATACAAACACTGACGGCGTTGTGCTGATCCGCCCAGGCGCTTTGCGCCAGCGGCGGGGTCCCTCCTTCAGGGCACGCACCGGCACCCAGTGATGCCGAGGCGCCAGGCCTCACACGTTGTGCAGCACCTCGCCCTGCCGCGCAGCGGCGCCTGACCGCACCAGTTCATCCGCCAGGCTCTCCAGCCATTCGGCCTCGGTCTGCGTGGCAAAGTGCCGTGCACGCAGCATGCCGAAATACGGCGTGGCCTGCGCCCAGGCCGTGAGGTCGGGGATGCCGATCTGCTGCCATTCGAGCAGCTTGTACTTGAGCAGCACCTTGGCCGCATAAAGCGCGTGCTTGCCCGGGTTGCGCACAAAACCGTCCAGGCGGCGACGGGCGCCGTCGATGGCGCGGGGGGCATCGGCAAACACCGGCCCGTGGCCCGGGATCACGACCTGGGGCGACAGCGTTTCAATCAGGTCCAGTGTGGCCCCCACCTGGGCGAAGGCATCGTCGCCCTCCAGCTCCGGGAACACCACGCCAAAGCCGTTTTCCCACAGCGCATCGGCCGAGATCAGCACGCGGCCCTGGGGTTCGAACAACACCACCGAGTGCGGGTCGTGCCCCGGCGCAGCATGCACCTGCCAGGGCTTGTCGCCCAGCAGTACGCACGAGCTTGGCACCAGCAGCGTGTCGGCCCGAAAGGGCGGGCACTCCTGTCCTGTGGGGGTGTAGCTCAGCGCATAGGCATCCCACTGGCGCACATGGTCGGCCTGGCCGGGCGGTATGGCCGTGAGCACGCCGGGCCAGGCTTTTTGCAGCGCGGCATTGCCACCGCAGTGGTCGCTGTGCAGGTGGGTGTTGAGCAGGCGATCCAGCCTGCGGCCCGCGAGAGCATCGCGCACCAGCTCCACGGTTTGCTCGGCATGGCTGCAATAGCCGGTGTCCACGATGGCTGTGTCGTGCTGGCCGATGAAGAGGATGTTGTTGGCCGACAGCCAGCCGCGTTCGAGAACGGTGATTTCAGGGGGCAGGAGATCGTGGGGCGCTGTGGTGGGCATGGGTGCAGGAATTCGGGGCTTCGGTGGCGGGCTTTAACGCCGCGCCGTGGGCTGCTGCCCAGCGTACCGCAGGTCGCACCTGCCCGAAGTCCTCCAAAACCCGCAGCCTAGCCGCCCAGGCTGTGTCAGAACGTGACGCCCGCCACCAGGATCACATTGGCATACGGCGTGCACTCGCCTGTGCGCACCATCACGCGGGCCTGCTGGGTCAGGCGCTTGAACTCCTCGTGCGATACGGTGCCAGGGACTACCGGAAGCTGGCACCACGTGGGCAACTGGCCACTGTTGCGCTCCATGGCTTCGGTGGCGATCACGGCTTTCTCGACCTGCATTTCTTCCAGCACCACCCGCAGCACATCGGCCACGGCCGGGATGCCGGGCGTGAGGGCCAGGTCGATGCGGCGCGGGCCGTTGGGTATGGGCAGGCCGACGTCGCCGATCACCAGCATGTCGCCGTGGCCCAGGGTGGCGATGGCGTGGGAGAGTTCGGCGTGCAGCAGGGCGGTGCGTTTCACAGGGGGCTCCAGGCGGGCGGTTGGGGGCCTTGCGCCACGGCGGCGCGGGTAGGGATGGAGGGCTGGGCGCCCGGCTGGGTGACGCACAGCGCCGATGCGCGGATGCCTTCGCGCACGGCGGTATCCAGCGGCTCGGCGCGTGCCAGTGCCACGGTCAGCGCGCCCAGGAAGGTGTCGCCCGCAGCGGTGGTGTCCACCGCCTGTACGACCAGGCCGGGGTGGTAGCGGTTGCCTGCAGCATCGGCGGCCACG
Organism: Acidovorax sp. K2F; assembly: GCF_025246485.1. Classification (NCBI taxonomy): domain Bacteria; kingdom Pseudomonadati; phylum Pseudomonadota; class Betaproteobacteria; order Burkholderiales; family Comamonadaceae; genus Acidovorax; species Acidovorax sp. K2F. The sequence goes on from NZ_JAOBSQ010000008.1 coordinate 104,617, forward strand.
GCTCCAGCGGCGCCCAGGGTCACCACCACTTGAGTAGGGCCCTTGGCGCGCAGGGCCTGCGCTGCCTGCGCGGCATCGGCGGGCGTGGTCACGCTCTGGCCCGCCAGCGCGGCGGCTTCCACCTCGTTCACCACCAGCGTGTGCACCAGCGGCCACATCGCATCGGGCAGGGGCTGGATGGGGGAGGGGTTCAGCACCACGGGGCAACCCGCCGCATGGGCCATCTCGGCGGCGGCCAGCACCTGGGGCAGGGGGGTTTCGAACTGCAGCACCAGGCCGCCTGCGCCCTGCAGCGCGGGGCCCAGTGCGGTGGCATTCAGCACAAAGCGGCCATTGGCGCCGGGCACGACCACGATGCGGTTCTGCCCTGTCGCTTCCACCGTGATGGCGGCCACGCCGGTGGTGACGTCGGTATCGGTCTGCACGCCGCTGTGGTCGATACCGTCGGCATCAAGCCCGGCGCGCAGTGTGTGGCCGTAGCCATCGTCGCCCACGCGGCCAAACAGAAACACTTGCGCGCCTTGGCGCGCGCAGGCCACGGCCTGGTTGCCGCCCTTGCCGCCGGGCACCAGGTGCAGGGCGTCGGCCAGCACGGTCTCGCCGGGGCCGGGTGCGTGTTGCACCTGCAGCACCAGGTCCATGTTCAGGCTGCCGACGACGGCGATGCGGGGCGTGTGGGTGGTACTCATGCCGCACCTTCGGGTGCATGGGCCGTGGAGGCGCGCACGCGCAGCTCGGGCTGCAGCATCACCTTGCGCGCGTCCTGGCGCTTGCCGTCGATGCGCTCCAGCAGCATGTCCACGGCCAGGGCGCCGATGCGCTGCTTGGGCTGGGCCACAGTGGTGAGCGGCGGGCTGGTGAAGGCGGCCAATTCGATGTCGTCAAAGCCGACGATGGACAGCGCCTCGGGCACCCGCAGGTCGCGTTCGTGCGCGGCGCACAGCGCGCCCATGGCCATGAGGTCGTTACACACGAAGACGGCGGTGGGCGGCTCGGGCGCGCGCAGCACGGCGTGCATGGCTTCGTAGCCGCCCTGGCTGGTGAAGTTGCCATGCCACAGCAGGCCTTCGCCGGTGCCGTAGCCCGCGTCGGCCAGGGCCGTGCGCCAGCCGGCAATGCGCTGCTCGCTGGGCGCAATGCCTTCGGGGCCGCCAATGCAGGCAATGCGGCGGTGGCCCAGCGACAGCAGGTGGCGCGTGGCCAGCAGGCCACCCTGCATGTGGGCGGTTTCCACCAGGTCGCAGGGCTGCTGCCCGGCGATGTCGATTTCGCGGTCCACCAGCACGGTGGGGATGGACAGGCCCGCCAGCTGCGTGGCCAGCGTGGCGTCATGCCCGGTGGAGACCACGATGAGCCCGTCGATGCGCCGCTCGGCCAGCACCTGCAGGTAGGTGCCCTGGCGGTGCGCCTCGTCGTTGGTGTTGCACAGGATGACGTTGTAGCCTGCGCCAAAGCAGCGGTCTTCCACGCTGTGCACGATCTCGGCAAAGTAGGGGTTGGAGCTGTTGGGGATCAGCATGCCCAGCGTGCGCGTGTTGTTGCTCTTGAGGCTGCGCGCAATGGCGCTGGGCACGTAGCCCAGGGCGCGGATGGCGGCCTCGACGCGCTCGCGCCCCTCGGGGCTCACGCGGCGCGTGCCGTTGACAACGTGCGACACCGTGGTGACCGACACCTCGGCGTGGCGCGCAACGTCCTTGATAGTAGCCATGCAAAAAGAAGAATGAGGTCGTTGTTGGTGGGGCAGACGGTCGCGGTAATCAGTCTCTCAGACCTTGGCGCGGCGCTGGCGCAGCGTGTCCACGATCACAGCCGCCACGATCACAAAACCCGTGATGATGCGCTTGCTGGGCTCGCTGGCGCCCACCTGGGCCAGACCCGCCTCCAGCACCGCGATGATGAGCACGCCAAACGCGGTGTTGACCACCGAGCCGCGCCCGCCCATGAGGCTGGTGCCGCCAATCACCACGGCCGCAATCACCTGCAGCTCCATGCCGGTGCCGGCGTTGGGGTCGGCGGCTTCGAGCCGGGCCGACTGCATCAGGCCCGCCAGGCCCGCCAGCAGGCCGGTCATGGCAAACACGATGACGCGGATGGGGCGCGGGTCCACGCCTGCGAGGCGCATGGCTTCTTCATTGGTGCCAATGCCCACCACGCAGCGGCCGAACACCGTGCGCGACAGCACCAGCTGCGCCACCACCACCAGCACCACGGCCAGCAAGAACGCGAACGAAATGCCGCCAAAGAAGGGTGCCGACAGCCACGAGATCGCATCGCCCACATACTGCGTGCGCGAATCCGTCACCACATAGGCGCTGCCACGCACGGCTTCGAGCATGCCCAGCGACACGATGAACGACGGCAACCTCCATGCCACCGAGATGGTGCCGGTGATGGTGCCGCACACCAGGCCCGTGGCCAGTGCCAGCGCGGCGGCGGCGGGCACCGTCCAGCCCCATTGCAGGATGGCGGCGGCCGAGGTGGCGGCGGCCAGCGCCATCACCGAGCCCACCGACAAATCGATGCCCGCGATGATGAGCACAAAGGTCATGCCCACCGCCATCACGGCCAGTGCCGGGATTTCGTTGGCGATGGTGATGAAGGTCTCGGCGCTCCAGAAGTATTCGGACAGCGACGAGAACAGCGCCACCATGCCCGCCAGCACGGCCAGCAGGCCCAGGTAGGTGCCCAGCTGGCTGCGCCAGACCGAGGCGGAGGAGGGCGCCGCAGCGGGCGCGGCAGATGTGGTGGGGGCGTTCATGCGGTCACAGGAGAAGAAGTTGAAGGGGTGGTGCTGGTGCGCCCGCCGGGCTCGGAGAACGCGGCCGCCAGCAGCGATTGCTCGGACCACTCGCCGCGCTCGAACACGGCCACCAGGCGGCCCGCGCTCATCACGCCGATGCGGTCGGCCATGGCCATGAGTTCGCGCAGGTCGGACGACACCATGAGCAGCGCGCGGCCTTCTAGGGCCATGCGGTCCAGCTCGCCATACAGCTCGGCGCGTGCGCCCACGTCCACGCCGCGCGTGGGTTCATCCAGCAGCAGCACGCGGCCTTCGCGGTGCAGCCAGCGGGCGAACACCACCTTTTGCTGGTTGCCGCCCGACAGTTGCCCCACGGGCTGCTCGGGGCTGCGGCAGCGGATGCCCAGCGTGCGCACAAAGCCCTGCACCAGGCGGCTTTCGAGCCCGCGCTGCAGCCAGCCGCCGCGCGACACGGCCGACAGGTCGGACAGCGTGGCGTTGATCCGGATGGGCTGTGACAGCAGCAGGCCCTGGGATTTGCGGTCTTCGGTGACCAGGCCCACACCGGCGGCGATGGCCTGCAGCGGCGATGCGAAACCCCGCTGCCAGGTGCGGGGGGCGGTGGGTGCTGGTGTGGGTGGTTTTGCTATGTTTTGTGTAGCTGCTTGCGCATGATCTACTAGCGCTTGCGACTGTTTTAGCTCTGAATTCGGGTGCAGCGTCACGCTGCCACGGTCTGCCCGGTCGGCGCCAAACAGCAGGCGGACCAGCTCGGTGCGGCCCGATCCGACCAGCCCGGCAATGCCGAAGATCTCGCCAGCGCGCAGCTCCAGGCTCACGTCCTGCACGGCGGTGCCCCGGCCCAGCTTGTCAGCGCTCATCACCACCGGGCCCACAGGGCGGCGCGGGCGGTGGTCCAGGTCGCTCACCACGCGGCCCACCATGCGCTGCACCAGGTCGTCTTCGCTCATGCCGGCCATGGGACGCACGTCCACCAGTCGGCCGTCGCGCAGCACGGCCACGCGGTCGGCAATGCGGCGCAGTTCTTCGAGCCGGTGCGACACGTAGATGATGGCCACGCCGCGTGCGGTGAGGTGCGCGATCTGCTCAAACAGGTAATTGGTCTCGCGCGGCGTGAGCATGGCCGTGGGCTCGTCGAGCACCAGGATGCGTGTGTCGTCCTGCAGGTTGCGCGCAATCTCCACCATCTGCTGCTGGCCGATGCCCAGCTGCGAGACCGGTGTGGCGGGGTCGATGGTGTCGAGCCCGATCTTGGCCAGCTGCGCGCGGGCGGCGGCGTGCAGCACATCGCGCTGCAGCCAGCCCAGGCGGTGCGGCAGGCGGCCCATCAACAAATTCTCGGCCACGGTGAGCGTGGGCACCAGGCCCAGCTCCTGCATCACCATGCGCACGCCGTGGCGCTCGGCATCGCGGCGCGACGTGGGGGCGTAGGCCTGCCCCGCCAGCTGCATGCCGCCGCGTGTGGGCTGTTCCAGCCCGCAGAGGATCTTGGACAGCGTGCTCTTGCCCGCGCCGTTTTCCCCGGTCAGCGCCAGCACCTCGCCCGCAAAGAGCTCCACGTTCACGCCATCGAGCACGGTGGCGGTGTAGTCCTTGCCCACGGCCTGGATGGCGAGCAGGGGCGTGGCTTGTCGGGCGGCGGAGGGGCTGAGCATGGTGGTGTGATGGGGGCGACTGCAGAGCGGGCTTTATGTCTTGAGCGGTGAACAAAGCTCAGCGAAGCGGTTCTGGCTAGGCGCCGTGTCGCAGGCAGTACTGGAAGTACGACAAGACACGGCAACAACGCCAGAAGAGCTTTGTTCTCCGCTCCGAGGCTTACTTGCTGTCTTTCGTCACCAGCACCACCTCCGTCTTCACCGTGGCGGGCAGCTGGTTCTGCGGCGTCTTGGCGGCCAGGGCCTTCTGTGCCAGTTCGATACCAAACACGGCCTGCTTGGCGGCGTACTGGTCGGCGGTGGCCAGCACGCGGCCGTCGGCCAGCATGGGCTTGATGGCGCCGATGTTGTCGTAGCCCACCACCTGCACCTTGCCGGTCTTGCCGGCGGCCTTCACGGCGGCCACGGCGCCCAGGGCCATGCTGTCGTTGCCGGCCAGCAGGGCCACCAGGTCAGGGTGCTCGCGCATCATGCCGGCGGCCACGGTGTTGCCCTTTTCGATCTCCCAGTTGCCGGACTGCACGCCCACCACGGTGATGTTGGCGGCCTTCATGGCGTCCTGGTAGCCCAGGGTGCGCTGCTGCGCATTGAAGGTGGTGGACACGCCTTCGATGATGCCGACCTTGTCGCCGGCCTTCAGCGTCTTGGCCAGGTGGTCGCCCACCAGCTTGGCGCCTGCACGGTTGTCGGGGCCCACGAAGGGTACGGTGATGTTCTTTTCCTTCAGCGCGTCGGCATCGAGCTGGTTGTCGATGTTGACCACGAGGATCCCCTTGTCGATGGCCGTCTTGACCACGGGCACCAGCGCCTTGGAGTCGGCGGGTGCCAGCACGATGGCGCTGACCTTCTGGGCCACGGCCTGCTCGATCATCTTGATCTGGGCTGCCGTGTCGGTCTCGTTCTTGATGCCATTGGCCACCAGCGTGTATTCCTTGGCATGGGCCTTCTGGTGCGCCTTGGCGCCGTCTTCCATGGTGCGGAAGAACTCGTTGGCCAGCGACTTCATGATGAGCGCGATCTTCGGCTTGTCCTGCGCAAACGCAGGGCTGGCCAGCAGGCTGCCCACAACGGCGAGGGCGGCGGCGGTCTGAACGGAACGGCGGGTGAACTGCATGGGTGTTGTCTCCAGGTTGGAATGTGGACAAAGGCAACGCTGAACAAGCCTCTCACGCCCGGCGCATCCCTGGCTCAGGACGGTCTGCAGCGTTGCAAATCCTCGCGATAGCTACGGCTATCACTCTGGTTTGCGCCTTGCAGTCCATCCCGATCCAGGGCCCGCCGCATCGCGGAGACTTATCCAGCGTCGCCCTAAGGCGACCGACAGCGTGGAGGGAAATCCCCGGCAGCGCCCCAAGAGGGAGCGGCTGCGGATGCCCGGTGTCTTGTCGCGATCGGGATGATAACGAAAGCAAACGTTTGCGCAAACGTTTGCTAGTCAGTAAAAACCCGGAGATACGGACATTGGAGCACCTAGTGCAGGCGGCCGACCTGCATGGTCGGAACCCAAGAAAAAGGGCGCCGAAGCGCCCTTGGGGAGGTGGCAGGGGGCTGCGCTTGGCGCGCCGCCCTTGTGAACAGCGTCAAGCCTTGCGCAATTCCCTGCGCAGGATCTTGCCCACGTTGCTCTTGGGCAGTTCGTCGCGGAACTCGATGTACTTGGGGCGCTTGTAGCCGGTGAGGTTCTGGTGGCAGTAGTTGGCCACTTCGTCCTCGGTCAGGGCCGGGTCGTTCTTGATGATGAACACCTTGATGGCCTCGCCCTGCTTCTCATCGGGCACGCCGATGGCCGCGCATTCGACCACGCCGGGGCACAGGCTGATGACCTGCTCCAGCTCGTTGGGGAACACGTTGAAACCGCTCACCAGGATCATGTCCTTCTTGCGGTCGATGATGCGGGTGTAGCCCTGCGGGTCCATGATGCCGATATCGCCCGTGCGCATGAAGCCGTCCGGCGTGAAGGCCTTGGCGTTCTCTTCGGGCTGGTTGTAGTAGCCCACCATCACGTTGGGGCCGCGGATGCAGATCTCGCCGGACTCGCCCTGGGGCAGGCTGTTGCCTTCGTCGTCCTTGATGGCAATGTCAATGCCCGGCAGCGGCAGGCCGATGTTGCCGCTAAAGGTGGTGTTGATCACCGGGTTGTTGGTGCCGATGGCGCAGGTCTCGCTCATGCCCCAGCCCTCGATCATGGTGCTGCCGGTCACCTTCTGCCACTGCTTGGCCGTGCCCTCGCTGGCCGCCATGCCCCCGGCCTGCGACACGCACAGGTGCGAGAAGTCCAGCGCCTTGAACTGTGGGTTTTGCAGCAGCGCGTTGAACAGCGTGTTCACCGCAGGCAGCATGTGGAAGGGGCGCTTCTTGAGTTCTGCCACGAACTTCGGAATGTCGCGCGGGTTGGGGATCAGCGTGAGGCTGGAGCCCTGGCGGATGGCCAGCAGGCACAGCGTGAGCGCGAAGATGTGGTACAGCGGCAGCGCGGCGATGGAGTTGGCCTTGGAGAGGTCGCCCACCTTGGACAGCGCGGGCGTGAACCAGGCCTCGGCCTGCAGCGTGGCGGCCACGATGTTGCGGTGGGTGAGCACCGCGCCCTTCGACAAGCCCGTGGTGCCACCGGTGTACTGCAGGAAGGCAGTCGAATCCAGAGTGGCCTGGCTCGGCGCGAGCGACTTGTGCTCGCCCAGCGACAGCGCCTTCTTGAAGGTGACGACCTTGCGGCCATTGGACAGCGGCAGGTCATACGCAGGCACCATCTTGGCCAGGTGGCGTACGGCAAAGGTGATCCATTTGCCAAACCAGAAGCCCAGCAGGTCGCCCATGGACGCCATCACCACATGCTTGACGGCCGTGTGGTCAATGACCTCGGCCAGCGTGTGGGCAAAGTTCTCCAGGATCACGATGGCGGTGGCGCCCGAGTCCTTGAGCTGGTGTTCCAGCTCGCGGGCGGTGTAGAGCGGGTTCACGTTCACGCAGGTGTAGCCAGCGCGCAGCACGGCGGCCATGGTCACGCCAAACTGCGGGATGTTGGGCAGCATGATGGCCACGCGCGCGCCGGGCTCCAGCCCCAGGCTCTGCAGATAGGCGCCCAGCGCGGCCGAGCGGCGTTCCAGCTCGCCATAGGTCATCCACTGGTCCATGCAGACCGAGAACGGGCTGGATGCGTGTTTGCGGAACGACTCTTCCAGCAGGTGGGCCACAGAGCGGTATTGCTCGGGCTTCACGTCGTGTGGGACGCCCGGGGGGTAGCTCTTGAGCCAGATCTTTTCCATGCGCTTGTTTCCTTGTGCTCGCCAAATGCCATTGATAGGTGGGCACAGATTGTGGAAGGCGGGCGCGTTGCGGGCTATCGGGCTTGTCCTAGTGTGCTGGCGAGCTGGGTCCCGCAGGTGACAGGATCGGCATCGAACAATTGCTCCATCAGCGCCCGCTCGCGTTGCTCGATGGTGGCCAGGAACTGCTCCACCCCGCCGCGCTGGCGCGCAAGCTGGCCGAAGGTGTCAAACCCCGCCTCCAGAAACTTCTGCAACGCCCCCATGCCCGCGGCGTTGGCCGGGCCGCGCATCATGCGCAGCATCATCCGCAGGCCGGGCGTGCGCGTGAGGCGCGCCAGGTCATTCCCCATGGCCAGCACGCGCTGCAGCTGCTGCTGGCGCGCATGGCGCTGGCCCACAGTGCGCCAGGCGGCGGTGTAGCGGGCGGCAACGTTGGCCGCATCGGCTTCGTGCAGCAACCACGCACGGCCCATGTCCTGGTCCAGTCCCTCGGTCTGTGCGTGCAGCACCGCCAGGGCCACGGCGGTGTTCACGACCGGTTGGGGGAACATGGTCTGCAGCGTGCCGGCGATGCGGCCAAACTGCAGATCGCGGTCGGTGTAGTCGGTGTCGCTATACAGCTCTTCCAGAAAGAACTGTGCTGCGGGTCCGAACGAGGGCGAGTCCATCAGGTCCGCATAGGTGCCCCGAAAGCGCCGCGCCTGCAAGCTTTTGACGCTGCCCACCGCCGCCCCCAGCGCCGGGTCGCCCGTGCGGTGCAGGCGCAGGGCGGTCACGTCGGCGATGCAGTCGCGGATGGTCTGGGCGGCATCCATGGGGCGGGGTCCTTTCTGCGTTCTGCGGGGTCGGGCGGTGGTCAGACCGCACAATGCGGCTGGTCAATTACAACATCTGCCCATCACCACCATGATCGCGCGCTGGCAACGAACCCTGCTCCTGTTCATCCTGCTGACCATAGCCGCCTGGCTGGTGTGGCAATGGCCCCATTCACCGTTGCGTGCCGTACTGGGGGCACTGGTGCCGCTCGGCATTTACCTGGTGGTGATGGCGGTGGAGTTTGTGCTGATGCACATCACCAACCGTGCCGATGCTGCGCCCCGCGCCCGCCTGTCGCAGGTGGTGGGTGCCTGGTGGGCCGAGGTGTGGGTGGCGTTGATGGTGTTTTGCTGGCGCCAGCCGTTTCGCCATGATTCCGTGCCCGACTGGCTGCCTGCACAGCCGACAGGAAAGCGCGGCGTGGTGCTGGTGCATGGATTCATGTGCAACCGGGGGCTCTGGCTGCCGTGGTTTGCGCCTTTGCAGGCGCGGGGTCATGCCTATGTGGCGGTGAATCTGGAGCCGGCGATGGGCTCGATTGACGAGTACGCGGACATCATTGAAGACGCTGTGTGCCAAGTGACGGCGGCCACGGGCCAGGCGCCGGTGCTGTTGTGCCACAGCATGGGTGGCTTGGCGGTGCGGGCGTGGCTGCGGGCGCACCAGGCGGATGGGCGGGTGCACCGGGTGTTGACGCTGGGCACGCCGCATGGGGGAACGTGGCTGGGGCGTTTCAGCCGGGCGGTGAATGGGCGGCAGATGAGCTTGGCGGGGGATTGGGTGGTGGCCTTGCAGCGGGCGGAGCCTGCGGGGCGGGCTGCGTTGTTTACCTGCTGGTATTCGAACTGCGACAACATCGTGTTTCCGGCGACCACAGCGGCGTTGGCGGGGGCAGAACACAGGTTGGTGGAAGGGGTTGCGCATGTGCAGATGGCGTTTGACCCCGGGGTGATGAAGGCTTGTCTGGAGGAGGTTGGGCGGGGGTAATGTTTTGGTTTTTGGGCTGGATGCGCTAGTGGGATATGGGTGGATAGCTATTGATTTTGCAGTGTTGGTTCTTGTGCGCTGATTGGGTGGCGTGCCTTTGTTGAGGGCGGGAGCCGGGAGTCGCCCGGCGTGCGAGTAACTTTCTTTTGCTTCGCCAA
>NZ_JAOBSQ010000080.1:0-3009 GCF_025246485.1 Acidovorax sp. K2F
GTAAGCGTCAGCTCAGCACCCTCTTGACGAGGTCCTTATGGGATAGTCAGACGTCCAGGATGTGTCGCAGCAAGCCGAAGCCTACGCGCCACTGCGTGCCATCACCGGGGTCGATGGTTGCAGTGCGGCTGTTGATGCGCACGATGGTGCCCACCACGGTCTGCAGGTACTTGTCCTCAAAGGCGACCTTCTCGCCGCAGCGAAAGTCGTTGCGCGTCGGTCGGGGGGCGGCCGGCGGCTCTGGCGCCACAGCTTGAGGGCGTGTTGCAGGATCGGGCAAGGGCGGTTCGATCGCGGCGTAAGGCAACTTCCACTCTTTGCGCTCGCGCAGGTCTTGCAACGTGACCTGCGTGTCACGCATGGCCACCACCTTGCCTTCTCGCAGACTGCCATCGCGCCAGTCCACAAAGCGCACGGTTTGACCCAGGTTCATGTCCTTGCGCACGGCAATGATGCGGCGTGGGTCGGCCAGCAGCCGCTCGATCAGCGTGCTGAGCTGGAACAGCTCCAGGCTGCTTGCGTTCTGCAGGGCGTCCAGCACCCGCGGGTCAATGCCAGACACGCTCATGCCGCCTTGCGTTGTTGATCCGCCTGACGGGACTGCCGCATCAGGTTCCAGGGCAGCAACTCATCAATGCGGTTGATGGGGTGGTCGGCTATGCGGCCGAGCACCTCCCGCAAGTAGGCCTCGGGGTCAATCCCGTTGAGTTTGGCGGTTTGCACCAGGCTGTAGATCGCCGCCGCTTGCTCGCCGCCGGCATCCGATCCCATGAACAGGTAGTTGCCCCGTCCCAAAGCCACCCCGCGCAATGCCCGCTCTGCTGCGTTGTTGTCCATCTCGATGCGCCCATCTTGGCAATACCGCGTCAGAGCCTGCCAGCGTGTCAGGCTATAGCCAATGGCTTTGGCCAACTCCGATTTGGCCGACACCCGACCAACCAACTGGCTCAACCAGACGTGCATCTCCTGCAGCAGCGGCCCGGCACGCGCCTGGCGTTGGGCCTGTCGAATGTCGGGAGGCTTTCCCCGAATGTCACGCTCGATGGCATACAGATCGGCAATGCGTCTGAGCGCCTGTGCTGCGATAGACGTCTCGTCTTTGCCGCTGCTCAGGTACAGGTCCCACCACGGTCGGCGCGCGTGCGCCCAGCATGCTGCCTCGGTGATCTGTCCTGAGGCGTACAGCTTGCCCCAGCCGCCATAGGCATCCGCCTGGAGAATGCCGCGATATTTCTTCAAGTGGCGCTCTGGATGCTCGCCTTTGCGATCTGGGGTGTACTGGTACCAGGCCGACGGTGGCGCACTTGAGCCGATCGGACGGTCATCTCTGACGTACACCCACAAGCGCCCCGTCTTGGTCTTGCCGCGCCCGGGCTGCAGCACCGGCACGGGGGTGTCGTCGGCATGAATCTTGGCAGCCGCCAGGGTGTAGCGCCCCAGTGCGGCCACCAGGGGATCAAGCAATTGACCGGCCTGGTCAACCCAGCCGGCCAGCGTTGAGCGGTCCAGCTCAACACCGCTGCGGGCGTAAATGCCGCTTTGGCGGTAGAGAGGCAAATGGTCACAGTACTTGGACACCAGCACATGGGCCAGCAGGCCGGCACCGGCCAGTCCGCGCGCTATGGGGCGGCTGGGTGCGCTGGCCTGGAAGATGGCATGGCACGCCACGCAGGCCAGCTTGGGACGCACATGCCGGATCACCTTGAAGTGGGCAGGCACGTACTCCAGTTGTTCGGAGACATCCTGTCCTATCTTACGCAGTCGAGCGCCACAAGCGGTGCACCCGCAGGACTGGCCATTTGTGTCCTGGTGCGTGTCGCTGATCTCGGGCAGGTGCTCCCGAACATCGCGCGGCAGGTGCGCGGGCAGACTGCGGTCGATCTGCGGGTCATTGGCGGGGGCCGGTGCAGATGCGGCCTTGGCTCGAGTGACCATCGCGGTCTCGCCACCATCGATCAAAGGCATCTGCGCCGACCACTGTTCGCTGGAGGTACCGAATTCGGAGCGAACCCGGCGCAGCAGTTGCAATTTGAGTTTGTCGACCATCAACTTGAGCAGGGCCACCTCGCTGTCGCGCGCCGCGATGATGCGCAGCAATTCGTCGATGTTCTGGGGCGGTTGATGGGGCGTCGGCACGGTTTTGAGTATGCCCAACTCTGCTGTCTCACCTCATCGGGAATGACCCGCAACTGCCAAGCTTTACGCCGCCAGATCGGGACGGTGCGTGCGCGCCGGCATGCGCCAGTCGATGCCTTCAAGCAGCATCGAGAGTTGGGCTGAGGTCAGAGACACGCCGCCGGATGCAGCTTGCGGCCAGACAAAGCGGCCGCGTTCGAGCCGCTTGCTCAGCAGCAGCAAACCTTGGCCATCAAACCACAGCACTTTGAGGATGTCGCCGCGCCGGCCGCGAAAGACAAAGACGTGGCCACTGAACGGGTTCTCGCTCAAAGCTCCTTGGACCATTGCCGCCAAACCGTCGAAGCCTTTGCGCATGTCGGTGTGGCCGGCCACGATCCACACCCGCGTGTTCGCTGGCAAACCGATCATGCGCGCACCACGGCCAGCACCGCCTTGAGTTGCTCGGTATCCACTGGGCCGCGCAGACGGATGACAGTGCCGCCCACCTCAATCTCCATCACCCCCTTGGGTTGGGTTGGCTGACGAGCGTTTGTGGTGGCCACCACCTCAGCTGGCCGAGCGTCTGCGACGACCGTGACCGGCAACAACGTATGAGGTGAGGACTGCCAGTGCTCGAGTTTCATCCAGCTGCGAAGCTGGTTGGCGTTGACACCGTGGCGAAGTGCCAGGCCGGCAACCGAAACCTCTGGCTTGAGCGCTTGCTCCACCAGCCAGGCCTTGAAGGCCGAGACGTAGATGCGCTTGCCGTTGCGCATGACTCGCTCCACCGTCGGGCCGTTCCACTCTGGGGTGTGTCCACTGTCTTGCATATGGACATATCCTGCATTGACCCTCCGCTCCTCACAAGAAGGGCCTTGGGGCCACGCTTAC
>NZ_JAOBSQ010000081.1:0-2932 GCF_025246485.1 Acidovorax sp. K2F
TTAGACGATACAAAAAGGTTGTCCGCAGTTGACGCACCCACAAGAACCGGTCTGAAATGTTCGACATAGTCGGTTATCAGCGGCGCCAGCCAAGATGCAATCGCAACGTCATACCGATGTGACGCACCACTTTTTTTCCCATTTTTGAAATCTCTGGACGCAATGCGAATTCGCCACTCGCCCGCCGCAGTCCGGTACACAGAACCTGAGTTGTCTGCTTTGTAAGTGAGCGCAACGATGTTCTTACGCCGCAGCGGATTAGAAAGAAGTACACCCAGCAGAAGCTCATTGCGTCGAGCAACAGCTTCTTCCTTGCTGCCCGCAGTCGCACCACGAGCCAATGCCCTGATGCGTTCCATCGCGCGCAGTACGGGCGCCAGAGGCTCCGGCGAGTCCAGTAGCGCTTGAATCGGCTGAACGGGGTCGCGTGAAACGTCCGTGCAAATGGCTTTCCAATCGTGTGCTACGGCCAAGCACTCTCTATTGAGCTCTTCCCAAGTCCGCCCGCGAAGCGCATCTCGACCGACATCCTCAAGCAGCTCCGGATGCTGTGTGAAGTAGCCGTGCGAAGGATGACAGAGCGACGCTACAAAGCTAGCGAATACCGCGTGACCGGTATGAATCAGTCCCCCTGATTTATTTTTCCGAAACTCAAAAAACGCTTCGACAGCCTCGGGTATCGCTAGCCATCCCAGAGTCTGCACCCCTTCCGCGTTCCCGCCGAAGCCTCCGTCATTTTTGGAAAGTCGTAGAAATCCAAGATAGCTCACAACGTGCGCCCAGTTGACTGATGCAGCACCGATGTAGTTGCCATCAAAGACATCGATGCCTGGCATCGGTCTGACGCACTCGGCCGCTGGCCCGGACACTGTCCATCGACCCCGATGACTGCGGTTGCTACCGCGCGCGCTCACAGATGTTTTGTGCCGCACCAGGTCAGCCCATTGCGCAAGCAACTTTGGCGTGATGTCAGACGCTTTCAAGGCATAGCTGAGCTTTCGCCGCTCGCTCATCCGCGCCCTAAAGATATTAGGATGTGTGGGAGCAAGCTTTCTCATTGAGTCGAGATACAAACGCTGAAGCGTTCCCGACGCCAGACCCAGCACAGCTTCTAATTTATTAAGTGTGGCCTCAGACCTGACGTTCGGCAAGGCACCGCGAGTCCATCGACCCAGCGCCGATGTGCTCACTCCGGCCAGCACGGCCGCCCTCTTGGGGCTCATATTCGCTTGTTTAAGTGCAGACCGAAGACCTTGCTCAAAAGGTGTTGCCTCAGCCGAGATAAATACAGCAGAGCGTCGCTCACGACCACGCACCGCTACCTCTGGTGACACGCCGAGCAATTCAAAGCTTGCGCGCCATCCGTTGAGCAGGCTTTTCCTGTCACTCACGGACCTCGGACTTAGTGAAAGTGCACGCAGGTGTCTTGACAGCGCGTCGTCGAAGTCGACACCTAGCTCGGCGCCTATGGGGGAGCTACCTGTCTTACCAAGCCATTGCAGAAAACCCCGCAATGCCGTCAGGCTGTTTCTGCACATCTGCTCTGGGTTGTTTGAATTGCTTTCGCTGCGAATTCTATTTTGGTGAAATTGAATTAAGTTGTCGTACGTGGCGGCCATGGTCACTGTGAGTGACGCCGTATTCGCATGTTGGAACGAATTGGATTTCTCGTTTAAGAGTCCCGTTATGGAATAACGGAACCCTTCTAACCCATTGATTTTCATACACTTTCCCTCTGTTGCGAGAGCTTCTGCTCCCAAAGCAGAGGGGCTGAGTTCCGTTATGGCGTTTAAGGCATCTTTTGTTGATAGACCATTTGTAGAAACCTCTTTTAAATGTTGCCGATACACAGGGCGAGCGTATCAATCAAAGTTTTGAAAAGCTCGCTGGTTAAGAACGCGTAGCCCTCGCAAAAACCTCCACCTGCCGGTTGCCAGAGGTAACTACATGTCCCTAGAATGAGGACATTTGTCCCTACTTGAAGGACAGGCCTTGGGTCTCGCAGATTTTCTTTTCACGCCGACCTTGCAAAAAGTACTCGGAGCGACGCTTCTTCATCCCGACCGTAGCTTCACTCTGAGAGAACTGCTGCGCTTAGCAGACAGCGGTCGCGGAAGCGCTCAGAAGCAGGTAGAGCGACTGATAAATTCAGGCGTACTTTTAGAAGATGAACGTAGAGGCACCCAGCGGAGCATCAGGGTCAACACCGAATTCATCTTCTATGCAGAATTGCGCAGCATCGCGCACAAGTCCTTCAGTGTTGTGGAGCCACTGAAAGAAGCCTTGGCACCGTTTGCCAGCAACATCAGTTCAGCATTCGTTTTTGGTTCAGTTGCGAAAAGCACTGACAGCGCGAAAAGCGATATTGACTTGATTGTTATCGGTCAAGTCTCTTTGCTCGAACTTTCTGAAGCTTTGCATGAAGCTGAGAGTAAGCTGATGCGTCCCATCAATTTTTCTCTGTATGAGCATAGTGAGTGGACTAGTTTGGTCGAGGCGGACAACGTAGTAGCCCAGATTGCGAATGGCGTCACTTTGAAGGTCCTTTGACACCACAAGCCTCAGCCTTGCCGCGCGCGCCGGCTTTTCTGTCGCCTAAACACCATTTCCGCGCGCTCGCTGAGGTGCTTCACTTGACGGGGCTTGCGTCCGCGCATGTTGTTACTAGGACGCTCGCTCAGGCAAAAAGTCGTCACTGACGCGTAACCCGCCGACAAAAAACCATGCCATGAATTCCGCAAGTGGGAGAAGACGAGGTCGTCACCGTCGGCGCGCATCTCAACTTCGTGGACATCCTCGGTCAAGCGCAGGCCCAGAGGAAGGTGGATGGCCTTGGAGTTGCTGTAAATGAAATCCGTAGCAATGGCCACAAATATCTTCTCGGTATCACCCGACTCCCTGCGAGCCAGCAAGACTGTTGCGGCGTAATAGC
>NZ_JAOBSQ010000082.1:0-2765 GCF_025246485.1 Acidovorax sp. K2F
ATCGATTCAATGGCTGCCCACAGCGATGGGTAGTCGGCTCGATGCTCCTGCACCATGCGCACGGCGCGCTCGCGGACCTCGGGTGAGAACTTGTTTGACTTGGTCATAGCTCCATCTTCTCAAGTGTTGGAGCCTCCTCAAAACCCGGGGCGGTTCAACCTCAACTAGTCTGCCGGGCTTCGTCAATCAGAATTTCGCATTCAGCGCCAATCGAACGCCACGAGGCGCGCCCGGCGTGATGTTTGTGTTGCTGTTGGCGTTGATGTAGTACTTCTTGTTGAGAAGGTTCTCTACGTTGAGCTGTACTTGCATGGACTTGCTGATGGTGTAGAAGACAGCAGCATCGACACGGGTGTAGCCAGGGAGCGAGACATTCGGCGTGGGGTTAGCAGCGGTAGCGATCAGCTCGTTGGCTGCAAACATCTTCGTCCGATGTATTACGCCCAAACCTGCACCCCAGGCAGGAGTGAAGTCATAGCGGTTCCACAGCGTCAGGGTGTGCTTTGGAACTTGGCCCACCGCGCCACCGGCTCGCTGCGTGGCAGAGGTATCGGCCACAAACTTTGCGTCTGCATACGTGTAGCCACCTGCCACACTCCACGCGGCATTTACCCGCCCTGTCAGGCCCAGCTCAAGCCCTTGCGAACGCTGGCCATCGCTCAGCATAGTGCGAGTGCTGGTTGGATCTGTGGGATCCAACACGATCACGTTGGTGCGATCCAATCGATAGAGCGCTGCTGTGGCTGATAGGTTAGAGCGCAGATCCCACTTGGCTCCCAACTCAAAGTTCTTGAACTTCTCTGGCTTGAGCGCTGCATTTGTGAGACTCAGCGAGGACAGTTGATCGCCAGCACGCGGTTGATAGGCGACGCTGTAGTTGGCATACAGCGAGACGGCCTCTACAGGTTTGTAGATGACACCCACACGAGGCGACACAAGGCCATCCGACGTGTCGAACGTTTGACCATTGCGGTTATTCCGGAAATCGACAGTGAACTTGTCGTAGCGCAAGCCGCCTACGATCTGGAACTGAGGAGACAGCTCAATCTGATCCTGGAAGTACAGCGCGGCAACCTTCGCCTTACCACTGTTGTCCGCATCCGTGGCGCTTTGGCGGTACTGAATGGGCAGTGAAGTCGTGGGATTGGACAGCGGCACCGTCACGCTCGTAACGTTGCCCGGAAAGTACCCTGTGTTCCGGAAGTTGTCTGTGTCCTGCTGTCCTAACTCCATACCGAACAACAGCTTGTGCTTCACAGAGCCAGCACTGATGTTGTAGCTGAAGTCGGTTTGATTGAAGATGCTCTTTCTGCTGGTGGCATTGTTGTATGCGCTGATAGCGACTGATGTGCCCGCCGCGTTGACTGCACCCGGAAAGACGTTCTGGTAGAACTTGTCCTGATCCGTGATTCTGGTGCGGTTGCGAAGAGATAGGCCACTGTCGAACTCGTGCTCAACCGACGCACTGAAGGCATTGAGCGTTGTTCCAGTAGGACTGCCAGCCGCATTCCCGAAGAACGTAGAAGGTGCGACCGCTAAAGGTACGCCCTTGAAGGTGCTGATTCCGCGATCGGCAATCCGGTCGTCCTTGAAATGCTCATATCCAAGGGTCACCAGTGTTTTAGAGCCCGCGCGCCAAGACAAGGTGGGGTTGACGCCAGATCGCTTGATCCAGACGCCATCGCGGTAACTGTCAGAGTTTTCGTACAAGGCGTTCACACGGAATGCCAACTGATCACTGATCGGCTGATTGATGTCGGCGGTGAGGCGGCGGTTACTATTCGAGCCCAGCGTCACAGAGCCTCCCAGCGAAGGGGTCCATCGAGCCTGCTTACTCACACGGTTGATGAGACCGCCCGTGGCCCCTCGACCAAAAATCATCGCGTTAGGGCCTTTGAAGACTTCCACGCGCTCAATGTTGTAGAGATCTCGGTAGTACTGGACGTCATCGCGAACCCCATCGATGAAGAAGTCTCCGGTGCTGCTAATGCCGCGAAAAATAGGCGTTTCGCGATTGCCTTCTCCTTGCGCAAAGCCAATGCCAGGCACATAGAGCGTTGCCTCAGCCAGGCTCTGGGCAGCCTGGTCGCGGATCTGATCTTTGGTCACTACGGAAATCGACTGAGGGGTATCCCGCACGGGCGTGTCAGTCTTCGTGGCAGTTGAACTGCGCGGTGCGGCGTAGCCCTCTTCCGTCTCGCTGGTCACCGTCACAGTGGGTAGCGAGGCGGCCTGAGCCAATGCCGAGGCTGCAGGCATGGAGAGGGTTGCGGTAGCCGCAACGATTTCAATGGCGCGGCAGATGGCGTTACGCCGCGGGGATGTGACCACACCAGAGGATTGGGTTCGATTCATTTGAAGCATTGAGAGCCTTGGGAGCGGGAAGAGGAGTCAGGACGCCCCCGAAATCGCGAAGACATGGGGCGTGGATCACGCAATAACAAAATGCGACTTGTTCTCAGTCGCAATCAAATGTATCAATGCAAAAGTAGTTCTGTCAAGTTCTACTATTTGATGAAGCGCAGTACCACTGATGATCTGGGACAAGCTCGCGAGAACCGGCCCTGCGACGTAGCCTCGCCGTGATACGCTTCCGCACCCATGGCACGTAGCGTCCTACTTGTAGCTGCAGACGAAGAGCTCCGCCGGATCACCAAAGACCTTCTCGAACTGGAAGGGTTTGAAGTCCGAACGGCGAGGAGCGGTTCGGACGCGACCATGCGTATGGGGAAACGCATAGCACGGGTCGTGGTGATCGACGATTG
>NZ_JAOBSQ010000083.1:0-2201 GCF_025246485.1 Acidovorax sp. K2F
CACTGACCAGAAATTGCGTGTCTTGTCTGTCCCAGCATATGTCTCGAGCACAATGCCAACAGCTCGGCGGCTTAGGTCCGTTTGTGCCTGCACTTCTTTCAGAAGCTCCATTTTCTGAGAAACACCGTCAGAGATGCATTTCTTGATGATGTCAATGGCTTCGGCGTCACGTGCCATACGCGCCTTATGTTTCATCTCAGCCAGTTCTTCTTCAGGAACAAGACGAACTGCCGCGAGCTTTTCCGCATAGGGCACTTTGGGATCACCGGGGTATGTGCAGTACACATACTTCTCGACCGGGCCACGAGACTTCTCGTTTCTGAACTCCACCAACTTGACGCCCTGTTGGCCTTCAGCGTCGGTCGCACTCATGATGTGCGCACAGTCGAAATCAGAGATGATGTCCGAAGTACCTCCATACTGCGGCCGACCATCAGCACCACGGTTCTTATTGGTGTGTGCCAAGGCAATCACGGTGCCGCCTTTGGACACAAAAGATCTGACTAAGTCGGCAAACTTCGAACTCTTCGTCTTGTCCATCAAGTCGACGAACTTCTTGAGTGTGTCCAATACCAATACCGTCCCGTTGGCCGTGCCTGTTTCGATCATTTCTAGCATTGCCACGCGAAGGCGTTCCACGCTGAAGCCCTCTTGGTCCCTCGCAAGGTAGTGAAAGCCGTACTTCTGCGCAAAGCCAAGCTTGTCTACGGCCCCGTTGAAGGAGTCATCCACATTGATGTAGTAGACCTTGTCGGCTCGGACGCGCCCACTTTCGATCGCTTCAATAAGCAGTGCAAACGTGATCAACGTCTTTCCTGTGTTGTGCTCTGCGTACAGCACGGTGGATTCCCCAAGCAGCGCCACACCTTGCATGACATGAACCTGCGCAAGCTTCTGTGTCACGAGCAGCTCGTGCTTTCCCCTCAAAGAGAACTTGTCAAGTGGGTGAGCGATCTCTTCGACTCTTTGTGCCTCAACATTCTGTGCTTCGATTTCTGTAGTGTTCATTTCAATCCTCAAGTTGTGTCACGCGCAGCGCATTAGCTCCGCCGTGAGCAGATAGGTATCAGTAATTGGTAGATAGATGTGGGCCGGGCGCCGACGCAACAGCAGCGTCAGGTTCCCAGCCTTTCAGGTTTCCAGACTCCCTCAGAAGGGGGCCAGAAACCGCAGGTTTCCAGGCTGCCGACACTTCGGGCCTGGGGGCATCGTTCTACGTACGCTTGCGCATCGGCGACTTCCGGGCAGCAACCGGTGCCCAGTACGTGAAACACTCTCCAGAATCATCACGACGGCGATCCCACTTGTAATCGGCCAACTTCACAATGCGCGCGGCTTTTGAAGTTCCCAGCATCAACATCACTTCGCGCTGGATGGCAGCTCTGAGGTCACTCCACTCGATCTTGTAGTTTGCTCTTGCGAAGTAGCGGCCTACGTCACGAGCACTGAACTCGTCGCGGATCCATAGACTGACAAGCGCTTCTATGACCGAGCGATCAAAGGGCGCGGAAGCGTCGCCCGCTTCGGCCGCTGCTAGGGCAGCCCCGATGATGACGGAATAGTTGTTGGACGACTCGTCGCTTGCAGCAGTCTCAACCAAAGCGCGCATCGCACGATCCAAGTCGTTCATCGGCACTCGATAATTGGCTTGCCTGAACCGTTTACTAACGGCAAACCAAGCCTCCCCACCTTTGCAGTATTCGTCAACAAGGGCCTTAAGCACGTCTGGACGGAACGGAGCGAACATGTCTCCGCGTCGTGCACTCGAGATGGCTTCCTCGATGTAGTCGGGGTTCTCCAGCGGGCACCACGGCCCCGCACCGATTGCCACTGTGTCAAACATGTGCTTAGCGATTTCCATACGTATTTCCTTAACTTTTTGGTGTGCCGCCGATGTCTCGTCGCGTTGTCAAGAGGAGTCTCAGGTGTCCCAAAATCCAAGCGCACGCGCCTGCTGCCGCCGCCTGTGCGCCCTGTGGAGGCGTTGGAATTCACCTGACCTTGTCTTCCCGCTTTTCTCCCTGGCCTAGGCCAGCCGTTAAACGAATCGCTGGACTGTGGGCAGCGAGCGTCGGGCACGCACGGCCTGTACGAAGCGAACAACTTCGAAGCCATGTCTCGAGGTGGGATCAGATTCCGCCTCGGCCAAACACATCCCAAGAGCGACCTCATTGGGGACATACGCCACAGACCGTTCGATC
>NZ_JAOBSQ010000084.1:0-1884 GCF_025246485.1 Acidovorax sp. K2F
AGGCTGAGAGCAGCCGCTCGTCCCACCATTGACAACTGTCCGCTCGTAGCGAGAGCGGACATTCATCGTCAAGCCAGCACCGCGTTTCTAGATGATGATCTGACACCGTCGGCGCGGGTTAACCATAGACAACGTCGCTCGAAAGGCGCATCGTCCTTGATCCCTCAACTCAGTGGGAGACCATCATGGAATCCAGTACTGACGCTGTACGCCGTGAGCCCTGGAATAAGGGCAAGATCGTTGGTCAGAAAGCTCCGTTTAAGCCCAAAGATATCTGGGCACTACGAGTGAGGCTGCAGATGGAGAATCGCGTGCGGGAATTGGCGCTGTTCAATCTCGGCATCGACAGCAAGCTGCGGGGATGTGACTTGGTGGCCCTTAGGGTCCGCGATGTCTGCCATGGCGATAAGGTCGCTTCGCGAGCGCTGGTCATGCAACACAAGACCCAGCGCCCAGTTCAATTCGAAATCACAGCAGTCACCCGTGAAGCGCTGCAAAAATGGATTGAGCTTGCTGGACTAAGGTCAGAAGATTTCCTGTTTCCCAGCCGACTGCACAAGTCTCCTCATCTGGGAACTCGCCAGTACGCGCGAATTCTCGGGCACTGGGTGGACCAGCTTGGTCTCGACCCGACAGAGTATGGAACCCACTCAATTCGGCGCACGAAAGCGACGCTCATCTACCGACGAACAAAGAACCTTCGGGCGGTGCAGCTATTGCTCGGGCACTCAAAACTCGAGTCAACTGTCCGCTATCTAGGAATTGAAGTGGATGACGCCCTGGAGCTGTCCGAGCAGACAGAGATATGAGGCATCGGGTACCACTTAAGTCGGAAATTGCAGGAGGGAGGGCCACCCCGAAGCTTTGGAGTGTGGATAGGCGTACATGGGCAAAATACCCGCATCAACGACCCGCTCTCAGAAATCCAAAGTGATCAGCACCGCATCCGTCTCAAAGAAATCGCGTCTTCGCGGGGCTATGTATGGTCTGCTCATCGGCGACGCGTTGGGAGTGCCTTACGAATTCTCCTCTGCGATAGATTTGCCTGAGACCTGTTTGATTGAAATGGCACCGCCGCCCTGGTTTCACCGTGCTCATGCTGGCGTACCAGCAGGAACGTGGAGCGACGATGGGGCTCAAGCTCTTCATCTCCTGAAGGTTCTTCTCGATGGGGAGACTGGCCTTGAAGAACGATTTGCTGCAGGGCTGCAGGCTTGGTATTCGGCAGGTGAACTGACTCCCGATGGCCAAGTGTTCGATATTGGTATCCAGACTCAGGAGGCCTTGGCCAGGCTAGCGCGAGGCGTTCCTCCAAGCCAGAGCGGCCCCTATGAAGAGCGTAACAACGGGAACGGGTCGCTCATGAGGGTGCATCCCGCGGCCCTGGTCCCCGCAGCGGACGACCGTGTTCTCGTAGATCGCGCGCGACGCCAAAGTCTTCCCACTCATGGGCACACAAGATCTCTGCTCGCCTGCTCCCTAGCAACGATCACATCTGCGCGGTTACTCGCAGGTCTGCCGTTCGTGGAAGCGCTTGACCAAGCTCAGGAGTATCTTGAAACAACGACGGTAGACGCGGAACGAAACGAGCTTCGGATCGTATTGGATGGTCGGCTAGACGCGCCAAATGGGAGCGGATACGTAGTGGACTGCCTGTGGTCGTCAGTAGCAGCGGTTCTGCGCACTCGCAACTTTGAGGACTGCGTCCGGTGCGCGATCAGCTTCGGCAATGACACTGACACCACGGCTTGTGTTGCGGGCGGTTGGGCTGGGCTGATCTATGGCGAGCAAGCAATTCCGCTGCGATGGCGCGAGCAGTTGCATGGCAAGCAGCTCGTGGAGCCAATGCTCGAGCGTCTAGTTGCGGCCTGGGACTGATTTCGG
>NZ_JAOBSQ010000085.1:0-1827 GCF_025246485.1 Acidovorax sp. K2F
GACCTGTGCCGCTGGCGCCTGAACCATCGGTCATCTGCGCCCACATGTAGCTCTTGGACTGGGCGCTGCGACCGGCCTCCTTGAGCACCTGAATCTCGGTCTCGTCACCGAAGATCAGCGGGGCGTCCAGCACCCGGTCGCGCAGCAGGTTGATGACGGGCTGCACCGCCTGGCCCACCCGCACCACGCTGGCGGCCATGGTGTTGCGCGAGAGGTCGCGGCCTCCGAAGCGCCCCAGCAAGGCCGCCTGGCGGTACAGCGGCAGGCCGTCCACATACTTGGAAGTGATCACCCAGGCCAGCAGGCCTTCGCTGAACAGCCCCTTGGGGATGACTTGCTCGGGCTTGGCCGCCAGGCGCAGCGTGCCATCGCAGCACGGGCAGGCGTACTTGACCCGCTCGTGGCGGATCACGCGCACTTGTTGCGGAATGATGTCGAGCTGCTCGCTGGCCTCCACGCCAATCTCCCGCAGCACGGCACCGTCGTGAGGACAGACACGCTCGGATTCGGGCAGTTCGTGGCGCACCACCTCGCGCGGCAGGGCTGGGTCCAGCGGCTTGCGCCCGCGCTTGGTCCGTTTGTGAGCGGGAACCTCGACAGTGTTGTCGTCGGCCTCGGTTTCTTCCTGGGCCGGCTGGGTTGCCGAGCCGAGCGCCTCGGCCTCGTTGAAGAACATGTCCTTCTGGTGGCCTGCGCTGGCCTCGCTCTTGGCGGCGAACAACTGGCGCTTGAATTTGTTGAGCTGCTCCTTGAGCAGGTCGCGCTCGGCGCGCGTGATGCGCAGCTCACCAGCGAGTGATTCGCTGGTCTGGGTGGCCTGGGCCAGCGCCTTTTGCAAGGCTGCAAATTCTTCGGCGGTGGGCATGTGAACCATCGCCTGCTTCGATCTGCTTGTCGCTCAGGCGGTTCCTTGTGCTGGGGATTTTGCGGCAAATATTCTCAGCAGTGGCATTGCTCATTTCGGCAGCACCAGCCTCACGCAACGCGCTCGTAGAACCGCTGTGGGTGTCGCTGTGTGACCGCCAGATCAATGCCATCAAGCAACCAGTGCAGTTGTTCCACCGTCAGCGTCGGCACCACCGCCTCGTCCGGCCAGATGAAGCGGTCTTGCTCCAGGCGCTTCATCAACAACCAGAAGCCGTTGCGCTCCCAGACCAGGATCTTCACCCGGTTGCGCTGGCGGTTGCTGAACACATACACCGCCGCCGCGAACGGGTTCATGCCCAGGGCTTGCTCCACCAGGATGGCCAAACCGTTGATGCCCATTCGGAAGTCGATGGCCGGGCGGTGCAGGTACACCGTCAGCGTGTCGTCGAGCCGGAACATGGCAGGCGCCCCAGAAGTTCAAGGACGGGCAGCAACCCACCCGGGTCTGCATCGCTGAGGTCGATCTCCACCCCATTGGGCAGTCGGGCGTGCAGGCGTGTCTTGACCTCAGCGGCGGTGACGGGAGATGCCTCGGGGGCCGCCAGCCGCAACGGCACAAAAGCACTGGTGCTGGCCATGGCCACGGTCGGCAGGTTGGCACGACTTGCCTTCAGGTCCGAGCCCATGCTCTGGGTGATCCAGCGGCGCAGCAAGTTGGCGTTGATGCCGCATTGCAGCGCCATGCGCGCCACCGACACATCCGGCTGCAGGCACGCCCGCACCACCTCGGCCTTGGCCTGCGGGTCGTACACGGCACGTCCATCGTTCTTGCGCCCCGTGACCAGGCGCCTCACCACCTCTGCATCGATCTCTGACATACGTGTCCACCTTGTTCTACATGGACACGTAGCTTCCCCTCTCAGACGCTCTGTGGGAAGACGTAGTTGGCGGATCGCTTAC
>NZ_JAOBSQ010000086.1:0-1757 GCF_025246485.1 Acidovorax sp. K2F
CAATCTGAGTGCCTATTTCGGATCTCCTGGACAGCCTATTCGTCACCGAGGTCACCGAGTTCGACACCGCGGCCGGAGGTCGGCAGATTGCCTACCCTTCTCGCTGATGAGCAGTCGTGGGGGGCGGCTAGAAGCTGCCATTCTGGGAAGTGAAAGTCTACGAACGCTTCAGACTGGGAGCCGCTTTATCGAACGCTCGGTGCAAGAGGTCTTTGTCACCGTCAAATGCGGCCTTGCTGTGCGGCTGCGGCGTGCCTCGTTCCTCACTCCCGCTGACCACAGCCTCGGCGGCCCGTGTGAAATCTGCAATGCCAGCTTGGGTTTTGAGATCGAACCAGCGATCAACCCCTAAGACCGCACCCACAACGGCGGGGGGCGCAATTGGCTTCCGTGTGAGCAGAAGGGCGGTGTGCTCATGGGAGGATTTCGCCAGCTTCAAGGCGCGGCTTCAATCGCCCTCGAAAAAGTGGAGACCATCGCCCAGCCAATCATATGGATTGCTTGAGAGTATCGGCTTGATTTCGCCACGGTCGAACCCATCACGGGTCGTAATGGCACACGCGTGAAAACCCAGGACGATCCGACCCATTAGCGGTATTTACTTGCGAGCTTTCCGCCCTGGTTCACGATGCCGGCCGCTTGCATGAGCGCGGCCGCCTCCGCGCCCGAGAGAGCTGGAAACCGGAAGTCGGAACCGCCAGCTTTCAAAACGCGTTGTACAGCCGAACCTATGGCCGGCTGAAGGTCAGCACCGACCATCGGCGTACGTTGGCGAGCGCGCCGCTTTTTGGAGGAGGAAACTGCAGTAGCCATTCGGAAAACTGTGCCACAAATCAGGAAGTCGCGCTGTAGACTCCGTGCAAATCTGGGGTGACCGCCTTACTCCCTCCATCAGGCTGGTACAGGGCCACGCCGCCCAGGTATGCGGGCCGGGTGCGTATTCCGGCCACATCTGAACACTGAGCCCATTCCGATCTGACCACTCCGATGGTGCCGATGAAATTTCGGCAACCCGCTTTCCACTGGCCTTTGGACTGCAGAATTCGGCGCCACAACCGGACATTGGATGCACCATGGCCATTGAGCACACATTCGAATGGGGTCCAAAGACAATGCCTCGACCGAGCGAGTCTGACATGGATCGTTTGGCTGGGATGGTTAGCCGTGGCGAATTGCACCCCGTTCTCAATCACACGAAGTGGGCGGAACTTCGAGCTGAGATGCTCAGGGCACCTCCCGAGCAGCATCCCCAATTTAGAGCTCGCAGCGTGTTCGCACCACCTGACTTCTGCACCGACTGGGATGGGGAGTTTTATTACCATGTCCACCCGGTCGCAGACTTGGAGTGGATGGAGCTGCAAGCCACCTCTACGGATTGGCTTCTTGGAATTCTCCGGCGTCATAGCATCCCCTACTCGATAGAAGATGGCGTCGTGCTGGTGTGGGGTTACACCCGTCCCGGACCGCAGCCAGTGGGGCAGTGAGCGGCCATTTGCAGGCATTCGCTGAAGATCAATGCAGAAACTCGTCACGCAGTTTCCATGGAGACCACGGTCCGCCCGAGGCGTTAATCAATCGTGCTGATACCAACTACTTCGTCTGCCTCTTCGCACTTGCAAGTACTCTCCAAGCACCGAATAGCACAAGCGACGCCAGCGAACCGCTGACAAGTGCGTACCCAAGATGGTCACGCTGTGGGCCAAAGACCAATATACCGACCGTCCTCCCTGCGGCGCACAAGGTGCCTGAGAAGAGTG
>NZ_JAOBSQ010000087.1:0-1676 GCF_025246485.1 Acidovorax sp. K2F
TGTTGATTTCCACGCAAAGCTGACCCACCGGGGGTGCGGACTAAAACTTGGACTACTAGAAGGTAGTTCATGTATTCCTACGAAGACCGAATCCGAGCCGTTGAGCTGTTCATCCAGTTGGGCATGCGAGTCAGGCCCACCATCAGGCAGTTGGGATACCCGACCAAGAACTCATTGAAAGGTTGGTATCGGGAATATCAGCGGCGCCAAGACTTGCCTAAAAACTATGCAGGGCGTGAGCCCAAGTTCTCACAGGCGCAAAATGCTGCCGCCCTTGAGCACTACCTCACCCATGATCGATGCATTGCAGCCACTATGAGGGCCCTGGGCTATCCCGGTCGTGGAACGCTCACAAAGTGGATTCGCGAGGCCATTCCTGAGACGAGGAAAGCAATCGTCGGTAGTGTTGGGCAGCGAAGGTATCCCGAGTCATTGAAGCAAGCGGGAGTAATGGAGCTCTGCACTCGCCAGGAAAGTGCACAGGCTGTTGCCGACAAGCTCGGCGTGTGCCGGCCAACGTTGTACAACTGGAAGAACCAACTTCTGGGACGTGAGGCCCCTGCTTCAATGAAACACACCCATCGATCTCCCCAGCAACGAGAGCGCGACGAACTCGAACTCCAAGTGGCTGTATTGCGCCGCGAGGTCCGGCAATTGAGGCTTGAACAGGACCTCTTGAATAAGGCCAATGAACTGTTAAAAAAAGGCCTGGGCGTCAATCTGCAGCTCCTGTCCAACCGGGAGAAGACACTGCTGATTGACGCCCTGAGAGGGCACTATGGGCTCCCAGAGCTCCTCGCGCAGGTGGGGCTGGCCCGTAGCTCGTACTTCTACCACCGGGCCCGTGCAGTGGTGGGCGACAAATATCTGCAGGTGCGGCAGTCCATCACCGAGATATTCGAGTCGAATCACCGGTGCTACGGCTATCGCAGATTGCAGGCCTCGCTGGCCAGGCAACAGGGGCCGATCTCCGAGAAGGTGGTACAGCGGCTCATGAAGCAGGCACACCTGGTCGTTCCAAAGCCCAAGAAGCGCCGATACGCCTCGTACCTGGGTGAGATCAGTCCAGCGCCCGAAAACATCATCAACCGCGACTTCCAGGCCTCAGCCCCCAACGAGAAGTGGCTCACGGACATCACGGAGTTCCAGATCCCGGCAGGCAAGGTTTACCTGTCGCCGATCATCGACTGCTTCGACGGGATGGTGGTGAGCTGGACCATCGGCACGAGTCCGGATGCTGAGCTGGTCAACACCATGCTGGATGCCGCCATCGAAACGGTGGCAGAAACCCCAGATAGGCCCGTGGTTCACTCCGACCGCGGTGGCCACTACCGCTGGCCTGGCTGGCTATCGAGAATGAGTGATGCGAATCTCACCCGCTCGATGTCCCGCAAGGCTTGCTCTCCAGATAATGCGGCGTGCGAGGGGTTCTTCGGGCGGCTGAAGAACGAACTGTTCTATCCTCGAGACTGGAAGGGCACGACCATTGAGCAATTCATTGAGTTGGTCGACTCGTACATCCGCTGGTACAACGAAAAGCGAATCAAGATCTCCCTTGGCTCTCTCAGCCCCATTGAATACCGGGTGAGCCTTGGACTTGCGACATAAACCAGTCCAAGTTTTTATCCGCACCCCCTCCTGGGGGTTAGTGGGTCACTTCTGCGTGGAAATCAACA
>NZ_JAOBSQ010000088.1:0-1612 GCF_025246485.1 Acidovorax sp. K2F
CTGCAGCAGCTGACTTAGCTCTGCGTCCCGCCGAACCCAGTCCACTCGGCTGCGCTTCTTGATGCGGCGTTGGAAAGACGGCGTCGCTTTGAGGGTGGTCGACGCCAGCCAGGTGCGGTCATGCCGGTAGAGCCAGGCGTAGTCGGCGCTGGCACGTGCCCTGACCATAGTCACCTGGCAAATCCCTTCCTTTTGACAAGCCAGCAGCGCTTCCATCCACCGTGCTCGCCGCAGTTGAACTTGAGCGATGCCGGCCGCGTCTTTGCTTGGCCGCGGAGTTGACGGGTACTGCGCTAGGATTCGGTACACCGAACTTAGTGAGACACCTGTCCGTGCAGCTACGGCCGGTAACGAACTCAAGGAGCCTAGGGCTTTAACTACCTGATCAATCACTGAAGGATGTAGCGTCTTGCGGCGTTCTCTGATCGGCATGTTCTGTGCCCGGCGCCAGGTCACGACGGTTGTCACGCTCCGTCCGATCTTTGCTGCCACCTGGCGGCACGACAGCGATGGATCTCGCAGGACTGCCTCGTCGTCCATCGTCGGCGCCGAGGATGAAGCATGGATAACATCAGCCTCTATAAGTGAAAGAGCGCCGAGAGGTGAATCCTTGAGCCGCATGTCGCATCTGCCACACGCAATCTCAAAAGCGGCTACTGAGCCGAATAGAAAATCGATCAGCAATAGATGGCAAATTGGGTGCAGCGATCGCTGGGGCATATCGAACAGAGAACGTAGCCACACCAGCGGATGCGCAGCAGTGTCAAGTAGCCGCGCTTGATGGTCGAAACCATGGAAATCATTGAAATGTTGGCGCAGCTCGTCGGCCAGCGAAGGAAAATCCACGCGGTTGCGGCGGGTGCGAAATCCTAGTGTCAGCGCGGCATCCCGGTACGCCGACGCCCGCTGAATCGGATCCATCGATGGCAGGGATGCTTCGACTAGATCCTGCGATAGCTGGGCGAATCGCAATTGTCGCACTTCAGCGAGGATGGAGCGCTGCGTTCCCGGCATTGCATCAGGAAGGACCAGCCTCTGGCGGTGCGTCCGGGCTTGCAGCGGCAAGTTTTGTAGCAGGACGCCATGGAGGGTGCAGCAGTTGACGCCAGGCAACTGATGCCGACGCATCCAGTAAAGGCTACCGTGGTGCTCCCAGCTGTCGGCCAAGCAGCCGGGGCAACTGCGTAGCGCTGGATTGGCGCCAAAGCGGTTTGCCACTCGGCCCATTAGCGTCTTGAGTCCTTTGCCGTCGCCATGTAGCAGGCTGTGGCATACGCGCGTGTGGAGAGCCGTCGTGAGGAAAGGACGGTGGTAGGGCAGCAAGGTGCCGCGCTCCAACAGCTCTGTAAGGGTCGTGAATGGAAGCAAGCCACCGAGCTGCTGCGTCATTGCAAGAAGCCTCGTTTGCAAGTCCACGCTCGGCACTAGCGTGCGACAGCCGAAGAATCGCTGGAGGACGTCACGCGGCGCGCCTCCGGCATTGAGTGCGGCAAGCCTGCCTAGCCACGAATAAAGAAGCTCGTCCGGAAGCAGTGCGGGCGCATAGCTTATGCCGATGCCGGACATGGGAGGTTTGGCAATGAGATGCAAATAAGGGTGTATGCGCTTAAGG
>NZ_JAOBSQ010000089.1:0-1593 GCF_025246485.1 Acidovorax sp. K2F
GTAAGCGCTCTATTGACCACGCCCTTGCACTCGGGTGCCCGTTGAGGCAATGAATGTTCTCTCGGCGTGGTGCGGTCTGCGACGCGCGAGAATCTGGGTCAACGCCGCATTTCACATTCAGTTGATGACAGACCCATTTGCTCCCTTGTCCGAGGAAGAGTTCGAAGAACTCGACCACTTTCTGCTGTTCGGCGTTGACACGGAAGAAGGCATGACCATGGACATGGTCGATGGGTTCTTGCACGCCATTGCGGTCGGGCCGACGACCGTACATCCCAAGCAATGGCTGCCCAAGATCTGGGGTACCAAGGAGATGATGCCTCCGATGGGTTCCGTCGAAGAGCTGAACCACATGCTGGGCTTGGTCATGCGCCACTTCAACACCATCATTGCCGGCCTGGGGGATGACCCCCGGGAGATCAGCCCGTGCTGGTCAACGATGACCTACGACGGTGACGAGCGTGAATACGACGACGCAGAATCGTGGGCGTACGGCTTTGTCCAGGGGATGAGGCTTTGCTGGAAGGACTGGCAACCGTTGCTGTCCACTCCCCAAGGGCAAGTTTGGTTCAGACCCATTGCCCTGCTGGGCGAAGACGACTATTGCGTGGATCAGGACGAACTCACCCGAACACCGGCCATGCGATCGGAGCTGGCTCAACAAATCCCGCCGGCTGTTCTGGACATGCACGCTCACTGGCTGCCACTTCGGCTCGCTGTCTATCAGCGGGAGGTGGCCAAGTCGATGCAGCCCAAGGTGGGGCGCAATGATCCGTGCCCTTGTGGGAGCGGGGCGAAGTTCAAGAAGTGCTGTGGTGCTGCGGCCGATTTGCACTGAGCCATCTCGCGCCTCGAACTGTCAGGCGGTGGATCACCGCGCCAGTCGCCAGGGCAGCAAGGCCTCGTAGTCATCGACGGTCCTGGCCCGTGGAAGTGCCACTAGCAGCGAGCGCAGGTACTGGTACCCATCAACGCCGTTGACCTTGCAGGTCTCCAGCAACGAGTACAGGTTGGCGCTCGCGTTGGCGCCGGCCACGGTGTCGGCGAAGAGCCAGTTGCGTCTTCCGATGACAAACGGGCGGATCGAATTCTCGCAGCCGTTGTTGTCTATCGGGTAGTTGCCGCTGGTGACGAAGCGCTCCAGCTTGGCCCACTGCGAGGACAGGTAGTGCAGCGCCTTGCCCAGCAAACTGCCTGGCAGCACCGCATGAACGTTGGCCAGCAGCAAGGCCTGGATCTCTTGCAGCACGGGCACACTGTTGGCTTGGCGGCTATGCAGCAGCGCATTCGCATCCAGCCCTTGCTCTTTGGCCAGGGCCTCCACGCGGTAGAGCTTGCCGATCAGCGCGATGAACCTGGCCGCCAATTGCTCAGCCCCCCGGTTGGCTTTGGGCAAGGCCTGCAGCGCGTCATTGAAGTAACGCCGGCAATGTGCCCAACACCCGATTTGCACGAGCTTGTTCGCCAAGGCGATCTTGTTGTAGACCTCGTAGCCGTCGGTCATCAGCACGCCGCCCTCGCGCGCACCGACGTACAGAAGCTGCGCCGCCTCTGTGCTGCGTGAGGGTGAGTAGGCGAACAGGCGTATGGGCG
>NZ_JAOBSQ010000009.1:0-210919 GCF_025246485.1 Acidovorax sp. K2F
TGGGGTCGCCCTTTCTTTGGTTCCTTTCTTTCGGCGACGCGAAAGAAAGGGACTCGCATGCCGGGCGACTCCCGGCCTCCGCCCTCAAACCAGGCACAGAGACCGATTCATCCACAAGCTCCAACAACCTCAGTCAGGTATTGCTGAATGCAGAAGAAGTGCTATTAAATATGTAGCTTTCAAGGAATGATTCACTAGCGCTAGCAGCCAATACCACCAGAAATCAAGCCGCCACAGCCTCCCGCTCATCCGCTGCAAACTCTGGCAACCCCCGCAGCCGCTCATAAATCGGCGCAAAGTCCGCCGCCGTCATCTCAAACAGCTGCTCAAAACTGTCAATCACAAAATACGTCTGCTGGTACGTATCGATCTTGTACCGCGTGCGCATGGTGCGCTCCAGTTGCAGCGGAATGCGTTGTGGCTCCGGGCTCTGCACTGAGTACGCCAGTTCGCCCGACGAACTCAAAATGCCCGCGCCATAGGCCCGCAACTGCCCCGCTTCGCGGATCAGCCCGAACTCGATCGTGTACCAGTACAAGCGGCTCAGCATCTCGCACGACCCCAGCCCCTGCGCCTTCAGCCCGCCCTGGCCGTAGCGCTGCACATAGTCCGCAAACACCGGGTTGAACAGCAGCGGCACATGCCCGAACAGGTCATGAAAAATGTCGGGCTCGACGATGTATTCGAACTCCTCGGGCTTGCGGATCCAGCCCGTCACCGGGAATTTACGGTTGGCCAGCAAGGTGAAAAAGGGCACCTCGGGGATCAATCCCGGCACGCCCACCAGCTCCCAGCCTGTGGCCTTGTACAGGCGCTCGTTCACCTCTTCGAAGCGCGGAATGCGGTCGCTGGCGCCCAGCGAGGGCAGAGCGTCGATGAACGCCTGGCTGGCCAGGCCCGGCAGCAGGGCGCGCTGGCGCTCGTACAGACGGCGGTAGGTGTCGTGGTCGGCGGCGGTGTAGGCCGCGTAGTCCTGCGGGCAGGTGTAGTCCGCGTTGGCACGCGAGTAGTCGCCACGCGGTGGGCGGGTGGATTGGCCATAGACGACAGGGGCTTGTCCCATTTTTTTCTCCTTTGCCGCCATGGTCGGCGCACCGCGACGGGGGTGCGCACCAGCCCACGCGGCTGCTAATCGATCTTGATCTTTGCGGCCCGGATCAGGAAGTCGTACTTGCTGTTTTCCGAGCGCACAAACTGCGCAAACCCGTCGAGCGTCAGCTCTTCGGGCGTGATACCCATCTTCTTGAACTTCTCCTTGCCAGCGGGCGAATGCATCGTTGCCGAGAACGCATTGGCGTAGCGGCGCGCGTCGGCATCGGGCAGCGAGGCGGGCGCGAACAGGCCGAACCAGGTGGACACGTTGAAGCCCTGCACGCTGTCGTTGATGCTGGGCACTTTCGGTAGCGCCTCGTTGCGGCTGAGGGTGGTCACACCCAGCGCCAGCAGCTTGCCCGACTGGATCTGCGGCAGCGCCGAGGCCAGGTTGTCAAACACCATCAGCACCTGGCCGGATTCCAGCGCGGCGAGCGCGGGCTTCGAGCCCTGGAACGGCGTGTGGCCCATCCGGGTGTTTGTGAGCGACTTGAACATCTCGGCCGAGATGTGGCCGATGCTGCCGTTGCCGCCCGAGCCGTACTTGGCCTGGTCCGGGTTCTTCTTGAGGTACTGCACCAGGTCGGGCGTGGTCTTGATGCCCAGCTTGGCCGCCTGCTCCGCGTTCACCACCAGCACATTGGGCGTGCGCGCCACGAGGACGAGGGGTTTGAAGTCCTTGAGTGCGTTGTAGGGGAAGTTCTTGTACAGCCAGGGGTTCACCGCGTGCGTGGCCACGGCGCCCATCAACACCTGGTTGCTGGTCTTCCCGGCCTTGGCGACCTGGTCGGCGCCGGTATTGCCACCTGCCCCCGGTTTGTTCTCCACGGTGATGGAGCCCAACTGGGCTGCGGCACCGTCGGCCACGATGCGGGCCGAGGTGTCCAGCGGACCACCAGCGGGGTAGGGCACCACGATGGTGAGCGGGGCAGACGGGTTCTGCGCCAGCGCGACAGTGGCCGCACTGGCCAGAAGGGTGCTGAACAGGGTGCTACGGAGCGACATCGGGATCCTTTTGAGTTCCGGGGAGCGCGCAGTATAGGCACCTGTGCAGGGTTAACCCTGGATGTCCGATGTCTTACGTGTTCAGCACGCCACGGCGGATCTGGTCGCGCTCCAGCGATTCGAACAGCGCCTTGAAGTTGCCTTCGCCAAAGCCGTCGCGGTAGTCGCCCTCGCGCTGGATGAATTCAAAGAACACCGGGCCCAGCATGGGGGTGGAGAAGATCTGCAGCAGCAGGCGGGGCGTGCCGTCGGCCGTGGTGCCGTCCAGCAAGATGCCCCGCGACTGCAGCTCGGGCACCGGCTGGCCGTGGCCGGGCAGGCGGGTGTCCAGCATTTCGTAATAGACCTCGTTGGGCGCGGTGGCCAGCTGCACGCCGGCCATGCCCAGCTTGTCCACCACGTCCAGCAGGTTGTCGCAGATCAGCGCGATGTGCTGAATGCCCTCGCCGTTGAATTGCATCAAAAATTCTTCGATCTGGCCGCCACCCTGCTTGGACTCTTCGTTCAGCGGGATGCGGATCTTGCCGTCAGGCGCGGTCATGGCCTTGGATGTGAGGCCCGTGTATTCGCCCTGGATGTCGAAGTAGCGGATCTCGCGGAAGTTGAACAGCTTCTCGTAGAAGTTGGCCCAGAAGCCCATGCGGCCGCGGTACACGTTGTGCGTGAGGTGGTCGATGAGGTTCAGGCCGTAGCCCACGGGGCGCCGGTCCACGCCTTCGATGAATTCAAAGTCGATGTCGTAGATGGACTTGCCGTCTTCAAACCGGTCAATCAAATACAGCGGCGCACCGCCAATGCCCTTGATGGCGGGCAGGCGCAGTTCCATGGGGCCGGTGGGGATCTCGATGGGCTGGGCGCCCAACTCCAGCGCGCGGTTGTAAGCCTTGTGCGCATCCTTCACACGGAAGGCCAGGCCACAGGCGGAGGGGCCATGCTCGGCACCAAAGTAGGCGGCCTGGCTGTGGGGCTCGCGGTTCAGGATGAAGTTGATGCCGTTCTGGCGGTACAGCACCACATCCTTGGACCGGTGCTTGGCGACCAGGGTGAAACCGAGCTTTTCAAACACCGCCTCCAGCACGCCGGGCTGGGGCGAGGTGAATTCGACGAACTCGAAGCCCATCAGGCCCATGGGGTTGTCCCAGGCTTCGAGCTGGGCGGCGGTTTCTTGCGGCAAGGCGGCATTCATGGGGTGTCTCCGGCATTCGTTGATGAATGTCATGGACTGTAGGCGCGGCCTGCCTCATGTTTCTGGCGAAATCAAGAGGCTTTGGCCTTTGATTTGCAGGAATCTTGTGAATGGTCAAAATTTCGCGCAGTCTGACGGCGCATTGGGCCGGGCTGGCCGTCGCAGCGCTGCGTGGTCGACAAAAGGTCCCTATGAGCCCGAGGTGCCCGCGTTGAGCCGGCGCAGCGCCAGGGCGGCGTCAATGCGTTGTTGCTCCTCGGACGAAAAGAGCTGCTGGCGCAATTGCTGCAGGCCGGGGCCCTCGCCCTGCTGGATGCGGGCTTGGCTGTATTGGTCGAGGCGCTGGTTCCAGTGCTGTTCCTCCCGGTCCAGCTGCGCCATGGCCTGGGCGGCTGCCGGGCCGTACTGTGCGCTGCGGGTGGCGTAGCGGCTGCGCTCGTCGGCGTTGCTGGCGTTGAAGGCGGCCGTCTGCGCGGCGGCCGCCATGTGAGCGGTGGCGGCACTGCGTTCGGCGCGGCGCTCGGTGGAGAGTTCGTTGTCGGCCGCCTGCAGCGCCTGGGCGCGCTGCTCGGGGCTGAGCTGGGTGTTGCGCTCAATCTCCAGGCGCGCCAGAGTGTAGCGGTCCAGGTCGGCCTCGCGGGCAAACAGGGCGTCGTATTCGGCGTCGTCAAAAAACTGCAGGCGCACCTTGTGGCGCGCCTCCAGCGCGTCGCGCAGCGCGCGTGGGTCGGTCAGGTCCTGCGGCGCACGCAGGCTGCCCAGGGCCACACGGTAGTCCACGTAGCGCTCGGCCAGTGCCAGGGCTCGCGTGGCCAGGGCGGCGGGGAAATGCCGGTTGACCAGCGCGGCCAGGCGCTGTTTGAGCGTGGCTGGGTCGCTGGCGTCGCCCGCTTCCATCAGCAGGGCTTCCAGCGTGTCGCGCAGGCCGTGCACCAGCAGGGGGTCGGCCGGGCCGTCGGTGGTGATGGCGCGGCGGCGTGCAAAAAAACTGTGGTCCGCGCCCTGTGCTGGCGAGGGTTGTACCTGGGCACCGGCGGAGGCGGCGGCCGCCCCCGCCGGCGATGGGTGGGTATCCCCCGCGCCCAACCCGGCAGGGCCTCCCAGCCACCACACCACGGCGACCGTGGTGAGGGCCAGGACTGCGGCGGCAACCGCCCAGGTGCGCGAGGGCTGGGCCATGGCTTACAGGCCTTGTTGCTTGAGTCGGTTGGCGTGCTGGCGGTACAGCGTCACGGGGTCGGTGGAGAACCAGTCGCGCAGGCCCAGCAGCTGGTTGACTTCGTCGAGGTGGTTCTGGCGGTAGTCGCCCAGGTGTTTGCCCAAGCGCGACGAGCAGGCCGACACCAGGCCATCGTTGGCTTCGCCAAAGGTCAGGCTCAGCGTGGCCAGCAGGGCGTCGCTGGCATCGAGCACGTTGGTCAGGGGCAGGGTGCCGGTCCAGGAGTAGTAGCGCACACCGTTCACCAGCTCGGCGCCGCTGCCGCAGCCGGAGGTGGGCACGCCTTGCGGAAAGCGGCTGTTGAACTTGGCCGAGCCGGCCGTGGTCAGCGAGTCCAGCGCCGCCGTGGGCATCTGGGGCAGGCCGGTGCCGCCGGAGGTCAGGTTGATCAGGCCCACCAGCGCCTTGGCGGCGGCGCTGGCCACGGCTTCGGACACCGAGCCCGCGGGCGCTACGCCGCGCAGGATGTCGGCCACGCGCGAACCCCGGTTCACGCCGCCAATCGAGGTGACCGATGCCACCAGCTGCGGCGCCACGCCCGCCACATAGCGGGTGGTGGGGCCGCCGTGCGAATGGCCTACCAGGTTCACCTTGGGGGCCCCGGTCAGCGCCAGGATGGTCTTGACCTGCGCCAGCAATTGCTCGCCGCGCACCTCGGTGCTGTTGGCGGCCGAGACCTGGGCGACGTAGACCTTGGCGCCGCCCTGGCGCAGTGCGTCGGGGATGCCGTAGAAGTAGTCGATCCCAAGGGCCGAGTCAAAGCCGAACAGGCCATGCACCAGCACGATGGGGTAGCGCGTCTGGGTGTAGCCCGTCTGCGCCTGCGCGCCCACGCCGAGCAGCAGCAACCCCGCCGTTGCTGCCAGCACCAGTCGCCGCAAAAAGCGGCTGAAAAATCCGGTCATGTGTTTGTCTCCGTTGGTATGGTTTCTTATGCTCGCAAAAACGAACGACCGTTCTTTTTTTGCGAGATCAATTTTTGTATTCGGGCCATGGAGTCACTATCGGGACATACCCGTGTGTGCAGCGCACCATGCAGAAATCACGCAGTTGTTCGTAAAATCCTGCGTCATGAAAGCATTTGACGCACTCGACAAGCTGGACCGCGCCATCCTGCGCCGCCTGCAGGACAACGGCCGCGAGACGTACGACGTCATCGGAGAACAGGTGGGCCTGTCGCCCAGCGCCGTGCTGCGCCGCGTCAAGCGGCTGGAAGACAGCGGCGTGATCCACCGCTACGTGGCCCTGGTGCAGCCCGAAGCGGTGGGGCTGGGACTCACGGCGTACCTGAACGTGCGGCTGGAAAAACACACGGAGAGCCACAAGCGCAACCCCATGGACCTGTTCCGCGCCAGCGTGCAGACCTGGCCCGAGGTGGTGGAGTGCGCATCGCTCACCGGCGAAATGGACTACCTGCTGCGCGTGGTGGTGGCCGACATGGCGCACTACAGCCGCTTCATCATGGACACGCTGCTCAAGCACCCCAGCGTGCAGGACTGCAAGACCAGTTTTGTGCTCGACCGCGTGAAGGCGACGACGGCTGTGCCGGTGTAGTCCAACACAGGCCTTCACTCGTTGACAGGGCCTGTGCAAGTCACGGGCGTGACTCCCTGTGGCGTCTGTTGATGTGGTGGAGGTTGCTGTAAGGCGGTCCGCGCTTTACGCTCCGCCCCGTGCAGAGAAGGCTTGGCGCAGACGGGGGTGCAGCCACCCCAGCCGTCGCGTCTGCGACCCGTGCAAGGGGGATCTGGGGCTTGAATACTCTCAAATTGATAGCTATTGAGGCATGATCTTCCAGCGCTTGGAGCCGATTTTTCCGCATTTTGAGCAGGATCACTATTTTGTTGCGGCGCAGCAATTTGGACTGGAAAAAATGAGGGAAAACCCTTATATTTGGCGACATGTTCGCAACCAAAGACTGGCTCAAGGCATCCTGGTACGCAGGCCGGGACCTGCTGCGCCCGGTAACCAGCGGCTCTTCTGCCTCTGACATTCACATCCACCAGCAGGAGACGCCCGTGATGGTTCCTATCCGCTCCCTGGGCCCCTCCTACCGGGAGCGGATCACCCAGCACCTGCTGCAGCTGGAGCCTGCAGACCGCTACCTGCGCTTTGGCTATGCCGCCAACGACGAACAGATCCGCCGCTACGCCGAGCAGCTCAACTTCGAGCGCGATGAAATCTTTGGCATCTACAACCGCCGCCTTGAGCTCATCGCCATGGCCCACCTGGCGTTTTCGGAAAACCCCGAACACAAGCCGTGTGCTGAATTCGGTGTGTCCGTGCTCAAGCAGGCACGGGGTCGCGGCTTTGGTGCGCGCCTGTTCGAGCGTGCCGTGATGCATGCGCGCAATGAGGGCGTGAACATGGTGTTTATCCATGCGTTGTCCGAAAACACCGCGATGCTCAAGATCGCGCGCAACGCCGGTGCCACCGTGCGCCGCGACGGGTCCGAGTCCGAGGCTTATCTGCAGATTCCACCCGCCAGCCTCGACACGCGCATGACCGAGATGGTCGAGCAGCAGTTCGCCGAGGTGGACTACCAGCTCAAAAAGCAGGCCAAGCAGTTCTGGGACTTTCTGGCCAATGTGCAGGAAGTGCGCAGCGGCGTGCAACACGCGCGCCACCAGTCGGCCGAGTGATCCGTTGCGGTCGCACCCGCGGCCGTGACGCCGGTGGTGGCCGGCTGTCACGGCAATCCGCTATCCTAGGGGCCTGATTCACTACCGCACGTCCTGCACTCCAGACAGTGTCTGACCCGCACCCCGCGCACCCCGGGCGACCGCCCGAGAGGGAAGACAAGCGCACCTTCCTGCAGAAAGTGGCCGAGTTCATCCATCCTGGGCCGGACTCCACGGAAGAACTCATCGAAACCCTGGCCGAGGCCGAGGACAACGAGGTCATCGGCGCCGAATCGCGCGTGATGCTGGAGCGCGTGATCCGCATGGCCGACATGACGGCGGGCGATGTGATGGTGGCAGCACCGCGCATGGACCTCGTCAACATTGACGCGCCTTTCGATGAGCTGCTGCACCTGGTGATCAGCACCGCGCATTCACGGTTTCCGGTCTACCAGGGCGAGCGCGAGAACATCATTGGCATCCTGATGGCCAAGGACCTGCTCAAGCTGCAGCGGGCGCCCGAGCTGAACATCCGTGCGTTGCTGCGCCCGGCAGCGTTTGTGCCCGAAAGCAAAGGCCTGAACGACCTGCTGCGCGAGTTCCGTGGCAACCGCAACCACCTGGCCATCGTGATCGACGAGTTTGGCCGCGTGGCCGGGCTCATCACCATCGAAGACGTGCTGGAGCAGATCGTCGGCGAGATCGAGGACGAGTTCGACATCCCCGAAGACGATGGCGATATCTTTGGCCTGGCCGACCGGACCTACCGTGTGAGTGGTGACACCCCCATCGAGCGTGTGGCCGAGGCCTTTGAGGTGACCATCGTGGGTAGCGACCCCAACGAGCATTTCGACACCATCGGCGGCCTGATTGCCCACGAAATGGGCCATGTGCCCAAGCGCGGTGAGCATCTGCAGCTCAGCGGCCTGCATTTTGTGGTGCTGCACACCAAGGGCGGGGCGGTGCGCTGGTTCAAGGTGTCCAGGGTCGAAGACACTCCCTCCGACGGCTGATGTCGCGGCGCTCTCGGATGGCGGGCGGGCCGCTGCTGCCGCAACTGCTGCTGGCACTGGCGGCGGGCCTGGCCCAGGCGGCCTCGCTGGCTTGGCCGGGCAGCGGCCAACCCTTGTGGTGGCTGCAGCTGGCTTCGATGGCTGCACTCGCCTGGATGGTGCGGCCTTTCGCTGTGGAGCACCAGCGCGTCGCTGCGCCCTGGCGGCGCGGTGCGCTCGTGGGTGGGTTGTTTGCCACCGCCTGGCTGGCAGGCACTTTCTGGTGGCTGTTCATTTCCATGCATTCTTATGGCGGCCTGCCCGCGCCTTTGGCCGTGGCAGCGGTGCTGGGGCTCGCTGCCTTTCTGGCCAGCTACTACGCGGCGGCTTTGGCTTTGTTTTGCCGGTATGCGCCGATGAATCGTGCCGGGAGTGCTCTTCTTTTCGGAGCGCTGTGGCTGCTGGCCGAACTGGCACGGGGCGTCTGGTGGACGGGGTTCCCGTGGGGTGCTGGCGGCTACGCGCATGTGGATGGGCCGCTCGCCGTGCTGGCCCGCCACATGGGGGTGTATGGCATCAGCGCGGTGGCTGCGGCGTTGGCGATGGGCGTGGTGCAGGTGCGTGCCACCGATCTGCGCAACGCGCGCTGGTGGGCGCTGGTGCTGGCGGCGGGCGGCCTGCTGGCCTGGGCCACGGTGGACCGGCTGTGCGCGGTCAATCTGTGCCACACCCCGGCACGGCGCGCAGCGCCCCCCCTGAGCCTGGAGCTGCTGCAGGGCAATATCCCTCAGGACGAAAAGTTCCAGTCCGGCAGCGGCGTGCCCGTGGCCCTGCAGTGGTATGCCGAGGCCCTGCGCAACGCCCAGGCTGACCTGGTGGTGGCGCCCGAGACCGCCATACCGCTGCTGCCGCAGCAGCTCATTCCGGGGTATCTGGAGGGCATCCAGCAACGCTATGCGCAAGGGGCCCAGGCCGCCATGGTGGGCATTCCGCTGGGGGATGAAGCGCAGGGCTACACCAACTCCGTGCTGGGCATGAGCGCCACGACCCAGGCAGAGCCCTA
The DNA here is from genome assembly GCF_025246485.1 of Acidovorax sp. K2F. Taxonomy (NCBI): domain Bacteria; kingdom Pseudomonadati; phylum Pseudomonadota; class Betaproteobacteria; order Burkholderiales; family Comamonadaceae; genus Acidovorax; species Acidovorax sp. K2F. Next base: position 9,179 of record NZ_JAOBSQ010000009.1, read on the forward strand.
TCGCTACGACAAGCACCACCTCGTGCCATTTGGAGAGTTCATTCCGCCGTTTTTCAAGTGGTTCACGGCCATGATGAACATCCCTCTGGGCGATTTCAACCGGGGGACCGTGGGCCAGGCGTCGTTTGCCGTGGCGGGGCAGCGCATCGCGCCGAACATCTGCTACGAAGACTTGTTCGGCGAGGAGTTGGGGGCTCGATTCATCGACCCCGCCCAGGCCCCCACGGTGTTTGTCAACTTCAGCAACATCGGCTGGTTTGGCGACACCCTGGCCATCGACCAGCATCTGCACATCAGCCGCATGCGTGCGCTCGAATTCGAGCGCCCGATGGTGCGCGCCACCAACACGGGAGCCACCGTCATCATCGACCACCGGGGCGTGGTCACGTACCAGCTGGCCCGCTACACGCGCGGAGTGCTCAAGGGCGAGGTGCAGGGCCGGGGGCTGGACGCACAAAGTGGCTGGGCCATCACGCCTTACGCGTGGTGGGTATCCCGCTGGGGGCTGTGGCCGCTATGGGCGCTGGGGGCTCTGGTGCTGATGGGGGCCATGGTCGCCAGCAGGGGCAGCAGGCCGCGTGGCAATTGATCCAGGTCAGGCATTGCGCCCGGCGGCGCAGGGGCCTGCGCACCCCCGTGTTTAGAGGCGGCTCCCTATGCCTTGATAATAGAGGCCCGCAACCGGGGGCTGGTGTTGCGTAAAACGATGATTTGAGGCGGGCCATCCGCCGTTCTGGAGCACGACTGAAAATGGCAGATTCCTTTTCCTACGAACAACTGATCGCCTCGGGCGAGGGCCGGCTGTTCGGCGCTGACAGCGGGCGTCTGCCGCTGCCACCCATGCTGATGTTTGACCGCATCACGCACATCGACAGCGATGGTGGCGCGCACGGGCTGGGAAAGATCCGCGCCGAGCTCGATGTCAAACCCGACCTGTGGTTCTTTGCCTGCCACTTCCAGGGCGATCCGGTCATGCCTGGCTGCCTGGGGCTCGACGCCATGTGGCAGCTCATCGGTTTTTACCTGACCTGGCTGCAACTGCCGGGCCGGGGCCGCGCGCTGGGTGCGGGCGAGGTCAAGTTCACCGGCGAGGTCGGCCCTGACGTGAAGCTGGTCACCTACGAAATCGATATCAAGCGCGTCATCAAGCGCAAGTTGGTCATGGCCATTGGCGATGCCCGCCTGTTGGCCGATGGCAAGGAAATCTATGTGGCCAACGACCTTCGCGTGGGTCTGTTCAAGCGCGAGGAAGACGGTAAGGACGCAGCATGACCACCAAGAAGCGCGTAGTCATCACCGGCGCGGGCATCGTCTCGTGCATTGGCAACGACCTGGCCTCCGTGGAAGCTTCGCTGCGTGCGGGCACCAGCGGCATCAAGGCCGTGGAGAAGTTCAAGGAACTGGGTCTGCGCAGCCAGGTGGGCGGCGCCCCGGAGATCGATATCGAAGCGCGCATCGACCGCAAGCAGCTGCGCTTCATGGGCGATGCGGCGGCCTATGCGCAGATCGCACTGGAAGACGCTATCCAGCAAGCAGGCCTCACGCCAAGCCAAGTCAGCCACCCGCGCACCGGCCTCATCATGGGGTCGGGTGGCGGCTCGCCCGCCAACCAGATCGAAGCGGCCGACACGCTGCGCGAAAAAGGCATCCGCCGCGTGGGGCCCTATCAGGTCACGCGCTGCATGAGCTCCACGGTTTCTGCGTGCCTGGCCACCAACTTCAAGGTCAAGGGCATCAACTACTCCATCACATCGGCCTGTTCCACGTCCGCCCACTGCATCGGCGCGGCCGCGCAGCAGATCGCCTGGGGTGTGCAGGATGTGATGTTTGCAGGCGGTGGCGAAGAGCTGAGCTGGGGCATGTCGCTGTTGTTTGACGGCATGGGCGCCATGTCCAGCAAGTACAACGAAACGCCCGAGAAGGCCTCACGCGCCTACGACGCGAACCGCGACGGCTTCGTGATCGCTGGCGGCGGCGGTGCCGTGGTGCTGGAGAGCCTGGAGCACGCCCAGGCCCGTGGCGCGACCATCCTGGCCGAAGTGGTGGGCTTTGGCGCCACCAGCGACGGTGAAGACATGGTGGCTCCGTCGGGCGACGGTGCCATTGCCTGCATGCAGCAAGCCATGGAAGGTCTGGACGCCCCCATCGACTACATCAACACCCACGGCACCTCGACCCCCGTGGGCGACATGCAGGAAGTGCGCGCCATGCGTGCCCTGTTTGGCGACAAGGTGCCACCGTTCTCGTCCACCAAGTCGCTCACCGGCCACTCGCTGGGCGCCACGGGCGTGCAGGAGGCCATCTACTGCATGATCATGCTGAACAAGGGCTTCATCGCCGGCTCGGCCAATGTCGAGACACCTGACCCGGCCCTGGGCGACATGCCTCTGGTCACGCAAACGCGCGATGCGCAGCTGAACACGGTGTTGTCCAACAGCTTCGGCTTTGGTGGCACCAACGCCAGCCTGGTGCTGCGCCGCTGGAACCACTGACCGCGCGGACTCCCCACCGCAACGGCCTGCCTGTCTCTGGACATGCAGGCCGTTTTTTGTCGGCTCTATCGGCCCGTCAGCGCCTGACGGGCCTTGGGGTTGGGCTGCAGGGCCTCGTGCAGCAAGGCGGGCAGCATGCTCAGCATGCGGGTGGCCTGCAGACCGGGCGGAAAGGCGCGCGCGTGGTAGCTGTACAGCGACATGGGGGCCAGCTCGTGCAGCTCCTGTGCCACCATCTGTGCAGGGTCCAGCCCCTTGGCGGTGAGAAAGTCCACCACCGTCCAGCCCATGCCCCGGCGCACCAGCTCCAAAGCGAGGCGTGATGTCTGCACCTGGATGCCGGGCCCGGCAGGCGAGCCGAGGCGGTGTGCGATTTCGTCAATCGCCTGGCGCATGGGGTCGTCGCCCACCAGGCGGATCACGGGCACCTGCGCCAGCCGCGCACCGGGGCTGGCGGCACGGGGAGCGCGCGCCCACACGCTGGTCGCGACCGCCAGGTACAAGCGACCACTGACCAGCAGATCGCTCGCGATTTGTGGGTGGGGGTGTTTGTAGAAACCCAGGCAAAAGTCCACGCTGCGCGTGAGCAGGGCCTGGGTCATCTGGTCCTGGTGGATGGTGCGCACCTCCACGCCCACCTGCGGATGCTGCTCGGCATGGTGCTGCAGCAGGCGCGGCAGAAATTCGTGCGTGATGGACGGTATGGCGCCCAGCCGCACATCGCCCGAATCACTGGTGGCCAGGTTGCGCGCAGTGCGCTTGAGGGCGTCCAGCTGCCGGTAAATGCCCGTGGACTCGGTGGCCAGCACCTGGGCCTCGGGCGTCGGGGTCAGGCCTGCCGGCGAGCGGTTGAATAGCCGGTAGCCCAGCTGCAACTCGGTGTGTGCCACGGCCTTGCTGATTGCTGAGGGCGTGATGCACAGCAACCGCGCCGCTGCGCTCATGTTGCCGGTTTGCAGCACGGCCTGAAAAACTTCCAGTTGTCTCAAGTTCATGGCGGAGTTGGCTTGTGGCGGTGGCCGAGGGGCACTTCATGGCCTTCGAACGGCAGTTCTGGGGTGTGAGCTGAATTCATAAGGGTGGGTCAATTATTCCGCATGACTGTGTTCTGGTTTCTCATAGGATGCTGCACCGCTTCACCGGCGGTTGTGAATAAAGCGGCGCAACGCGTGCTGCCACCCAAAAAAATCAGGAGACCTCTTCATGCGCATTTCTTCCTCCCCCACCGCCAGCCGCTGGCTCGCGGGTTTGCTGTTGTCTGCTGCCTCCGCCGTTGCCATGGCCCAGGCTGCCAAGCCCAATGTGGTAGTGCTGGCCACGGGGGGCACCATTGCCGGTGCGGGCGCCTCGGCCGCCAACAGCGCAACCTATGCCGCCGCCAAGGTGCCGGTGGACAAGCTGCTGGCAGGCCTACCTGAGCTGGCCAATGTGGCCAAGGTGTCGGGTGAGCAGGTATTCCAGATCGCCTCCGAGAGCTTCACCAACGAGCACCTGCTGCGCCTCGGCCAGCGCGTTTCGGCCCTGGCCAAGCAGGCAGACGTGGACGGCATCGTGATCACCCACGGCACGGACACCCTGGAAGAAACCGCGTACTTCCTGAACCTCACCGTGCGCACCAACAAGCCCATCGTGGTGGTCGGCTCCATGCGTCCCGGCACGGCCCTGTCGGCCGACGGCGCGCTGAACCTGTACGACGCCGTGACCGTGGCCGCCAGCAAGGACGCTGCCGGCAAGGGCGTGCTGGTCACGATGAATGACGAGATCCAGAGCGGTCGCGACGTGAGCAAGACCATCAACATCAAGACCGAGGCCTTCAAGAGCCAGTGGGGCCCGCTGGGCATGGTGGTGGAAGGCAAGAACTACTGGTTCCGCGCGCCGGTCAAGCGCCACACGACCAACTCCGAGTTCAACATCGACGACATCAAGGCGCTGCCCGCCGTGGACATCGTGTACGGCTACGGCAACATGAACACCACGGGCATCGAGGCCTACGGCAAGGCCGGCGTCAAGGCGCTGATCCATGCCGGCACCGGCAACGGCTCGGTGGCCGCACAGGCGGTCGATTCGCTCAAGGCCTTGCGTGGCCAGGGCGTGCAGATCATCCGTTCGGCCCGCGTGCCCGATGGTTTTGTGCTGCGCAATGCCGAGCAGCCCGACGACAAGTACGACTGGGTGGTGGCCCATGACCTGCGCCCCCAAAAGGCCCGCATCCTGGCCATGGTCGCTTTGACCAAGACCAACGACAGCAAGGAACTGCAGCGCATTTTCTGGGAGTATTGATCCCTGTTTCCGAGGTTAGAACGCCATGCTTTGACGCGATGCATGCGTTGACGGCCACACCCGTGTGGCCACCGGTACGCACCGGCTTATAGCTCGCGTGACTGGTTGGGAAGGCTGGGGCTCCAAAAGGGCTCCGGCCTTTTTTCATGGTCGCGGGCCGGTGTTGCTGGCGCTGCCGCAGCGCGCGCGGCTGCGCGCCGTAAAATCACCGGTTTGCGCGCGCGATGCCCGTCCTTGTTGCCCATGGGGCGGCGGGCGTTGGGTTTGGCTCGCGCACCGCGTTTTCTTCTTTTTCCCCTTACTTGCCAGGCCCTGGCTTGCCAGTGCCTCAGCCACAGACGCCATGTTGACATTCCAGCAAATCATTTTGAAGCTGCAGTCCTACTGGGACGCGCAGGGTTGCGCCCTTCTGCAACCCTATGACATGGAAGTGGGCGCAGGCACCTCGCACACTGCCACCTTCCTGCGCGCCATCGGCCCCGAGCCCTGGAAGGCCGCCTACGTGCAGCCCAGCCGCCGCCCCAAGGACGGCCGCTACGGCGAGAACCCCAACCGCCTGCAGCACTACTACCAGTACCAGGTGGTGCTCAAGCCCGCACCCGCCAACATCCTGGAGCTGTACCTGGGCTCGCTCGAAGCCCTGGGCTTCGACCTGAAAAAGAACGACATCCGCTTTGTCGAAGACGACTGGGAGAACCCCACGCTCGGCGCCTGGGGCCTGGGCTGGGAGGTGTGGCTCAACGGCATGGAAGTCACGCAGTTCACCTACTTCCAGCAGGTCGGCGGCATCGACTGCAAGCCCGCCACGGGCGAGATCACCTACGGCCTGGAGCGCCTGGCCATGTACCTGCAGGGCGTGGACAACGTCTACAACCTCAAGTGGACCGACACCCTGAGCTACGGCGACGTGTACAAGCAAAACGAGGTGGAGCAGTCCACCTACAACTTTGAGCACAGCGACGCGGACTTTTTGTTCACGGCCTTCAACGCGCACGAAAAGCAGGCCAAGTACCTCATGGAGCAGCAGCTGGCGCTGCCCGCGTATGAGCAGGTGCTCAAGGCCGCACACAGCTTCAACCTGCTGGATGCGCGCGGCGCGATCAGCGTGACCGAACGCGCTGCCTACATCGGCCGCATCCGCAACCTGGCCCGTGCCGTGGCGCAAAGCTACTACGAGAGCCGCGAGCGCCTGGGCTTCCCCATGGCGCCGCGCGAGTGGGTGGAACAGATGACGAAGAAGGCTGCGTGAGAGAAATGACGATGACAACCCAAAACCTCCTCGTTGAACTGTTTGTCGAAGAGCTGCCGCCCAAGGCGCTGCAGAAGCTGGGCGATGCTTTCGCCACCGTGCTGGGCGACCAGCTCAAGGCCCTGGGCCTGGCGTCTGCCTCCTCGGTGGTCACGCCCTTTGCCTCGCCCCGCCGCCTGGCCGCGCATGTGACCGCCGTGGCCGACAAGGCCGCCGACAAGGCCGTGCAGCAAAAACTGATGCCCGTGACCGTGGGTCTTCAAGCGGACGGCAACGCCACGCCTGCGCTGCTGAAAAAGCTGCAGGCGCTGGGCGCCGATGTGTCCAACCCCGCAGCCGCTGTAGCCGCCTTGAAGCGCGCGCAGGACGGCAAGGCCGAAGCCCTGTTCTACGACAGCGTGGTGCCCGGTGCCACGTTGCAAGCGGGCTTGCAAAAGGCGCTGGACGAAGCCATTGCCAAGCTCCCCATCCCCAAGGTGATGAGCTACCAGCTCGAAACCGACTGCGAACTGCCCGGCTGGAGCAGCGTGAACTTTGTGCGCCCCGCGCACGGCCTGGTGGCGCTGCATGGCAGCACCGTGGTGCCCGTGAAGGCGCTGGGCCTGACCGCTGGCAACAGCACCACCGGCCACCGTTTTGAAGCCGCCGTGTCGCCCGTGGTGCTGGCCGATGCCGACAGCTACGCCGCCACGCTGCAAAAAGACGGCGCCGTGATCGCCAGCTTTGCCGAGCGCAAGGCCGAGATCGTGCGCCAGCTGGCTGCGGCTGCTGCGAAGGTGGGCAACGGCGCCCGCCCCATCGAAGACGAAGCCCTGCTGGACGAGGTGACCGCGCTGGTGGAGCGCCCCAACGTGGTCATTTGCCAGTTTGAAGAGCAGTTCCTGGGTGTGCCACAAGAGTGCCTCATCCTCACGATGAAGGCCAACCAGAAGTACTTCCCGCTGCTGGACGCCGCGGGCAAGCTGACCAACAAGTTCCTGGTGGTCAGCAACATCAGCCCCGAAGACACGAGCTTTGTGACCGGTGGCAACGAGCGCGTGGTGCGCCCCCGCCTGGCCGATGCCAAGTTCTTCTTTGACCAGGACCGCAAGAAGACCCTGGCCTCGCGTGTCGAGGGCCTGGGCAAGGTGGTCTATCACAACAAGTTGGGCACGCAGGGTGAGCGCGTGGAGCGCGTGCGCGCCATTGCCAAGGCGATTGCATCCCAGCTGGGCGACGCGCAACTGGTGCAGGATGCCGATCTGGCCGCACAGCTGGCCAAGACCGACCTCGTGACCGATATGGTGGGCGAATTCCCGGAGCTGCAGGGCATCATGGGCGGCTACTACGCCCTGAACGACGGCCTGGGCGAGACCGTGGCGAACGCGATCGAAGACCACTACAAGCCCCGCTTTGCGGGCGATGCTCTGCCGCGCAACACCGCCGGCGTTGTGGTGGCGCTGGCCGACAAACTAGAAACCCTGGTCGGCATGTTCGGCATCGGCAACCTGCCCACAGGCGACCGCGATCCGTTCGCGCTGCGCCGCCATGCATTGGGCGTGATCCGCATGCTGGTCGAAAAAGACCTGCCGCTGGACTTGAGCGCGCTGCTGGCCGGTGCCGTGCCTGCCTTTGGCGACAAGATCACCGACGCCACGCCCGCTCTGGCCGACTTCATCTACGACCGCCTTGCCGGCAGCCTGCGTGAGCAAGGCTACAGCGCGCAAGAAGTGGACGCCGTGCTGGCCCTGCGCCCGCAGCGCCTGGCCCTGGTCGAGAAGCAGTTGGCTGCAGTGCGTGCCTTTGCCGCCTTGCCCGAAAGCCCCGCCCTGGCAGCCGCCAACAAGCGCGTTGGCAACATCCTCAAGAAGGCCGAGGTCGAAGGCCCGGTGGATGCCCACGTCAACCCCAACCTGCTGCAGGAAAAGGCCGAGCAGGACCTGTACGCCGCGCTGCAGCGCTTTGTGCCCGAGGCCAATGCCCAGTTCGACGCGGGCGACTACACCGCCAGCCTGCAGACCCTGGCCGTGCTGCGCGCGCCCGTGGATGCGTTCTTTGACGACGTGATGGTGAACGCCGAGCAGCTGGACCTGCGCCTGAACCGCCAGGGCCTGCTCAAGACGTTGCACGAAGCCATGAACCGCGTGGCCGATTTGTCCCGTCTGGCGGCCTGACCCCTGGTGCTGGTAGGCTGGTGGTTCTCACAAGGCAAACCCCTCCTATGAAACTCGCCATCCTCGACCGCGACGGCACCCTCAACCCGATGGGGGATGAATACATCACTTCGGCCGACGAGTGGGCGGCGGTGCCCGGCGCGCTCGAAGCCATTGCCCGCCTCAACCATGCCGGCTGGCATGTGGTGGTCGCCACCAACCAGCCGGGACTGGGCCGGGGGCTGTTTGACGTGGTGGCGCTCAACGCCATCCACGCCAAGATGCACCGGCAGGTGGCGGCGGTGGGCGGGCGCATCGACGCGGTGTTCTATTGCCCCCATGCGGCCGACGAGGACTGCAGCTGCCGCAAGCCCGCCCCGGGCCTGCTGGAGCAGATTTGCGACCGCTACGGCATGGAGCGCAACGAGGTCCGCGTGGTCGGCAGCTGCGAGGCCCACCTGCAGGCGGGTGCCGCCCTGGGGGCCCAGTTGCACCTGGTGTGCACCGGCCGGTCTGCCGCGTTGCGGCCGGGCGGGGCGTTGCCTGCGGGGTTGCCGGCGGGTACGCAGTTGCACGCCAGCCTCGGAGATTTTGTGGACCAGTTGCTGCCGGTGGTGCCAAGCGCCGCAGCCGCCGTGGCCGCAGCGCCCTTGCCGCTGTCGTGACAAGGCGCAGCAGCATCTTGATGCTATTTAATTCATAGCTGTTGGCGCATATTTCACTAGCGCTTGCGGCCAAAAAGACATCCCAATGGCTCTTATCCGTTCTGTCATTCACCTTCTCTGGATGGGCATCACCGTGGTGCCCTACGCGCTGGCCATCATGCTGGGCACGCTGCTGGGCGTGCGGGGTGTACCCCTGTACCGCATCGCCCGGGCCTGGCTGTCGCTGTGCATCAGCGGCGCGCGGGTGGTTCTGGGCATCCGCGCCGAGGTGACCGGCATGGAGAACCTGCCGCAGGGCGCCAATGAAGGCGCGATCCTGCTGGTCAAGCACCAGTCCACGTACGAGACCTTCCTGATGCCGGTGATCATGCCGCACCCCCTGGCCTACGTGTTCAAGAAGGAGCTGCTGCATGTGCCCTTCTTCGGCTGGGCCATCGGGCGGCTGGACATGATTCACATCGACCGCAACCAGCGCACGCAGGCCTTCAACAAGGTGGTGCAGCAGGGCAAGGACCTGCTGGCCAAGGGCATCTGGATCATCATGTTCCCCGAGGGTACGCGCATCGAGCGGGGGCAGAAGGGCAACTACAAGACCGGCGGTACGCGCCTGGCGATTGACACCGGTGCGCCGGTAATTCCGATCGCCGTGACCTCGGCCAAGGTGTGGCCGCGCAAGGCGTTCGTCAAGCGCCCCGGCGTGGTGGATGTGTCGATTGGCAAGCCCATCTCCAGCGTGGGGCGCCAGCCCGACGAACTGATGCGCGAGGTGGAGGCCTGGATCGAGGCCGAGATGCGTCGCCTGGACCCAGAGGCTTACCCAGCGGCCAACACCACGGCCCCCAGCGGGAAGTAAACCGACCGTGATGCAGCGGCTTGTGCAACTGGCGCTGGACCTGTTCGACCCGCCCGGGGCCCCTGCAGCAGGCCCCAGTCCTGTGGCTACAGGTTTCAAGCCCAATCAGCCACAAGCGCTAGTCGATCAAGCGCCGGTAGCTCCTAAAACTATAGTGAGCCGGCCTGCGGCGCCAGCGGTGCCGCTGCCCTCGCTGTTGTCGCCCGCCGAATTCCGCCACCCCCAGGCCAGCCGCGAGGTGTTGCTGGGAGATGCCGTCGTGGCCTATGCGCTGCAGCGCGCGCGCCGCCGCAGCATCGGCTTTACCGTGGGGGCCGATGGCCTGTCGGTGCGGGCCCCCAGCTGGGTGACGCTGGGCGCAGTGGATGCCGCGCTGCGCGAGAAGTCCGACTGGATCCTGCGCAAGCTGTCGGAGGCGCGCGAGCGCCAGCAGCGCATGGAAGGCGGTCGTATCGTCTGGGCCCATGGCGCAGAGCTGCCCTATCTGGGTGAGCCGCTGAGGCTGGTGCTGGACCCGAGCCACGGCTTTGCGGGCAAAGGTGGAGCGCTGGTGGCAGTGGTGGAGCCGGGCGGCGCAGCCACGACGCCCAGCCTGCACATTGGCCTGCCGCACAGCGCCAGCCCCGCACAGGTCCGCGATGCCGTCCAGGCCTGGTTGATGCGCGACGCGCGCCGCCACTTCACCGAGCGGCTGGACCACTTTGCCCCGCTGCTGGGCGTGCGCTGGGCCAGCCTGCGCCTGTCGAGTGCCAATACCCGCTGGGGCAGCGCCAAGGCCGACGGCTCCATCCGCCTGAACTGGCGCCTGCTGCACTACCGCCCGGCCATCATCGACTACGTGGTGGCGCACGAACTGGCCCACCTGCGCGTGATGGACCACAGTCCCCGCTTCTGGGACACCGTGGCCACCGTGGTGCCGGACTATGCGCAGCTGCGCAGCCATCTCCGTGATGAACCCGCCCCGCTATGGTGAATCCCCCCTGAGTCGCCTTCGGCGCCTTCCCTCAAGGGGGACGACGCCCTCGCTGCGGGGCGGCCCTTGGCTTGCGTCCCTCGCGCCGGTCGCGCCCAGTCCAAACGTTTTGCCTAGTGCCCAGAAAGGATCGAAACCATGACAAATACGCTCTCCTCCGTTACTCCCGCCGAAGGCTATGCCGGTGACGTGACGCCCCAACAGGCCTGGCAATGGGTGCAGGCGGGGCAGGCCGTGCTGGTGGACGTGCGCAGCGACGCCGAACGCGAGTGGGTGGGCCACGTGCCCGGCGCCGCTGCGGTGGCCTGGAAGCAATGGCCGGGCATGGCGATGAATGCCGACTTCGATGCCCAGATGCGCGCTGCGGTGCCGGAGGGTGGACGGGCCGTGTTGCTGTGCCGCAGCGGTGTGCGCTCCATTGCCGCCGCGCGCCGCGCCACCGAGTTGGGTATCACCGCTTACAACATCCTCGAAGGGTTTGAGGGCGATGCGGATGCGCAAGGCCAACGCGGCAAACGCGGTGGCTGGCGCTTTCATGGCCTGCCGTGGAAGCAGGGCTGATTCGCTATCAAAAAAAGAGCTGCCAGCGCTTTTTCTACTAGCGCTGGCAGCTCAGAGGGCTTGAATCTGCGAGAGATTACTTGGTCAGTGGCGGAATCCGCAGCTTCTGGCCGGGATAGATCTTGTCGGGGTGGCTCAGCATGGGCTTGTTGGCCTCGAAGATCACGGGGTACTTGTTGGCGTCGCCATAGAACTTCTTGGCAATGGCGCTCAGCGTGTCGCCGCGCACCACGTCGTGGTACTGGGCCTCGGGCTCGGGGTTGGTCACCTCCATCAGGTTCTCGACGCTGGTCACGCTGGCCACGTTGCCGCAGCACAGGGTGACTTTTTCCTTGGCAGCCTGGGTGGGCGCGATGCCTTTGACGGTGACCTTGCCTTGCGTGCCGTCGAATGCTACCTGTACGTTGCTGGCGCCCAGGTTCTGGGACGCGATGTAGGTCTCGATGGCCTTGGATGCCTTGGCGTTGAGTTCATCCTGCGTGGGGGCGGCTGCCGTGGCGGCCTGCGCTTCTTTACCGCCGAACAGCTTTTCGCCGGCTTCCTTGATGAAACTGAAAAGACCCATGTCGTACCTCCTAATGTTGCAGAAACAGGAAGGACCACTGTAGCGGGTACGGGCGGCTGCATCGTGTCGGACAGGGGCGCGACACGATTTTTCACAATTTGGGGGCCGGGGAGAGGTGGTGCCTCCGTAGCTGTCGCCCTCGGGCAGGGGCGCATCGCAAAACTCGGGATAATCCGCCGCATGACTTTTCTGGCCATCGACGTCGGTAACACCCGTCTCAAATGGGCGTTGTACGACGCTCCCCATCCCGGGGCTGCGCTCATTGCGCATGGCGCCGAATTCCTCGACCACATCGACCGCCTGGCGGAAGGCAGCTGGGCCTCGCTGCCCCATCCGACACGCATGCTGGGCTGTGTGGTGGCGGGAGATGCCGTCAAACGCCGCGTGCAGGAGCAGATGGAAATCTGGGACGTCACCCCCTCGTGGGTGGTGTCATCGGCGCAAGAGGCGGGGCTGACCAACGGCTACGACCACCCCTCGCGCCTGGGCTCGGACCGGTGGGTGGCCATGATCGGCGCACGCCACCATGTGCTGGCAAGTGGCCCCGCACGGCCGCTGGTGGTGGTGATGGTGGGCACGGCCGTGACGGTGGAGTGCATCGACACCGAGGGCCGCTTCATGGGCGGCCTGATCCTGCCCGGCCACGGCATCATGCTGCGTGCGCTTGAATCCGGCACCGCCGGCCTGCACGTGCCTACGGGCGAAGTGCGCCCGTTCCCCACCAACACCAGCGATGCGCTGACCAGTGGAGGCACCTACGCCATCGCAGGGGCCGTGGAGCGCATGTACCAGCACCTGCTGCAGCACTGCGGCCAGGAGCCTGCCTGCATCATGACCGGTGGCGCCGGCTGGAAGATGGCGCCCAGCATGACACGGCCGTTTGAGCTGGTGGACAACCTGATTTTTGACGGACTTCTGGAGATTGCCGCGCAGCGGTTTGGGGGCTGAGAGCTTTTGAGCTCCGCCTCCATAGCAGCGCGACACGGCAATCTACTGCAAACCTCTGTGCAAAACTGGCGCTGCGCAAGCCAGAGACACCGAGCAAGGGCCACCCCGCAGCGAGGGTGTCGTCCCCCTTCCCGAATGGCGTAGCCAGTCGAGAGAAGGGGGAAGCGGCAAAGCCGCTCAGGGGGCTGCCTCTTACTCTTCTTCCAGTTCCGCCCGTGCCATCTCCACATCCAGCCGCTCCATGGCATCCATGGGTTCTGCGGTGGCGGCCTTTTCGTAGAGCGCAGTGGCTTCCTTCATCTTCTTGTCGCCCTCCAGCATGACGAGGGCATTGGCGTACTCAATCATGGCGATGGCCGATCCCGGGTTGAGCTTGAGGGCCTCCTGGAACAGCTTGAGGCCCGTGTCCTTCTTGGCTCCATAGGTCATGCCGCCAATCAGTGAGCCCACCTTGTCGATCACCTCGGCATGGAAGGCTCCCAGCGCGATGCGTGCATCGGCATGCTTGGGGGACAGGGCAATGGCCTTTTCCAGCGACTCCTTCACCTTGCCGCCCAAGCCTTGCGCCAGCGCCTTGGCCACGCTGATACCCTGGCTGTAGCGGCCCAGCGCATACGCATGCCAGTACCAGGCGTTGGCGTTGTTCGGTTCTGCGGCTGCCTGGGCCTCGGCCCTTTCGGCCACCTGCATGAACAGGTCCAGCCGCGTCTTTTCCTTGGGCTCCAGGTAGTTGGCGTAGATGGAGGTGGCCTTGTTGGCTGCGGTAATGCCCGCTCCACCGGCCGCTAGGCCTGCAGCCGCCGCTTTCTCAAAGTCGCCGTTGTGGAACAGTGCCCACGCTTCCAGCGCGGCTGCGTCATTGGGGCAGGGTTCGGCATCACCGCCATGCAGTCGTGCCCATTGCTTCTTGACGCTCGCAGCGTCGAACTGGTAGTCGCCGGCGTGGGGGAAGGGGGTCCATTTGGCCATGGTGTGTGTCTCCGGAAGTTCTTGTTGGTGGGTGTCTGTGGCGGGTGGGCCGTGTATCAGCCTGGCGCTGGTGCGTAGGCGCCGACCAGCTGCAGCAGGTGGGCGCGCTGGCCGCTTTCGAGGTAGGGCATGAGCAGGTTCAGAACATGGTGGGCTCCGCGCAGCAGCGCGGCCTGGGCGCTTTCGGGCTCCAGTGCGCGGCGCGGGTCGCGCACGTATTCAAAGCTCAGCCAGTAAGTGAGCACCACGACCATGCTGGTGGCGGTGGCCTCCAGTTCGCGCGAGTCGATGTGCAGTGCATCTGCGCGGCCCATACCGTCGAGCATGGCGCGCACTGCGCGGGTCTTGTTCTTGAGGATGGCCTGGAAGTGGGTTTCCAGGCGCCGGTTCTTGGACAGCAGGTCGTTGAGATCGCGGTACAGGAAACGGTACTGCCAGATCAGCTCGAACAGCGAGTGCATGAAGAACCAGGCGTCCTCCACATTGTGCACACCATCTGCTGCGGCCAGCAGTTCGGTCAGCGAGGTTTCGTAGCGATCAAACAGCGCGTTGATCAGCTCGTCCTTGGCCGGGTAGTGGTAGTACAGGTTGCCGGGGCTGATGCGCAGCTCGGCCGAGATCAGGGTGGTGGAGACGTTGGGCTCACCGAACCGGTTGAACAGGTCCAGCGTCACTTCCAGAATGCGTTCTGCGGTGCGGCGTGGCGCTTTCTTCACCATGTGTGCGGGCCCCTTCGCGTCGTTTGGCGTCGTTGTTGCGTTGTCTCTGATGGCTACTCTAACCCACGCGGTCATGCTGCAGTGCGACATGAACGTGAGGTGTGTATGTAGTACCTAGGCTGCTTGTAGCGCACTTCATGGGTTTCACCAAAAAAAGAAAAGCGGTCCAAACGCCTTGGCGCGTGGACCGCTTGGAGCGGGCTGGGTGCTTGCCGGTGGCAAGCCGTGATCAACTGGCCGATGGCGTGCTGGTGGCTGCGTCGGCAGCGGCACGTGTCGCGGTCTTTTTGGCCGCAGCCTTCTTGGCGGGGGCCTTGGTAGCGGGCTTGGCGGCTGCCTTTGCAGGAGCCGCCTTCTTTGCCGCTGCCTTCTTGGCGGGAGCCTTGGCTGCGGGTTTGGCGGCTGCCTTGGCAGCAGCTTTGGCGGGTGCAGCCTTGCTGCCCTTGGCCAGGGCGTCCACACGGGCGCTCAGGGCTTCCAGGTCGCGGGCCGAGGGCACGCCCAGCTTGGCGAGGGCCTTGGCCACGCGGTCTTCAAAGATGTTTTCGAGTTTGTCCCACTGGCCCTGGGCCTTGGAGCCGATGTCGCTGGCCATGGTGGTCACGCGACTGGTGGCTTCGGTGATCTTTTCTTCGGCCACGGCCTGGGTCTTGCGCTGGATGGTCAGGCCTTCCTTGACCAGGGCTTCAAACACCTTGCCGCCTTCTTCCTGTGCCTTGGAGAAGGCACCCAGACCGGCCAGCCAGATCTGCTGGGCGGAGTCCTTGACGGTGCTGGACAGTTGGGCGTTGCTCTTTTTCTTGTCGGCGCTGAGTTTCTGCAGTTTCTTGACCATGGGGCCTCCGTTGTGCGGTTGGTTGGGTTTGCCGGGGCGATTTTGCCTTCGACGCATGGCCGCACTGTACGCCGCACGGTGCGCAAGGTGTAGGCGCGCGCTCCTAAAAATGTAGAGCTTGCCATCTAGCCCGCCTGCCCGCTGGGCACCTAGCATCGGCGCGGGTTTCTGCTGAATCGGGGTGTGCAGGCCTTGGGCAAGAATGAAGCTATCTCAGAGGAGTTATCCATGCAGTATTTCGTGACGGGGGCAACAGGGTTCATTGGCAAGCGGCTGGTCAAGAAGCTGCTGGAGCGCAAGGGGGCGGTGGTGCATTTCCTGATCCGCAAGGAAAGTGCGGACAAGGTGGCCGACCTGCGCAGCTTCTGGGGCGTAGGCCCTGCACGCGCCGTCCCCGTGTTTGGCGACCTCACCGCCAAGAAGCTGGGCGTCTCGGCAGACGACGTGAAGAAGCTCAAGGGCCAGATCGACCACTTCTACCACCTGGCCGCGGTGTATGACCTGGCTGCTGACGAAGAAACCCAGGTGGCCGTGAACATCGAGGGCACGCGCAACACGGTGGACCTGGCCAAGGCGATTGATGCCGGGCACTTCCACCATGTCTCGTCCATCGCGGCCGCAGGTCTGTATGAAGGTGTGTTCCGCGAAGACATGTTCGAGGAAGCCGAGGGCCTGGACCACCCGTACTTCCAGACCAAACACGAGAGCGAAAAGATCGTGCGCCAGGACTGCAAGGTGCCCTGGACGGTGTACCGTCCGGCCATGGTGGTGGGCGACAGCACGACTGGCGAGATGGACAAGATCGACGGCCCCTACTACTTCTTCAAGCTGATCCAGCGCCTGCGCCAGTTGCTTCCGCCCTGGATGCCCACCGTGGGCCTGGAAGGGGGACGCGTGAACATCGTGCCGGTGGACTTCGTGGTCAACGCCCTCAACGTCATCAGCCACCAGAAGGACATCACCAAGAAGTGTTACCACCTGGTGGACCCAGTGGGCTACCGCGTGGGCGATGTGCTCGATATCTTCAGCCGCGCAGCCCATGCGCCGCGCATGAACCTGTTCGTCAACGCAGCGTTGCTGGGCTTCATCCCCAAGAGCGTGAAGAAGAGCCTGATGGCACTGGCGCCCGTGCGCCGCGTGCGCAACGCGGTGATGAAGGACCTGGGCCTGCCCGAGGACATGCTCACCTTCGTGAACTACCCCACGCGCTTTGATTGCCGCGAAACGTTGGCCGCGCTCAAGGGCTCCGGCGTCACCTGCCCCAATCTCAAGGACTACGCTTGGCGGCTGTGGGACTACTGGGAGCGCAATCTGGACCCCGAGCTGTTCATCGACCGCACGCTCAAGGGCACGGTGGCGGGCAAGGTGGTGCTGATCACCGGTGGATCGTCCGGCATTGGGCTGGCGGCGGCGCACAAGTTTGCTGAGGCGGGTGCGACCACCATCATCTGCGGGCGTGACCAGGACAAGCTGGACGAGGCCTGTGCCGAGGCAAAGGCGAAAGGCTACAGCTTCATCGCGTACTCGGCCGACATCGCCGACATGACCGACTGCGATCGCTTTGTGCAGCTGCTCATCGACAAGCATGGCGGTGTGGATTTCCTGATCAATAACGCGGGCCGCTCCATCCGCCGCGCCATCGAGTCGAGCTACGACCGCTTCCACGATTACGAGCGCACCATGCAGCTGAACTACTTCGGCTGCCTGCGCGTGACCATGGGCTTCTTGCCTGGCATGGTCGAAAAGCGCAAGGGCCATGTGGTCAACATCAGCTCCATTGGCGTGCTCACCAACGCACCCCGCTTTTCGGCGTATGTGGCCAGCAAGGCGGCACTGGATGCCTGGACGCGTTGTGCCTCCAGCGAGTTCGCGGACCAGGGCATCACCTTCACCACCATCAACATGCCCCTGGTGCGCACGCCGATGATCGCGCCCACCAAGATCTACAACAACGTACCCACGCTGAGTCCTGAAGAGGCAGCGGACATGATCGCCCAGGCCTGCATCTTCAAGCCGGTGCGTATCGCCACGCGCCTGGGCATCACCGGCCAACTGCTGCACGCGCTGGTGCCGCGCGTGGCGCAGATCACCATGAACACGAGCTTCCGTATGTTCCCGGATTCCACCGCCGCCAAGGGCGCCAAGGATGCCAAGCCGCAGTTGTCCGCCGAGGCGGTAGCGCTGCAGCAAATGATGCGTGGCATCCACTTCTGAAGCTGCTCCGCCTCGCTCGAATGGGCCCGTGTTGAACTCTGTTACCCAGAAGCTAGGCGGACAGGGATAATCACGGGCTTTGCCAAGTCGGCATTACATACAGCCTCCCTATGATTTTGGTAACTGGCGGCGCGGGTTTTATTGGCGCTAACTTTGTCCTTGACTGGCTTGCTGCGTCGAGCGAGCCCGTCGTCAACCTCGACAAGCTCACTTATGCGGGCAATCTGCACAACTTGGACGGTGTGCAAGGAAATGCGCGGCACATCTTTGTGCAAGGGGATATTTGCGACTCTGCGTTGGTAGCCCAGCTGCTGACCGAGCACAAGCCCCGCGCGGTGGTGAATTTCGCAGCCGAGTCGCATGTGGACCGTTCTATCCACGGCCCCGAGGATTTCATCCAGACCAACATCGTCGGCTCATTCCGCCTGCTCGAAGCCGTGCGCGCTTACTGGACTGTGCTGCCCGAGGGCGAACGTGCCGCCTTCAGGTTACTGCACGTATCCACCGACGAGGTGTACGGCTCGCTCGCGCCCACCGACCCGGCCTTCACTGAGACGCGTGGCTTTGAGCCCAACAGTCCCTACAGCGCCAGCAAAGCCGCAAGCGACCATCTGGTGCGCGCATGGCACCACACCTACGGACTGCCGGTCCTCACCACCAACTGCAGCAACAACTACGGGCCGTACCACTTCCCTGAGAAGCTGATCCCGCTGATGATCGTCAACGCGCTGGCCGGCAAGAACCTGCCGGTGTATGGCGACGGCATGCAGGTGCGCGACTGGCTCTATGTGAAAGACCACTGCAGCGCTATCCGCCGCGTGCTGGAAGCCGGTACGCCCGGCGAGACCTATAACGTGGGTGGCTGGAACGAGAAGCCCAACATTGAGATCGTGAACATGGTGTGTGCGCTGCTCGACGAGCTGCGCCCACGCGCCGACGGCCGGAGCTACAAGACCCAGATCACCTACGTGAAAGACCGCCCCGGCCACGACCGCCGCTACGCGATCGATGCGCGCAAGATCGAGCGTGAGCTGGGCTGGAAGCCTGCGGAGACCTTCGACACCGGCATCCGCAAGACCGTGCAGTGGTACCTGGAGAATGGCGACTGGGTGGCCAGTGTGCAGACTGGTGCGTACCGCGATTGGGTGGAGACCCAGTACGAGCAGCAGCCAACCCCCGCAGCGGACGCCCGCGCATGAACATCCTGCTCTTTGGCAAAGGCGGCCAGGTTGGCTGGGAGTTGCAGCGTAGCTTGTCCATGTTGGGCACGGTCACGGCGCTGGACCACGACAGCGCGGATCACTGCGGCGACTTTGCGAACCCGGCGGGTGTGGCCGAGACGGTGCGCGCCCTGCGCCCCGATGTCATCGTCAATGCTGCGGCCCACACCGCTGTGGACAAGGCCGAGAGCGAAGCCGACTTCGCCCGCACGCTGAACGCCACCACGCCGGGCGCCATTGCCCAGGAGGCGGCGAAGCTGGGTGCTTGGCTGGTGCACTACAGCACCGACTACGTCTTCGATGGCAGCGGCAGCCGCCCCTGGCTCGAAACTGACACACCCGCTCCCTTGAGTGTGTACGGTCGCACCAAGCTCGAAGGCGAGCAGCTCATTGCAGAGGCTTGTGCAAAGCACCTGATCCTGCGCACCAGCTGGGTCTATGCGGCGCGTGGTGGCAACTTCGCCAAGACCATGCTGCGCCTGGCGCAGGAACGTGAGCGCCTGACTGTGATCGACGACCAGTGGGGAGCGCCCACGGGTGCCGATCTTCTGGCCGACGTGACGGCACATGCCCTGAGTCACTTGCTGCAGCGCCCTCAGGATGCGGGTCTGTACCACTGTGTCGCAGCCGGTGAAACGAACTGGAACGAGTACGCAAAGTT
The DNA here is from genome assembly GCF_025246485.1 of Acidovorax sp. K2F. Taxonomy (NCBI): domain Bacteria; kingdom Pseudomonadati; phylum Pseudomonadota; class Betaproteobacteria; order Burkholderiales; family Comamonadaceae; genus Acidovorax; species Acidovorax sp. K2F. Next base: position 28,515 of record NZ_JAOBSQ010000009.1, read on the forward strand.
CGTGATCGCGCAGGCGCAGCTTGCGCAACCTGCTATCCAAATCAAAGCAAAAGAAGTCGCTCCCGTCCCTTCGAGCGCATTTCCCACTCCTGCCGTGCGCCCGCACAACTCGCGCCTTCATACCGGCAAGCTGCAAGCCACCTTCGGCCTGCAGATGCCCCACTGGCAAGCGGGCGTGGCGCGCATGCTGGCTGAAATCCTCTGATCGGCACCCTCACATGACGCAACGCAAAGGCATCATCCTTGCCGGAGGCTCCGGTACCCGGCTGCATCCGGCCACCTTGGCCATCAGCAAGCAACTGCTGCCGGTGTACGACAAGCCCATGATCTATTACCCGCTGAGCACCCTGATGCTCGCGGGCATCCGCGACATCCTGGTCATCAGCACGCCGCAGGACACGCCGCGGTTTGAGCAACTGCTGGGCGACGGCAGCCAATGGGGCCTGAACCTGCAATATGCCGTGCAGCCCAGTCCGGATGGCCTGGCGCAGGCATTCATCATCGGAGAGGCTTTCCTGGCCGGTGCGCCCAGTGCGCTGGTGCTGGGCGACAACATCTTCTACGGGCACGACTTCCACGAGCTGCTGAACAACGCCCGGCAGCGAGAAGTGGGGGCCAGTGTTTTTGCCTACCATGTGCAGGACCCTGAGCGCTATGGCGTGGCTGAGTTCGATTCCCGGGGCAAAGTGCTTTCTCTGGAGGAAAAACCAGCACAACCCAAGAGCAGCTATGCGGTCACAGGCCTGTACTTTTACGACGACCAAGTGGTTGAGATGGCCAAGAAACTTCAGCCCTCGCCGCGTGGAGAGCTGGAGATCACTGATTTGAACCGTCTGTATCTGGAGCAAGGGCAGTTGAGCGTTGAGATCATGGGGCGGGGTTATGCGTGGCTCGATACAGGTACGCATGAAAGTCTCCTGGAGGCGGGCCAGTTCATCGCCACGCTGGAACACCGCCAGGGGCTGAAGATTGCGTGCCCCGAAGAAATCGCCTGGCGTTCACAATGGATTGATAGTGCGCAGTTAGAGCGGCTATCACAGCCGCTGGTCAAAAGTGGGTATGGTCAGTACTTGATGCGCCTGCTCAAAGACAAGATTTATTGATAGGCGCTGTTCATGCAAGCTACACGGTTGGCTATTCCTGATGTTGTACTGATAGAGCCCCAGGTATTTGGAGACGCGAGGGGGTTCTTCTATGAGAGCTTCAATCAACGGGTTTTCAACGAGGCGACAGGCACATCCCACCAGTTCGTCCAAGACAACCACAGCCGCAGCGTCCAAGGGGTGCTGCGGGGGTTGCACTACCAGATCCAGCAGCCTCAAGGGAAGTTGGTCCGTGTAGTCAGCGGTTCGGTCTTTGATGTGGCTGTTGATATCCGCCGCAGTTCACCCACCTTCGGTCAATGGGTGGGAGCTGAACTCAGTGCGGACAATCATCATCAGCTGTGGGTCCCTCCAGGATTTGCACACGGTTTTGTCGTGCTCAGCGAAACGGCCGAGTTCCTCTACAAGACCACGGACTACTACGCGCCCGCACACGAGCGGTGTATCGCGTGGAACGATCCCACGCTGGCCATTGATTGGCGGCTGACCACTGAGCCGCGCCTGTCCGCCAAAGATGCTCAAGGGGTCAAGCTGTCCCAAGCCGAGGTATTTCCCTGACGTTGGTGGCCCATTCTTATGGGCGTGGCAGGTTGGCGGCTCCTTGTAAAAGAATCTCGTGGCGTTGGGTGTTGCAGCCGTTATGGCTGGTGCTACTGGTGGCGCCATGGCTGCCAACAGCATTTTCGGTACGGGCGGCGCTATTGCTGGCCAAACCAATACGGCATCTGCTGGCACTTCCCTGTCCGTTGCTTCGACTGGCATCGGCAACATCCTCTTCGTGCCTTACTACAACGCAGTGGGCGGCAATGCTACCCTGCTGAACCTGACTAACACCGATGTCACCAACGGCAAGGTCGTGAAGGTCCGTTTCCGTGGCGCCACCAACTCTGACGACGTGTTTGACTTTACCGTTCTGATGTCGCCTGGCGACGTGTGGACGGCCAAGGTTGCCAAGGGTGCCGACGGCAAGGCTGTTCTGAGCACTTCCGATGCCACGGTGACCCTGCCTGCAATCCCTGCTGGCGGCCAAGCGTTCGTGACCGATCGTCTGCCCCCAACGTTCACCGCCGATCAAAAGGCTGCACAAACGTTGGAAGGGTACATCGAAATTTTGAACGTGGCTAACGTGCCTCCCAAGTTCAACCCAACCGCTGCTGTGTCCGGCGCGACGCTTACCATCGCTGCGGCCGCTGCTAATGGCGGTACCGACAATCCTCTGTTCACTGCCATCAAGCACGTGAATGGTGTGGCGCCTGGCTCCACGACGGTAAACGGTGCTGCTTACATCAACAACCTGAAGACGGCCCTGACCACCGAAGCTACGGCTGTGAACGCTGGTTTGGATGTGCCAAGCGGCGGTCTGTACGCCAATTGGACCGTGATCGACCTGGCCAACGCTTCTGTGGCATGGTCTGGCGAAGCAACTGCTGTGGCTGCTAACGGCACCGGCCGTATTGTGTTCTCGCCCCAGCTCGATGGTGCTGTGGACTTCAACAAGGCTACCAAACTGACGGCTGACCCACTGCTGCGTTATTCCACGACCGCTGCTACGGGCGCTGCGATCACCGCTGCCAACCTGACGGACCCAGCTGTGGTTCCCCAGTACTTCGACTTCCCGGACATGTCCACTCCTTATGTGGGCGGTGCTGCCGGTAACACTTCGACTGATCTGAGCTACGGCGCTCCCATCGCTCAAGCCAATGAGCTGGGTTACGCACTGGCCGTGTCGTCGATCAAGAACGAGTACCTGACCGACACCACGATCTCGGCATTCACCGACTGGACCTTCTCCATTCCTACCCGCCGTTATGGCGTGGCAGTGAAGTACAGCTCGGCAACGCCTAACTTCACTCGCGTTCTGAACACGGTTGCCACCATCCCAGCCTCGACCACCGAGCCGCTGTCTGGCGCTGGCTTCAACAACTCCAACGCTTCTTCGCTGTTCTTCACGGCAACGAACACTGAGCTGAGCACGCACAAGATCCTGATCAGCACGGGTGATTCTTCGCCTCTGACGTTCCGTGATCGTGAAGAGCGCACGGTGTCCACAGGCTTCGTGTTCTCGCCTTCGACGGCGTCTAGCCTGAAGTTCAACGGCGAAGTGTCGGTGCTGAGCTTTAATGCTGGTGGCGACACGACTCCTTCCGTGCTGGGCGGTTCGATCACTCGTCAAGACGTGACCTCCGCTTACAAGGACGGCTGGGCTAACATCAACATTCCTGGCGTTGCTGCAACCGGTGGTGCTGCAAGCGCAGTGGCTGGCTCTGGCGAGCAGAACATTGCTGGTGCCTGGACTGCAGTTGCTCACGGCCTGCCGATCGTCGGTCACGCATTCACCCGCGCAACTGGCCCTGCAGTGGCTGGCAAGTCGACCAACTTCGGTCAGACCTTCCGTCACCGCTACACTGCCGCTGCAACCCGCTAATCACGGTTTGCTTTTGCCTGACGGGGCGATGTACCTGTCAGGTTGCAGTCAAAACGGGGAGTCTTCGGACTCCCCGTTTTTTTGCTGGAACTTGGATGGTGGCAAGACCTCCAAAGGCCTTTTGTATCTTGTTGACTGAACCATGAGTTTTGCAATGACTAATTTCCAGTGGCCCCGTTCCTCGGTCAAAAAGTTGTTGGTATGCTCCCTTGGGGTGGGGTTGTTGCTTCCGGTCGGTTGGGCTGCGGACGCGCCCCCGGCAAAAGCTACCGATGAGGCCAAGCCCGCAGCGTTGTCCACAGTAAAGGGACCGTTTGCGACAGGTGGAAATATTGAAATTTCTAAGGCAGACATGGATGCGGAGTCGCAACGTGTACCTGCCCAGGTGCGCCCGGTCACGGTGATAGACCCGGCAAGCCTGGAAATCATGGTCAAGAATTTGTATTTGCGCCGAGCATTGACGAAAGATGCTGAAGCCGCTCGGCTTGAACAAGACCCGCAGGTGGCTGCGGCGCTGCGCTTGGCGCGCGAACGTGTGCTTTCAGAGGCTTGGGTGGATAGGGCCGAAACTGCTGCCGTGCCAGACGAAGCTGCCCTGGAAACTTATGCGCGCACCGCGTACAAGGCTGAATCGAAGCGATTCGCCGAGCCCGAGCAATGGAAGGCCAGCCATATCCTGATTGCTGTCAAGAAGCCGGAGGATGAGGCCGACGCAAAAGAGCGGGCCCAGAAGTTGCTGGAAGCCTTGCAGGGGGGCGCAGACTTTGCAACCTTGGCGCGCGAGAAGTCCGAAGACCCTGGCAGCGGTGCGAAGGGTGGCGATCTTGGCTACTTCCCCAAGGGACGAATGGTGAAGCCTTTCGAAGATGCGGTGGTAGGACTGGCTAAGCCTGGTGACCTGAGTGGTTTGGTTCGCAGTCAATTTGGTTTTCACATCATCCGCCTGGATGAGCATCAGCCAGCCCGCACACGACCCTATGAGGAAGTGCGAGAGCAACTACTGGCAGAAACGCAGCGCAAGATTCGCACCGAAGCGCGGCAGCGCCTCATTGATACAGGCATGAAAAACGCTAAGGTCAACGCAGCGGCGATCGAAGCGCTTGCCGCAGAAAACAAGGCCGCTCAGCCGTCAATTCCGCTGGCTGGCGCTTCTCGCTGAATGTCAAGTGACTACGGTCTGCTGCAGGATCTGAAGGTTTTGTGGCGCTCTGGCGCCTTGACCTTTGTTCTGGCTCGGCGTGACGTGGCCGCGCGTTATGCGGGATCAGCGGGTGGTGTGTTGTGGGCGTATGCCCCCCCATTGCTGACGGTAGCCTGTTACTTCTTGGTCTTTGACGTGGTGTTTGGCATGCGGCTGGGTGACAAGGCACCCGTTGAGCGTGTGGGCACCTATCTGATAGTCGGGATGCTGCCTTGGATGGCGTTTTGTGATGCGTTGTCTAGGGCTGCAACCAGTTTGGTCGATGCGGGTGGCCTGCTACAAAAAAACGCGCTCCCTCCGGTAGTCTTTCCAGCGAGGTCGGTGTTGGCCAGTGCTGCAGTGTTCGCACCTTTGATGTTGACACTGGTTCCCGCCTATCTGCCTTGGCATCGCTTCTCTGCGGCTTTGTTGGCTTTGCCCGCGCTTGTTGTGCTGCAATGGTTGTTGTGCTTCGTGCTCGGTTACCTGGTGGCCATCTTCACAGCGGCAATGCGTGATGCAGCGCACCTGCTCGGATTAGCGCTGTCACTGGGGGTATTCCTTTCCCCGGTTCTGTTTCCTGTTGCACTCTTCCCAGAGACTTGGCGATGGGTGTTGTGGATCAACCCCATGACGGGCCCCATCCTTGGATACCAGTCAGTACTGCTTAAGGGCGAATGGCCGTCTGCTGCAGTCTGGATGGCACTGTTGCTGTGGATGGGTTTAGCTGCCGCTTTGTTGGAAGTGGCAGTTCGGCGTAGCCGCGAACAGCTGGTGGACTGGCTATGAGCGCGCAGTCTGCTCAGTCGCCGGTGTTGCAGGTGGACGGCGTTAGTAAGGAATACAGGCTGTACGCCTCTGCCCGTGACCGTCTTAAAGCACTGGTCACCGGTAGGCCCTACCACCGCAGCCATTGGGCCTTGCGCGATGTGACCTTTAAGTTGGGTCGGGGTGAGTGTCTCGGCGTGGTGGGGAACAACGGGGCCGGCAAAAGCTCTTTGCTCAAATTGCTTGCCGGTACGCTACTGCCGACACAAGGAAAGTTGGAACGCGTAGGGCGCGTCACAGCGATCTTGGAGCTTGGTGCAGGCTTTCACCCGGATTTCACGGGGCGAGAGAACCTCTACTTTGCAGGCAACATCATCGGAATTCCCGCGCCAGAAATGCGGCGTCTTGAACCCGAAATAGTGGCTTTCTCAGAACTGGGTGAGGCACTCGAAAGGCCGGTGAAGACGTACTCTTCCGGCATGGTTGTGCGACTCGCCTTTGCACTGGTGACGGCCGTGCAGCCGGACCTGTTGATCATCGATGAAGCGTTGGCGGTCGGAGATCAACATTTTCAGAAGAAATGCGTTGACCGTATTGATGCCTTCAGGCGCAACGGGTGCACGATTTTGTTTTGCTCGCACAGCCTCTACCATGTCCGCCAGCTCTGTGACCGTGCGTTGTGGCTTGACGGTGGAGTTGTGAAAGCCTTGGGCGATACCGAATCGGTATTAGCGGCCTATGAAAAGCATGTGCGGATGCAAGAGCAAACGAAAGAGGCTGCAGTCGTTGCAGTAGCCTCGGCCATGGCGTCGAATAGCGTTCAGCCTGACAGCCGTTCGGCTGCTTGTATTGTCTCTGTAGCACTTGATGGACTCGGGCTGGGTGAGCCCCCCTTGCTGGAGTCCGAGGACTTGGTGGTTCACATAGAGGTATTCAGCCCTCACGGCGCCCCGCCAAGCATTGGCGTCATGCTCGAGCAGGCTCAGGGTGTCGGCATAGACTCGGTGGCCACTCATGCCGACGGAGTGGTGCCCAAACACCTGGGGGCAGGGCGGTGGCGCTCTACCCTCACCTTCTCGCGGCTTCCCTTGCACACAGGGGAGTATGTAGTGAGTGCGTATCTGTTCGATGGTCAGGGTCTGGTGGTTTTTGAAGAGTGGCGCCGCTACTTGACGTTTAGGGTGATGCGCCCCAGCCTTACTCCTGGACTGGTTCGTCTAGAGCACAGCTGGGCTTAGCGTTTCGTAGCCTTTTACGTAGTAGCAGAGGATGTCTGGATCCATTCGTCGCTGGCGCACTGAGTTGCGAGACCTGCTTGAGCTTTGGGTGCTGCCAGGGTTGGCGGCTTATCTGCCATGGAGCTGGTGCGCATATCTCTTTCGCAAGCTTGCATGCCTTCCGTGGCTTTATCGCGTGGAGGTCGAGAGGGCCGTGCAGCAAGCCTCGATCAGAGGGGTCGTGCAAGGAGATACTAGAGATTGGGCTGCCGAACGGCGCTTCACTACGTTGGTGGATCATGCGGATTACCACCTGATCCGCAGCCGCGGGTTACCTTGGATGCGCGAGGTTTTCCAAGTTAGAGGCCGATGGCCTGAACCTGGCGTCCCGGGTTTGGTGTGTACGTTTCACTGGGGCTGTGGCGCTTGGGCTCTGCCACACATGCGTGCGGCTGGACTCCATGTCCATGCCTTGGTGGCTGCGTTAGATGCCGATTGTTTCCATGGGCGTCAGGTGCTTCACGCTTACGCCAAGGCCAGAACAGGCATGGTGGCGAAACAGCTAGGTCGCCCAACATTGGACGTTTCTGAAAGCCTGCGCCCGGTGATCGATGCATTGAAGCAGGGCGAGCAGATTCTGGCGGTACTGGATGTGCCAGCAGACCAGGTCAGTGCGGCCCAAACTGTCACGCTCCGCGGCATGCAAGCGCGTGTGCCCACCGGCATGCTGCGGCTCGCCGTGAAACAGCAGATACCAGTCACACTGTTTTTAGCTGGACTTGAAGAAGGCCGAGGGCGATTTCTGGAAATCCGTCAGCTAGGGACGCATTCTGATCTTGAAGCCCTGATGAACACTTTGTATACAGAGCTGGATCGCATGCTGCACGAGAATTCCGCGGCTTGGCATTTTTGGGGGGAAGCTGAGCGGTTTTTTGTAAGCGCTGCCGCCGATAATATGCCCCTGGGTAACTAAAAGAAGGAATGATGTGCATACAAGCTCTCTAGAACATGTCCAGCGTTTGGTGGACCATTATTTAACTGAACGTCAAGAGCTCGAGGTGATCGATATTGGTAGCTGTGATGTCAACGGTAGCTACAAAGCTTTTTTCAGCCGGCAAGGATGGGGCTATACCGGCGTAGATCTGGCTCCAGGTCCGAATGTGGACGTGGTACTGAACTCACCATATAAGCTGCCGTTCGCTAGTCATTCAGTGGACGTGGTGGTATCAGGGCAAGCTTTTGAGCACGTAGAATTTTTCTGGCTTACGTGGTTGGAGATGGCACGTATTCTGCGGCCGGGAGGTTATATTTTTTTGGTAGCCCCATCGCGGGGACCTGAACACAGATATCCGCAGGATTGTTGGCGGTTTTACCCTGACGGTTTTCGTGCCCTGGGGCAGTACGGGGACCTTGAGATACTTGAAACTACTACGGACTGGACTCCGCATGCTGCGGAGGATAGCGCTGCCTGGGGAGACACGGTGGGCGTTTTTCGACAGCGGCCTATGTCTAAGCTGAAGCAGTGGCGCCGTGTTTTTATGCAACGTCTACGCCACTGGCTGTTACCGGGTTATCGCTGATTGCCGTGGGCGGCACTGTTGCTGCCAACAACCATATCGCCCGATACGGTTGCTGTAGAGATTAAAGGGTAAGGTAATAACTGCCCCAAGCCATTCGCGCTACCGCCATCTTGAACGCCAGTTTCTGCATACTCTCCTTTATGAGGTAAGCAGGTTGTACCGAATAACCTGTCCCAGAACGGAAAGAAAACAGCAAAATTCTTGTCGAAGTGTTCTTTTTTGAGGGAGTGGTGAATGCGATGGTATTGGGGCCCAACAATAACTAGAGACAGTGGGCCTAAAGGCAGCTTTACATTCCAATGAATGAACATGCCGTAAATTCCGATGAGCATCCCTAACCACGGAAGCGTACGGTCAGGTTGGCCAAACAACACAATTACCGGTATGCCAAGCACGAAGTAGCGTAGCACTTCTTCGAGCCAATGATGGCGAATGGTAGAAGACGCAGAAATGTTGGGATCTGCATGGTGGAATCGGTGATAACGCCAAAGAAACGGCCAACGATGCTGTGCGCGATGGAACCAGTAATAAAAAAAATCGAAAACTGCCAAGTAGACGAGCGTTACAACGCCAATGATCCACCAGGGCTGGTTGGTAACTGTCCAGCCCAATAGATTGCGCGTTAGAAGCGGTGACAGGAAGCGGTCAATAGGATAAAGCGCGATACCTGCGAGCGTCATGTACACAGGAGCGTAGGCAAGGTTCATCAGCACCGTGGGTACATGCAAGCGACGCGCGGGAACCAGCAGTTCAATGATGATGGCAGGAACCAGCGCAAATGAAACGAGCTTTACGGCGTAGAGTGCGCCGGTCCATTGCTGTAGCAGGAGTTGGGTCAGGAACGACCAGTTGTCTTGAGGCATGCGAAGGCCAGTTTAGATAGCATAGACGTCAATAGACGGACTTGGGCAAGTAAGCTGAGGTACCGAAGAATCGAACCACGATCGCGGGCTTCAAAGAAACAAGACCAGCGCTCGCCGGCGTGGGCGCTGGCGGGCATCGACCAAACTTGGTGCAGTTAGCTGACCATCTTAGCTCTTAGCGTTGAAGCCAAGTTTTCACCTTACGTTGCCAATGCGCTGGGATCGTATGCGCTACCGAACGTAGTAACGGCATTGACCGAAGCTGGCTCAGCAATGCAAGAGCGCCTGTCTTTGCTACTGTTGCCCGTGTGGGTTGCGGAATGTAGCGAACAAGCGAAGCGGCATGCACGGGTTCAGTATCGCGATCAAGATTAGCCGAGATATCTTTCAGATAGTCGGCCCGATAGTCCCAAGAATGGTTTTCAGCCTGTGGCGATGCCTGCGGTGGTTGGGGTGGCACCATGGGAATGAAGTTTTCCGAGCGCAGCTTGATGAAGTGCTGCACCCACCTTGTGGCGTCCCAGTTCCAGGGGCAGACCCAACTCCATTGTCTTCCAGCTATCCGCTCAGTAAACGCACCAATGTCTGGCACAACGACTGGTAGACCAGCGACAAGCGCAGCGCTCAATGTGTAGCTGTACGTTTCTGGCCATTGCGCAGGAAACCACACCACATCTGGTTTAAGCCATGCAAGCAGCTCTGGAAGATCGGAGTCTTCGTACCTGCCATGGATCGTCAGCCGTGCGTGTGGCTGGGTTTGTAGATGCCTATACCCGTAGCCTAACAGGTGAAACTCCAATGGCGCGCCAAGGCTGGCCGTCTCCAGTGCAACGGCTTCAAGCAGATCGGCTCCTTTGATGGCGCTGAGCGCTCCAAGAACCGCTACCTTGAGAGGCGCCTGAGTGAGAAAAGTACGCGCCTCCCCTGCGGTGACCTGCGTGGTGTCTTTATCAACCACATCGGTATGGGGGGCGACGCGAATGCGGGCTCCAGGAGCGAATGCATGCATGCGCGTTGCAGCATCGTGACTGGGAGCAAGAACATAGCGAGCGGAAGTTAGAAAGTGCCTGTTTCTGTGCCGCCAATCAGCCACAGTACCAGCCCCTATGGGGGCTTTGGATTGAGGATCGCAGCAGTTGCAAACACCTTGACCCCCTTCGCCCGCGTATCGGTCCTTATTGCCAGTCAGGGAAATGTGCGTGCAGAAACTGTAATAGTCGTGCGCTGTAAAGTCGTAGTGGACCCCCAATGCATTTGGCAGATCGAAAATGACTGGGTGGTGACCGAGCTGATGGTGGTAGTGAATATGGCGAATGCCAAGCAGCCGAAGTATTTCCAATAAATCGGTGTACTGGTCCGGCAGGCGAAATAGGAGCTGAAATCCTTCCCCACCCAACGCGAATTCAAGGCATGCGCTAGACCCTGTGGCAGGCTTGAGTGTTAGATAAATGGCTTGCTCTTGAAGGTGTTGTGCGAGTTCTTGAACATGCCTAAATGTTCCCCCACCTCGGTTATGTAACACAGCAAGCAAAACAGGTAACCGCTGGGCTCGTATGCGGGCGATATCCAGTGCCAACCGATAAGGTTGTGCAGGGTCCGCCTGTACGAATGCCAAGACGCTTCGCTCGTAATGCGGGTGCAAGCGCCGCAAAGTTTCCATGGCGGCTTGCTCTCGCGGGCTTTTGCTGTCGCCGAAGCTCACGCCGCCGGTATGCAGCACAAAGGTGTCGAGCAGGTGTAGATTGCGCCAGCCCGCCTCCGCCGCCCGCTGGCAAAAATCATTTTCTTCCCCATACCCTTTGCCGAAGTTCCCCGTATCAAACAGGCCCACCTGCTGAAGGCAGTCGCGGCGGATGTACATGCAAAACCCGACGCCAGTGGGGACGTCCACCACCGCACCCGGGTTGGTTTGCGCGCACAGTGCGTCCAGCTGAGCCGTGTCGTAACCTTGCGGCAGTGTGTTGTCCTTGCAAAAGCGGGGGTAGCTGCAAATGGTGGCGTTGTTGGAAAACGGCGTGACCGAGCCCACCTTCTGATCGCTGTAGGCCGCGCGACGGATGCGGTCGAGCCAGTCATTAGCGACCTCGGTATCGCTATTGAGCAGCAGCACATCGTGGTTACTGTTCAGTGCCATACCTCTGTTCACGGTACCAACAAAGCCCATGTTTTCAGCGTTCTCTAGCAGGGTGATGCGACTGTCCTGCTGTGCGCGTTCGCGAAGCCATTCGGTCACCTCAGGCTCCGGGCTGGCGTCATTGATAACAATCAGCCGCCAGGGAGTTTTGCACTGGCTTTTCAGTGCGGAGTCTATGCACAGTTTGGTATCGGCCAAGCCCCGGTAAACGGGCACGATGACGTCCACTGGGTGGGCGGGTGGTGTAAGGGGGACTGGGGCTCGTTGCGCATGTTGCGCTTTTGCGGGGCTTCGTCCCAGCAACCGATCAATGCGCATCTTGGTATGCACCAGGGGGCGGGTGGCTCTGAACACGGTGGAGTTTTCTATGGATTTGAGGTGATCGGCCAGCGCCTGGTAATCCTTGTCGAGTCGGGTAGCCTCTTGTTGCCACATGGCGCGCTGCTGGGCCAGTGCCTTGTTGTTTTCTTCCAGGAGGCTCGCTCTGCCATTGACTGCATGCAGTTGGTTTTGTTGCTGCTTGATGCGGCTTTGTGCATCGCGGGCGATGCCTTCCAGCTCGCCAATACGATCTTGGAGAGGTTTGACCGTGTTGGACAGTGCGAGGTAGTCTGCAGACATCGGCCAGCCCAGTTCGACATCCAGCCGGCCTCCCGACAGGCCGGGAGTCCTAAAAATCTCGGCGGGGATGGGAAGTTCAAGCCACGGATCGGTGCCCGTCAGCAGCAGCAGGCTGGCGCCAGAAGCCGGCGGCATGGGCGCTTGCCAGGCGATTTGGCTGTGGGGCGTGGATGCCAGTAATGTGCGGCTGGATGTATTTGCTGACCACTGCCAAAGTATCTCGCCGGTCTCGCCGCGAAGTGCAATACCGTATAAATGCAAGAATCCAGCGCGATCCGCTGGATCGAGCCTGAGTTGTGTGACGGTCCCGCCATCCGCGGGGAGTCGAAAACTCAGTGTCTGGTGCTCTGACCCTATCACGCCGGTCGCACTCAGCTTGCCGTCTTCAGCATAGCCGCCATGCTTTCCGACGTAGAGCTGCGCCGTGAAGAGCGCTTGCGCCGTACCCAAATCATCGACCGCGTGGAAGCTGCAGGGTACATGGTCCACGGGCCTAGCGACGCCAATGAATTGATAGGTCAATGCGTCCGGAACTCCCAAAAGGTAACGAGCGACGGTGGGGGGAAGTCGGTCAAATGCCGTCTGAAACTCCGAGTCTGGCAACTGACGAGTGATGGTGTCGACCGCATCCAGATCCCAGTGCTGCTCGGCCAGAAACCTCACCAGCGAGCGACGTGTGAAGAATCGCAGGTGGGTGCGGTCAAGCAAGCCTTCCTCTCGGTAGCGGAACTCGCCTTCAAGGAGTTCTGCCAACAGTCCGCTGTAGGCTGCATTCGGAACCGAAATCAGCAGCCGGCCTTCTGGCGCCAGAAGTTCCCGGCACATCTGCAAAACAGCTTCCGGCCGTTTCAGATGCTCCAGTACATCGGCGCAAACGATGTAGTCATATTGGCGAGAGCTGAACATCTGGAGCAGGTCCGCCGTTTCCAAATCCGCCACATCGACCTGCCGGTAATAGGGCTGGGCGTGGGCTGCTTCTGCCTGGCTCAGGGTCACTCCATCGGTCGTACAGTCCCGAGTTTCCTTCAGGTACTGGCCTAAAGCGCCGCTCCCGCATCCGAGGTCCAGAACGCTGGCGCCATGTTGGATCAGGCTTGCCAGTACGGACAGTGAAGTGCGCTCACCCTCTGCAATGGAGCGCAAATAGACGTGCAGATCGTCAATAGAATTCGTCATCTGGCGATTATGACGGGCTGGATACGGCGGTTTGGCAAGCTGAGCAGTGGACAATAGAGGGCAATGCCAGCCGTTCAGTCTTTATCCCCGCGCAATTTGGTGGTCTCAGTGGTCAGTCATGGACACGGTGACATGGTGCAGGGATTGCTTTTGCAACTGGCCGAGCTTTCTGTGGCGTCAGTCTCCCGAGTGGTCCTGACCCATAACTTGCCAGAGCCTGAGCCCACACCGCCCGTAGGAGGGTGGCCCTTTCAATTGTTGCAGGTGGTTAATGAGACGCCTCGGGGTTTTGGCGCCAACCACAACCGGGCGTTGGCGGGGGCCTCCGAGGCCTTTGTATGCGTTCTCAACCCTGACGTGGTGTTGGTGGGGGCCGAGGACCCCTTCAAGGCGCTGGTGGCGGCCTGCGAATCAACGGACGTCGGGGCCAGCTACCCTGTTCAGATAGATCCGGCGGGCCGGGTGCAGGCCAGTGAACGCGAGCTCCCTTCCCCGTTGGCGCTGTTGCGTCGCAGGCTTCTCAAGCGCAAGGAGACTCGGGTGGATTGGGTCAATGCTGCCTGCTTGGTGTTGCCGTCGGTAGTCTGGCGTTCGTTAAATGGTTTTGATGAGAGCTATTTCATGTACTGCGAGGATGTGGACCTTTGTCTGCGCTTGCGGTTGCGCGGATTGCGGCTTGTCAGGGCGCCCATCCGTGTCATTCATATTGGGCAGCGTGCCAGTGCCCGCAGTCGGAGGCACCTGAGCTGGCATATCAGGAGCCTGTTGCGCTTGTGGCGTTCGCCGGTTTATGCCAAGGCGCAACAGTTGCTAACCTCGGCGTCAGCCAACAACAGTACCATCAGCGCCTCATGATTTGGTTGTCTGTGGTCGGTTTTTTGGTTGCGGCACTGGCTGCAGGGCTCATTGTGAGATGGGGGCGGGAGCATGCGGCGGTGTACAGCGATTCGATGCCCCAGCGCTTTCACCTCGGACATGTTCCTCGATTGGGTGGCGCAGCGTTAGTGATGGGTACGTCCGTAGGGTGGGCGTTGGGCGTACTGCAGTCCGTCTATTGGGGCGACCCAGGCTCCCTCCGGCTCGACTTTTGGGTGGCGGGCTGGCTGGTGGTCGTGCTTCCTGCAGTGATCGGCGGCATTGCGGAAGACCTTACCCAGCGCCTTTCAGTGCGTTACCGCCTCACTTTGACCGGGGCATCTGGCGCATTGGCGGTATGGCTTTTGGGTATCAATCTGCCACGCCTGGGCTGGCCCTGGCTTGATGCTGTCCTGGTTGCTGCCCCCTGGCTTGGCATCGCCATAGTCGTGCTTGCAGTCGCAGGCCTGCCCCATGCCTTCAATATCATCGACGGCTACAACGGGCTGGCTGGAATGGTTGCCTTGATCGTGTGCCTCGCCTTGGCGCACGTGGCGCTGCAGGTGGGTGACCGGGCGCTGGCTGCGCTGCTGGTATCCACTGCTGCAGCCACAGGCGGTTTTTTGGTCTGGAACTACCCGCGCGGCATGCTGTTTGCCGGTGATGGCGGGGCCTATGTGTGGGGTGTGGTGATTGCCATGGCCAGCATCTCGCTGGTGCAGCGCAATGCGGACGTATCTCCTTGGTTCCCGATGCTTCTGCTGATCTACCCGGTGTGGGAGACGATTTTCTCCATTTACCGCAAGGCGGTGCGGGGCGTTTCACCGGGCGTGGCCGATGCGCTGCATTTTCACCAGCTCATCTACCGCCGCATTGTTCGTGGGGTGTTTCACGATGATGAGTCCCGCCGGGTGCTGATGCGCAACAACCGTACGTCGCCCTATCTGTGGGGTTTTACGCTTCTGACGGTGGTGCCTGCAGTGCTGTTCTGGAACAACACGCCCCTGCTCATGGCGTTTTGCGGGCTTTTTGTGGTCAGCTATGTCATGGCCTATCTGGCCATCGTGCGGTTCAAAGTGCCGAACTGGCTGCGCCACTGAAGCCTTCTTGTGTTCGCGCGCCTGGCGAATGCGGCACAATTTGCGCCTCACAGTTTTCTCCGGATGGCACGCCCCCATGACCGACCTTCTTTCGATTGCCCCACGCGACAAGGCTGAAATCCTGGCCCAGGCGCTGCCTTACATCCGCAAGTTCCATGGCAAGACCATGGTGATCAAGTACGGCGGCAACGCCATGACGGACCCGGCCCTGCAGGCCGACTTTGCCGAGGACGTGGTGCTGCTCAAGCTGGTGGGCATGAACCCGGTCGTGGTGCACGGTGGCGGCCCGCAAATCGAAACCGCGCTCAACCGACTGGGCAAGAAGGGCGAGTTCATCCAGGGCATGCGAGTGACCGATGCCGAGACCATGGAAGTGGTCGAATGGGTGCTGGCTGGCGAGGTGCAGCAGGACATCGTGGGACTGATCAACCAAGCCGGTGGCAAGGCCGTGGGCTTGACCGGCCGTGACGGCGGCATGATTCGCGCACAAAAGCTCAAGATGGTGGACAGCAAGGATCCCACCATCGAACACGACGTGGGCCAGGTGGGTGACATCGTTTCCATCGACCCCAGCGTGGTGAAGGCGCTGCAAGACGATGCGTTCATTCCCGTCATCAGCCCGATTGGCTTTGGCGAGAACAACGAAAGCTACAACATCAATGCGGATGTGGTGGCCAGCAAACTGGCCACGGTGTTGCAGGCTGAAAAGCTGATGCTGCTGACCAACACCCCCGGTGTGCTCGACAAGGCTGGCAACCTGTTGACCGACCTGACAGCCCGCCGCATCGACGAGCTGTTTGCCGACGGCACCATCTCGGGCGGCATGCTGCCCAAGATTGCCGGTGCGCTGGATGCCGCCAAGGCGGGTGTAAATGCGGTGCACATCATTGACGGGCGTGTGCCCCATGCCATGCTGCTGGAGATCCTGACTGACCAGGCCTACGGCACCATGATCCGGTCTCACTGACTCCGCGTGAGGTCTCCATGCGTCTGCTGTTGGTCGAAGACGATGTGATGGTGGCCAGCGGCATCAAGCTGGGGCTTACCGATGCGGGTTATGCGGTGGACTGGGTGGGCAGTGGCGAGCGGGCCGAAGAGGTGCTGCGCGCCGAGTCGTTTGATGCAGCCATCATCGACATCGGGCTGCCCGCTATGGACGGCCTGGAACTGACACGCCGCCTGCGCCGCCCAGACATGGCAAGCCCCGCGATGCCAGTTTTGATCCTGACGGCGCGTGACGCGCTGCATGACCGGGTGCAGGGGCTGGATCTGGGGGCGGATGACTACATGGTCAAGCCGTTCGAGCTGCCCGAGCTGCTGGCGCGCCTGCGTGCGCTGTTGCGCCGTTCCCAGGCCGCGACCACGGCCGTGCTGAGTTTTGGCCCGCTGGAGCTGGACACGGCCGGGCGCCGGGCCAGCATGCGCACACCGGCTGGCGAGCAGGTCATCGAACTGGGCCCGCGCGAGTGGACGGTGCTCGAATACCTGCTCATCAACGCCCCCAAGCCTGCTAGCAAAGACAAGCTGCTGCAGGCACTGACCGGGTGGGACAAGGAGATCACCCCCAACGCGGTGGAGGTGTATGTCTCGCGCCTGCGGGGCAAGCTGGAACCCCACGGTGTGGCGCTGCGGTCCATACGGGGCTTTGGCTACCGGCTTGAACTGCAGGCAACCTGAGCAGGAATTTTCCGCGCCCAGTTCGCCGCCTCGCCATGCTTTGGAAAAACTCTTCCCGGCGGCCCGGCCTGCGCGCCATGACATCGGACTTGCGCACCCGGCTGCTGCTGATGCTGGTACTGCCCCTGTGTGTGCTGGTGCTGGCGGGGGTCTGGCTGGACTACCGGTCGGCCGATGAGGCCGCTGGCCAGCACGACCAGCGTCTGGTGCGGCTGCTGCCCGCGCTGGCCGATTCTGTGCTGGCGCCGCCCATCCACGACAACGACCCACCGCTGCTGCTGCTGGCGCCGCCCATCGAAGAGTTTTTGCGCCAGAACGCGGGCTTTGCGGCCTATAGCGTGCGCGATACCTCGGGGCGCCTGTTGCTCGGAGAGGGCTGGGTACACGGCGCCGTGCCCACCACACAGGCCCCGGAGTTCCACAGCGTGGAGTTCGGCGGGGTGACGTACCGGGTGGCGGCACAGCGCGGGCGCACGGGGGCGGGCGAGCTGGTCGTGGCCCTGGCCGACGGGTCGGACCCCCGCCAGAAATGGGCGCAGCAACTGCTCCTGAGGGTGTTGTTGCCCAACCTCGTATTGCTGATTGCCGCGGGTTTTGCGATCCATTGGGCGGTGCGGCAGGCCTTCAAACCCCTGGTGGGGCTTGCGGAGGCGGTGGAGCGCCGCTCTCCCCGCGATCTCAGTCCCATCGACGAGGCCGCCTCGCCCGACGAGGTGCGGCCCCTGGTGCACTCGCTCAACCGCCTGTTTGCGCTGGTCAACGCACAGGCCGAAGGACAGCGGCGTTTTGTGGCCGACGCGGCGCACCAGTTGCGCACGCCGCTGGCGGGCTTGCAGGCCCAGGTGGAGGCCTGGGCCATGATGGCCAAGGCGGCAGCGCCGCCACGCACGTCATTCCCGGATTTCGACCGAAAAATGCCGCTAGCGCATGAAGATCGTGCACAAGGTGCTATTGTTTTGGGAGTTGATCAGATCGAGAAGCTGCGCAACGCCACGCGCCGCACCTCTCAGCTGGCGCACCAGCTGCTGGCGTTGTCTCGCGCGGACGCCCGCAGCCTGGACGCGCAGCCGCCGCAGCGGGTGGATCTCAAGGATCTGTGCGAGTCGCTGCTGGAAACATTTTTGGACGCAGCCACCGGCAAGGGCCTGGACCTCGGGCTCGATGTCCAGCTGGTGCATGTGACAGGCCATGGCTGGCTGCTGCGCGAGCTGCTGTCCAACCTGGTGGACAACGCCATCAAATACACACCTGCGGGGGGTGTGGTGACCATCCGCTGCGGACTGCGCCAGGGGCGCGCTGGCCCGCCCCGGCCCTACGTGGAGGTGGAGGACGACGGCCCTGGCGTGCCGGAGTCTGAGCGTACCCGCGTGTTGCAGCGGTTCTACCGCGTGCCCGGCGCGGGAGGCGAGGGCACGGGCCTGGGCCTGGCCATTGCGGACGAGATTGCCCGGGTACACCGTGCCGCACTGACGCTGGGCACGGGCCCCCAGGGGCGCGGGCTGCTGGTGACGGTGGTGTTTCCGCTGTAGTCGTGCGGGGTCCCCGGGCCGTTCGGACCGACAAGGGGCCTGTGCGAGAATCATTTCCACACACGATTGACTTGTGCAAACAGGTGGCGGCCCGGCCCCTCCTGGCTGCGGCAAGATGTGACATCGTGATCCACGCCCTGCCGTGATCCGACCATGCCCAGTGGCATGCGCACCGGGAGCAGGGCCCCACCGGAGTCCCTGTCCTGCATGTCTGAAATCTCGCCCCTCCCCGAGCCTGCCAGTACCGCCGAAGCGGGTGATGTTGCGGCTGCACGCAAGCGGCCCAAGCCCGGGGAACGGCGCGTCCAGATCCTGCAGGCCCTGGCCGCCATGCTGGAGCAGCCTGGGGCCGAGCGCATCACCACTGCCGCACTGGCCGCGCGCCTGTCGGTCAGCGAGGCGGCGCTGTACCGTCATTTCGCCAGCAAGGCGCAAATGTTCGAGGGCTTGATTGATTTCATCGAGCAGTCGGTGTTCACACTGGTGCAGCAGATCACGGGGCGCGACGTGCATGACCCCACACAGCCTGCCGACGTGGGCGCTCGCCAGGCGGCGCGCATCGTGGCGCTGGTGCTGCAGTTTGGCGAGCGCAACCCGGGCATGGTGCGGGTCATGGTGGGCGACGCACTGGTGTTCGAGCACGAGCGCTTGCAGCAGCGCATGAACCAGTTCTTTGACCGCATCGAATCCACCCTGCGCCAGTGTCTGCGTGCTAGCACCGCCGCATCCAGCACGCCCACAGTCGATGCCCAGGTGGCGGCCAGCGTGTTGACGGCCTTTGTGGTCGGGCGCCTGCAGTGCTACGCCCGCTCGGGGTTTCGGCGCCTGCCCACCGAGCACCTGGAAGCCAGCCTTGCGCTGATGTTGTAGCGGTCCGCGCTGTTGAGGCGGCGCATCACGGCGGGGGTGGCGCGGCTGCAACGGGTGGTTTGGATGGGTCTCCCTATTTTTTCCGGGGGCTTGGGGGCTGCAGGGAATTTGCTGCAGAATAGAACGAACGTTCGTTTTTATTCGTGCCCATGTCCTCCATCCCCGAATCCCGCCAGGTCACCCGCATCCCGCGCGCTCGCAGTGGTACTGGCCGTGCCTTGCAAAAAGGCCAGCAGACCAAGGCGGCCATCGTCGAGGCCGCGCTGGGCCTGGCCACGCACATCGGGCTGGAAGGCCTGTCCATCGGGGCGCTGGCAGACGTCACCGGCATGAGCAAGTCGGGCGTTTTCGCCCACTTTGGCTCCCGCGAAGAGCTGCAGATCTCCGTCATCCGCGAATACCACACCCGCTTCGAGCAGGAAGTGTTCTACCCCGCCATGTCCGCCCCCCGTGGCGTGGCGCGTTTGTCGGCGCTGTTCGACAACTGGATGAAGCGCACCTCCATCGAAATCGACTCGGGCTGCATTTACATCAGCGGCGCGGTCGAGTTCGATGACCGTACCGGCCCCGTGCGCGATGCGCTGGCCAGTTCGGTGCTGACCTGGCATGCCGCCATGCGCCGCGCCATCGAGCAGTGCAAGGAACTGGGCGAACTGCGTGCCGACACCAAGGAAGAGCAGATGCTCTTCGAGATCCACGGCCTGATCCTCGCGCTGCACTACGAGGCGCGGTTCCTGCAGACCCCGGGCTCCATCGACCGGGCTGTCGTGGGCTTTCACAACATTCTGGCGCGTTACAGCGCGCCGACAGCGGCAGCCAAGGCACCCACAGTGGCGCGCCGCAAAGTTTCCAACCAAACCACCACATCCAAGGAGTAAACCCATGCCTACCTATACGCCGCCCCTGCGCGACATGCAATTCGTCATGCACGAAGTGCTCAAGGTCAGTGATGAATTCAAGGCGATGCCACCCCACGCCGAAGTGGATGTGGACACCATCAATGCCGTGATCGAAGAGGCCGGCAAGTTTGCTGCCGAAGTCGCCTTCCCGCTCAACATCAGCGGCGACACCGAAGGCTGCGTGCTGAACAAGACCACGCACGAAGTGAAGACCCCCACCGGCTTCAAGGACGCCTATGCCAAGTACGTCGAGGGTGGCTGGGCGGCGCTGAGCTGCGACCCCACCTACGGCGGCCAGGGCCTGCCCTTCGTGCTGAACCAGTGCCTGTACGAGATGCTGAACTCGGCCAACCAGGCCTGGACGATGTACCCCGGCCTGTCGCACGGCGCCTACGAAGCCCTGCACGCCCATGGCACCGACGCCCAGAAGGCCCTGTACCTGCCCAAGCTGACCAGCGGCGAATGGACCGGCACCATGTGCCTGACCGAACCCCACTGCGGTACCGACCTGGGCCTGATGCGCACCAAGGCCGAGCCTCTGCCTGACGGCACCTACAAGATCACCGGCAACAAGATCTTCATCAGCGCCGGCGAGCACGACATGGCCGCCAACATCGTTCACCTGGTGCTGGCCCGCCTGCCCGATGCGCCCAAGGGCAGCAAGGGCATCAGCCTGTTTGTGGTGCCCAAGTTCAACGTGAATGCCGACGGCTCGCTGGGCGAGCGCAACCCGATCTTCTGCACGGGCCTGGAGCACAAGATGGGCATCCACGGCAACGCCACCGCGCAGATCGCACTGGACGGCGCCATCGGCACCATGGTGGGCCAGCCCAACAAGGGCCTTGCTGCCATGTTCGTGATGATGAACGCCGCCCGCCTGGGTGTGGGCAACCAGTCGCTGGGCCTGACGGAAGTGGCTTACCAGAACGCGCTGGCCTATGCCAAGGACCGCATCCAGTCGCGCAGCCTGTCCGGCCCCAAGGCCAAGGACAAGGATGCTGACCCCATCATCGTGCACCCCGATGTGCGCAAGATGTTGCTCACCGCCAAGGCCTACGCCGAAGGTGGCCGCGCGCTGCAGATCTTCTGCACGCTGTTGCTGGACAAGGTGCACAGCCACCCCGATGAAAAGGTGCGCAAGGATTCCGAAGAACTCGTGGCCCTGCTGACCCCCATCGTCAAGGCCTTCATCACCGACAACGGCCACATCAGCACCAACGCGTGCATGCAGGTCTTCGGCGGCCACGGCTTCATCAAGGAATGGGGCATGGAACAGTACGTGCGGGACAACCGCATCAACATGATCTATGAAGGCACCAACACCATCCAGTCGCTCGACCTGCTGGGCCGCAAGGTGCTGGGCAACAACGGTGCCACGCTGAAAAAGCTGGGCAAGCTGATTGGCCAGCTGGTGGAAGAAGAGGGCGTGAACGAGCGCATGGCCGAGTTCATCAACCCCGTGGCCATGCTGGGCGACCAGATGACCAAGTTCACCACCGAGATCGGCTTCAAGGGCATGCAAAACCCCGACGAAGTGGGCGCTGCTGCGGTGGACTACCTGCGCGTGGCCGGCCACCTGGTGTTCGGCTACCTGTTCGCCCGCATGGCCCAGGTCGCCCTGCGCGAGATCGCAGCCGGCAACACCGACCCGTTCTACGGCGCCAAGCTGCAGACCGCACGTTTCTACTTCGCCAAGCTGTTCCCCGAAACCGCCACGCTGATGCGCACCGCCCGCGCCGGCAGCAAGGTGCTGATGGACACCGATCTGGCCCTGGCCTGATCGGTGCCGGATGCGGATTTCAAGCCTTTTTGCCAGGGAGCGCAGATGTTCAAAGCGGTAGCAGCTATTGTTTTGGTAGCGGGTGCGCTGCCGGCCTGGGCGCAGATGACGCCCGAAGGCCTGTGGCGCAACGTCGATGACAAGACCGGCGAGGCCAAGGCCGAGATCCGCATCCGCGACATTGGTGGCGGCGTGCTGCACGGAGCGCTGGAAAAGCGCCTGTCCAAGGACGCCAAGCCCGACGAGGTCTGCGACGAATGCTCGGACGACCGCAGGGGCAAGCCCATTCTCGGGCTGGAGATCATCCGTGGCGCCAAAAAGGCCGACGGCAAAGAGGTGTGGGAGGGCGGCAAGATTCTCGACCCTGAGAACGGCCGCAACTACACCCTGCGCATGACTCCCGTCGAGGGCGGCAAGAAGCTCGAAGTGCGCGGCTCGATCGGCCCGTTCGGCCGCACGCAAACCTGGATCCGCGTCCAGTAAACCCCATTCCCGTGGCCTTGCGCGCCCCTTGCGGTGTTGCGCAACGCCCCAACCAGGAACCCAACCCATGTCCCGATTCCAAGTGAAAAAAGTCGCCGTACTCGGCGCAGGCGTGATGGGCGCGCAGATTGCCGCCCACCTCGTCAACGTGAAGGTGCCCGTGGTGCTGTTCGACCTGCCTGCCAAGGAAGGCCCCAAGAACGGCATCGTCACCAAGGCCGTCGAAGGCCTGAAAAAGCTCAAGCCCTCGCCCCTGGGCGTGGCCGACGACGCGGCGCTGATCCAGCAGGCCAACTATGAAGAGCACATGCACCTGCTCAAGGAATGCGACCTCGTGATCGAGGCCATTGCCGAGCGCATGGATTGGAAGCTCGACCTCTACACCAAGATCGCTCCCCACGTGGCCAAGCACGCCATCCTGGCGTCCAACACCTCGGGCCTGTCGATCACCAAGCTGTCCGAAGTGCTGCCCGAGAGCATCAAGCCCCGTTTCTGCGGCATCCACTTCTTCAACCCCCCGCGCTACATGACGCTGGTGGAGCTGATCAACACGCCCACCACCCAGCCCGAAGTGCTGGACCAGCTCGAAGCCTTTGTGACCAGCGGCCTGGGTAAGGGCGTGGTGCGCGCGCACGACACGCCCAACTTCGTGGCCAACCGCGTGGGTATCGCCGGCATGCTGGCCACGATGAAGGAAGTCGAGAACTTCGGCCTGACCTATGACGTGGTGGACGACCTCACGGGCAAGAAGCTCGGCCGTGCATCCAGCGGCACCTTCCGCACCGCCGACGTGGTGGGTCTGGACACCATGGCCCACGTGATCAAGACGCTGCAGGACAACCTGAGCATTGAGACCGACCCCTTCTACGAAAGCTTTGGCACGCCTGCCGTGCTGAAAAAGCTGCTGGAGCTGGGCAACCTGGGGCAGAAGACCAAGGCCGGTTTCTTCAAGAAGGTCGGCCGTAATGTGATGCGCTTCGAGCTGGAAAGCGAAGAGTACGTGCCCGCCGGCCAGAAGGCCGACGAGGTGTACGCGCGCATGCTCAAGAAGCCCGCTGCCGAGCGCCTGCGCCTGCTGCGCAACGCCGAAGGCGCGCCCGGCCAGTTCCTCTGGGCCATCCTGCGCAACAGCTTCCACTACGCTGCCGTGCACCTGGGCACCATCGCCGACAACGCCCGCGACGTGGACCAGGCCATGCGCTGGGGCTTCGGCATGAAGCAGGGTCCCTTCGAGCTGTGGCAGGAAGCCGGTTGGCTCGAAGTCGCGAAGATGATCCAGGAAGACATCGACGCTGGCAAAGCGCTGTGCAAGGCACCGCTGCCCGAGTGGGTCTTCAAGGGCCCCGTGGCCGACGCCGGTGGCGTGCACACCGCGCAAGGTTCGTGGAGTGCATCGCAGAACAAGTTTGTGCCCCGCCGCCAGTTGCCCGTGTACGAGCGCCAGATCTTCCCCGAGGCCCTGTTGGGCGAAACCAGCCTGCCCGACTGGCGCACCGCTGGCACCACGATTGCTGAATCGAAGGCGCTGCGCACCTGGACGCTGGACGGCCAAGTACTCATCGCCAGCATCAAGAACAAGATGCACGCCATCAGCCCCGAAGTGATGGAAGCGCTGATGGAAGCGCTGGAACTGGCCGAGTCTGAGTACCAAGGCATGGTCATCTGGTCCGGCGACGCGCCTTTCAGCGTGGGTGCGGACCTGGAAGCCACGATGCCCGCCTTCATGGTCGGCGGCGCCGATGCGGTGGAAAGCATCGAGCAGGAGCTGCAAAACCTGATGATGCGCATCCGCTATGCGCAGGTGCCTGTCGTCGCAGCCATCCACGGCATGGCGCTGGGCGGTGGCTGTGAGCTGGCCGTGTATTCGGCCAAGCGCGTGGCCCACATGGAAAGCTACATCGGCCTGGTCGAAGTGGGCGTGGGCCTGGTGCCCGGCGCGGGCGGCCTGACCTACATCGCCCGCCGCGCGGCCGAGAACATGGCAGCTTCCACATCCAAGGACATCCTGCCTTTCCTGACCGAAGGCTTCACCGCCGCCGCCATGGCCAAGGTGGGCGCCAGCGCGCTGGAGTCGCGCAAGCTGGGTTACCTGCTGGACAGCGACGTGATCGTGCCCCACAAGGATGAGCTGTTGTTCGTGGCCATCAACGAAGCCAAGTCCATGGCCGCGAGCGGCTGGCGTGCGCCGCACAAGCGCCTGTTCCCCGTGGCCGGCCGCAGCGGTCTGGCCACCATCAAGGCACAGCTGGTGAACATGCGCGACGGCGGCTTCATCAGCGCCTACGACTTCAAGATCGGCGCCATGATCGCCGAGGTGGTCTGTGGCGGGGATGTGGATGCTGGCTCGATGGTGAGCGAGGAATACCTGCTCACGCTGGAGCGCAAGGTGTTCTGCCACCTGATCGCCCAGCCCAAGACGCATGAGCGCATCCTGGGCATGTTGTCCACCGGCAAGCCGGTTCGCAACTGATCCGGACGTCGATGGATAACCGGTAGACCGACATGAGCGAACACGCCCCCAACAAATTGCAGC
This sequence comes from Acidovorax sp. K2F, assembly GCF_025246485.1. Taxonomy (NCBI): domain Bacteria; kingdom Pseudomonadati; phylum Pseudomonadota; class Betaproteobacteria; order Burkholderiales; family Comamonadaceae; genus Acidovorax; species Acidovorax sp. K2F. The sequence goes on from NZ_JAOBSQ010000009.1 coordinate 53,308, forward strand.
GCTCGCTGATGCGCCTGGACGAGGCCCCCGCCTTCATGCGCGGGTTCGTGCAGAACATCATCCTGCGCCGGGCTGTGCCCTTTACCGGCACGGCCGGGGTGAAGTTCGTGTCGCTCACGCCTGAGCGGGTCGAAGTGCATCTTGCCAACGAGCACCGTGTGCAAAACCACATTGGTGGTGTGCACGCCTCGGCCATGAACCTGCTGGCTGAAACGGCCACCGGCATGGCCGTGGGCATGAACGTGCGCGACGACTGCCTGCCGCTGGCCAAGGAGCTGAGCATGGCGTTCAAGAAGCGCGCCACTGGCGGCCTCAAAGCCGTGGCCACGCTCACCGCCGAGCAGCGCGCCGTCATGTTGGCCAGCGACAAGGGCGAGGTGCAGGTGAAAGTCACCGTGACCGACGAAGCCGGTGTGGAGCCGGTCGAATGTGTATTTACGTGGGCCTGGGTTCCTTCCAGCCGCCCCCCCAAGAATTGAAGGAGTTTCACCATGGCTCAAAAACAAGTCCAGGACGCCTACATCGTCGCCGCCACGCGCACGCCCATCGGGCGCTCGGGCCGCGGCTATTTCAAGAACACCCGCCCCGACGACCTGCTGGTCGCCGCCATCAAGAGCGCCATGCTGCAGGTGCCCACGCTGGACCCCAAGGCGATTGAAGACGCCATCATCGGCTGCTCTTTCCCTGAAGGCGAGCAGGGCATGAACATGGCCCGCATCGCCGTGGGCCTGGCGTTCGACCACCCCGTGGGCGGCGTGACGGTGAACCGCTTTTGCGCATCGGGCATCACCGCGCTGCAGATGGCCGCCGACCGCATCCGCGTGGGCGAGGCCGACGTGCTGATCGCCGGCGGCGCCGAGTCCATGAGCCTGGTGCCCATGGGCGGCAACAAGCCCTCGTTCAACGCCGAGATTTTTGCCAAGGACGAAAACGTGGGCATCGCCTACGGCATGGGCCTGACCGCCGAAAAGGTGGCCCAGCAGTGGAAGGTGAGCCGCGAAGCGCAAGACGCGTTCGCCCTCGAATCCCACCTGCGCGCCATCAAGGCGCAAAAGGCCGGTGAGTTCAGCGACGAAATCACGCCCTTCGAGATCGTGGAGCGTTCGCCCAACCTCGCTACCGGCGAAGTGTTGGAAAAGCGCCGCACCGTGAGCCTGGACGAAGGCCCTCGCCCCGACACGTCCCTGGAAGGCCTGGCCAAGCTCAAGCCCGTGTTTGCGGCGCGCGGCAGCGTCACGGCGGGCAACAGCTCGCAGACCAGCGATGGCGCGGGTGCGCTCATCGTGGCCAGCGAAAAGGCCGTCAAGCAGTTTGGCCTGACGCCCCTGGCGCGTTTTGTGAGCTACGCCGCGCGTGGCGTGCCGCCAGAGATCATGGGCATTGGTCCTATCGAAGCGATTCCTGCGGCCCTGCGTTATGCGGGTCTCAAGAGCGATGACATTGGCTGGTATGAGCTGAACGAGGCGTTTGCGGCCCAGTCGCTGGCGGTGATCAATACGCTGGGCCTGAACCCTGCGAACGTGAACCCTATGGGCGGCGCCATTGCGCTGGGGCATCCGTTGGGCGCGACCGGTGCGATTCGGGCGGCTACGGTGGTGCATGCGCTGCGTCGGCACAAGCTGAAGTACGGCATGGTCACGATGTGCGTAGGGACCGGCCAAGGCGCCGCCGGCATCATCGAAGCTTTGTGAGTTAGCTGGCTACTGCGCGGGTCATCTGCGTCGTTGGGCGGTGCTCGGAATCCTCACGTACTAGGCAAGTACGTTCCGGTTCCTGCGCTCCGTCCGCCTAGCAGCTGATCCCGCTCGCTACGCCCTGGAGGACGGGGTGTGAAAGCTGGGGTACGAGACCAGCCCGTTGTGTTTTCCATTCAAGCCGACGCAGATCGGTTTCGACACAAGGAGACAGACATGAACAAGCAAACCTTGCAGGTCAACGGGGCGGTGTCTTTGGCGCTGCGTGTCTATGAACCTGAGGGCGCGCCACGCGCCAGCGTTGTCATCGGCGGCGCGATGGGGGTGCGACAGTCGTTTTACGAGGCCTTTGCGCTGTGGATGGCGCAGCAGGGGTTTCGGGTCACCACGTTTGACTACCGAGGCCACGGCGATTCGCTGCAGGGCGCCATGCGCGATGTGAAGGCGGATCTGTTTGATTGGGCGCAGGACTACGAGGCGGTGATTTCTGCCGCCAAGGCCGCGCTGCCGTCGCAGCCGCTGTATTTGCTGGGCCACAGCCTGGGCGCGCAGTTGCCGGGCTTGCTGAAAAAGCCCGAGCAGGTGGCGGGCCTGCTCAGCGTGGCCGCAGGCAGCGGCTACTGGCGTGACAACGCGCCGCAGCTCAAGCGCATCGTTCCGTATTTCTGGTGGGTGTTGGTGCCGCTGGCCACGCGGCTGTGCGGGTACTTCCCGGGGCGCACGCTCAAGAAGGTGGGCGATCTGCCTGCGGGGGTGATCCTGCAGTGGCGGCGCTGGTGTCTGGACCCCGCTTACAGCGTGGGGGCTGAGGGGCCTGCGGTGGCGCAGAGTTATGGCGCGGTGCGGTTCCCGGTGCTGGCGCTGTCGATGGCGGACGACGAGCTGATGACCTTGCGTGGCACGCACAACCTGGTGAACCTGTACGCCAACACCGAGCGCCGCGTGGAGAGCATCACACCGGCCGACCTGCAGGTGCGGCGCATTGGGCACTTTGGTTTCTTTCGCGACCAGTTCCGCCAAAGCCTGTGGCCGCGCGCAGCGGCTGCGCTGGCCGCCCTGGGTGGCGGCGGAATGCCCCACGGCGAAGTCTCCGGTACGACGGCCTGAGCGGTCGTTTCGCGGCACACTTGCAGCATGACTTCCTCTTCATCCACTTCTTCGTCTGCGTCTTCGTCCTCCGCTACCCACCCGCTGGACGAGGCGCTGCAACTGACGGCTTCGTCCGCTGCGACGGGCCAGTACGAAGGGCAGACCCACCCCGGCTACTGGAACATGGTCGGCCCGTTTGGCGGCATCACCGCTGCCACGCTGCTGCAGGCCATCTTGCAGCACCCCGACCGGCTGGGCGATCCGCTGTCGCTCACTGTCAACTATGCGGGCGCTTTGACCGCTGGTGCGTTCACGGTGCAGGCAACTCCTGTTCGCACCAATCGTTCCACCCAGCACTGGACGCTGTCGATCCTGCAGGCCGGTGCCGACGGCGCGCAGGTGGTCACCACCACCGCCACCGCCGTCACGGCCGTGCGCCGCGAGACCTGGAGCGTGGGCGATGTGCCCATGCCGCAGGTGCCACCCCCCGCAGAGCAAAAGGCCATCGTTGCCCCCTTGGGCGCTGTGGAATGGCTCAATCGCTATGAGATGCGCCCCATCGCTGGCTTCATCCCGCGCACCTGGGACGGCAGCGGCGACCACAGCCTGACCCAGCTGTGGATGCGCGACACACCACCGCGGCCGATCGACTTCGTGGCGCTGTCCGCATTGGCTGATGTGTTCTTCCCCCGCGTGTGGCTGCGCCGTGCGCGCCAGGTGCCTGCGGGCACGGTGTCGATCACCGTGTACTTCCACGCCACGGCAGAGCAGCTGCAGGCCACGGGCACGGGCTTCCTGCTCGGCCAGGCGCGCGGGCAGGAGTTCCGCAACGGTTTCTTTGACCAGACCGTGCAGCTGTGGAACGAGGCTGGCACCATGCTGGCCACCAGTCACCAGATTGTTTACTACAAGGAATAGTGCGCGGGCGCAGTTGCTCTGCGCCACCGTGCATCATTTCTTTCGTCCCCAACCTTCAGACCCGGAATTCTCACCACCATGACAGAAGCCACCCAAGACATCCTGGTTCACTCCGAAGCCGGTGTGACCACCATCACCTTCAACCGCGTGGACAAGAAGAACTCCATCACGCGTGACATGTATGCCGCCATGGCGGATGCGCTCGACGCCGCCAAGGCCGATGCCAGCGTGCGTGTGGTGGTGTTCCAGGGCGACGTGGCGATCTTCAGCGCGGGCAACGATATCGGCGACTTTCTGCAGCAGCCGCCCGCCACGCAGGACTCGCCCGTGTTCCGTTTTCTGCGCGGCATCGCCACCTTCCCCAAGCCCGTGATTGCCTCGGTGTGTGGCCCGGCCGTGGGCATCGGCACGACGATGCTGTTCCATTGCGACCTGGTCTATGCGGGCGATAACGCGGCGTTCTCCATGCCGTTCGTGAATTTGGGCCTGTGTCCCGAGGCGGCGTCGAGCCTGCTGGTGCCGCAGATGCTGGGGTATCACCGCGCTGCGGAAGCCTTGTTGTTGGGCGAGCCTTTCATGGCCGAGGCCGCGTTGGAAGTGGGGCTGGTGAATCGTGTGGTGCCGCCCACCGAGTGCAATGGCGTCGCACAGGCGCAGGCCAAGAAGCTGGCGGCCAAGCCGTTGTCGTCGCTCATCGAAACCAAGCGGTTGATGAAGGGCGGGCAGACGGCGAAGGTGCTGGAGGTGATGGCGGAAGAGGGCGAGAGCTTTGGGCGCATGTTGCGTGAGCCTGCGGCGCGGGAGGCGTTCTCGGCTTTTATGGAGAAGAGAAAGCCTGATTTCAGCGCGGTTTGATTCGCTAGTTCTGAGGCATTTTGGGCTGCTGGCGCTTGTATATAAAGCGCTGGCAGCTATTGTTTTTATAGCTCGTTCTCGCCCCATCCGTTCGGGTTGAGCCTACCGAAGCTTGTTTTGGCGGTGGCTACTGCATGCCCGTGTGGAGTGCGGGAGCCGGGAGTCGCCCGGCGTGCGAGTAACTTTCTTTTGCTTCGCCAAAAGAAAGTCACCAAAGAAAAGGCGACCCCCAGTCTGCGACCCCTTCGCGGTGCGAAGGGGCAAACCTGCGGCGGGGCGGTTGCGGGGTGCGCCGTGGAACTCGCTTTGCTGCTGCGCAGCGCCGCTCGGACATCCACGGCGAGTCAGTTCGCGAGGCATGGGCGCTTCGACGCCCATGCTCACCCCGCAACCGCCCCGCCGCAGGCGCAGCCAGCAGGGGGTTGGGCAGCCGAACATCCAACAGCCGGACACCCCCACGGGCCTTTGCTTCGCTCGGCCGCGCCTGCGCAGCGCGTGGCGCTTGCGCCCGCGAGATGGGGCCGAGCGCAGCGATGGCCCGAATGGATGTCCGATCCCGGTGGGTTCCCTTCTGTATGCGCCTGGGGCGCGCAGGGCGCGGGGTGGCATGCGCGTCGGAGCGCGCATGCTGAGTGATCTGACTCACCGCAGTTGTTCGAGCGGAGCGCCGCAGGCGCGCAGCGAGTTCTGCGGTGCACCCCGTGACCGAGCACCCCAGGTTGCCCCGAAGCGCAGCGAAGGGGTCGCAGACAGTAGGGGCGCCCTTTCTTTGGTGACTTTCTTTCGGCGACGCGAAAGAAAGTTACTCGCCTGCCGGGCGACTCCCGGCCTCCGTCCTTAGCATAGGCATGCGATCTGCTTCCAAATGAACAGCAAATCAGGCAGTGAATACCGGCGTTTCACCTCAAAAAGCACCCGTAGCAATCGCGATCTGACAAGCTATCTATTTTTACAAAGCACTTGCTTGCTAAAAATAAACAGTTTTGCTATCGTGCCTGCATGGATTCACCCGTGCCGCGCACCAGCGCCATCGCCCCCGCTCCCAAGAAACCCCCGGCCCGCACTCGCAGCAAGGCCGCAGCTTCCTCCGACGCCAACGCAGCCGCTGCAGAGGCAACCCCCACCCGTCGCCCCCGCGGCCGCCCCCGCAAAACCGCCGAAGAACTCGACGACGGCAACCGCCGCCGCAAGCTCATGGACGGCGCGGCCAAGCTCTTTCGCACCCAGGGCTTTGCCGCCACCAGCACGCGCGACATTGCAGCGGCGGCGGGCATGCACAGCGGCTCGCCCTTCTACCACTTCGAAAGCAAAAGCGCGCTGCTCTATGCCGTGATGAGCGAGGGCATGACCATGGCCACACAAAGCCAGCAGCAGGCACTCGATGCACTGCCCGCCACGGCCACACCGCGCGAGCAATTGCACACGCTCATTCGCCACCACTTTGAGATCCTGCTCGGGCCCCGCAGCAGCTTCATCCCGGTGATGTTGTACGAATGGCGTTCGCTCACGCCTGCGCAGCGCAAGGGCATTGCCCGCATCAAGGACAGCTACGAGGCCACCTGGATGCCCGTGCTGGAAGCGCTGGCACAGCAGGGCGCGCTGCAGGCCGAGCCGGGTGTGGCGCGGCTGTTCATCTTTGGGGCGCTCAACTGGGCGGTGCAGTGGTTCTCGCCCAAAAAGGGCAAGTCGCTCGACGCGCTCACCGACGAGGCGTTGGCCTTGTTCATCCGCTCATAACAAACCACCCCATCAAGGCAGAGTCACCATGGTCCCCACCGCGCGCAACGCCTACCAGTCTGTGTTTGCTCCGGGCCTGTTTCAGGGCCAGGTGGTAGTGGTCACCGGCGGCGGCTCGGGCATTGGCCGGTGTACGGCACACGAACTGGCGCACCTGGGGGCGCATGTGGTGCTGGTGGGGCGCAAGCCTGAAAAGTTGCTGGCCGTGGCCGAAGAGATCACCGCCGATGGCGGCCACGTGTCGTGCCAGGTGTGCGACATCCGCTCCGAAGAAGGTGTGGTCGCGCTGGTGCAGCAGATCCTTGCTGCGCAGGGCCACATCGATGCGCTGGTCAACAACGCGGGCGGGCAGTTCATGTCGCCGCTTGAATCCATCAGCGCCAAGGGCTGGGAGGCGGTGCTGAACACTAACCTCACCGGCGGCTTTCTGATGGCGCGCGAGTGCTACCGGCAGTGGATGGCGCAGCACGGCGGCTCCATCGTCAACATCGTGGCCGACATGTGGGGCTCCATGCCGGGCATGGGGCACAGCGGTGCAGCGCGCGCGGGGATGGTCAGCTTGACGGAAACGGCAGCGCTGGAATGGGCGCACAGCGGTGTGCGCGTGAACGCCGTGGCGCCGGGCTACATCGCCTCCAGCGGCATGGACAACTACCCGCCCGAGGCGGCAGACATGCTGCGTGCCATGCCGCGCACGGTGCCGCTTGGGCGCTTTGGCAACGAGGCCGAGGTGTCGGCGGCCATCACCTTTTTGCTCAGCCCGGCAGCCAGCTTCATCAGCGGCACCACGTTGCGGGTTGACGGCGCGCGGCCCCAGGTGCGCATGGGCTGGCCGCAGCGCCCGCCTGGTGCCACTGCCGCAGCACACCCGGCCGTGCGGCCGTTTGACGGCTTTCACCGCGCGCAGGTGCCCCAGGTGTTTGCACCTTCCTATCCCCCCAAGACCGAGGCCGCATGACTGCCGTCTTCGCTTCCCGATTCAACCCAGGCGGCGCCGAGGCCACGCAGCGCCGCGCGGCGCTGCAGGTCCGCCTTCATGCCCTGCGCGCGTTGGAAGAGCGTGCCGCCGCCGCCTCGGCCCGCTCGCTCCCCCAGTTTGAAAAACGCGGCCAGCTGCTGCCGCGCCAGCGGGTGGCGCTGTTGCTGGATGCTGGTGCGCCCTGGCTGCCGCTGTGCACGCTGGCGGGCTATCTGCAGGATGTGAAAGACCCTGAGAAGTCCGTGCCCGGTGGCGGCATGGTCGCCGGCATCGGCTTTGTCAGCGGCGTGCGCTGCATGGTGGTGGCCAGCGATTCGGGCATCGAAGCCGGTGCCATCCAGCCCATGGGCCTGGAAAAGATCTTGCGTGTGCAGGAGATCGCGCTGCAAAACCGCTTGCCGTTCATCCACCTGGTGGAGAGCGCGGGTGCCAACCTCATGCGCTACCGGGTGGAGGGCTTCGTGCACGGCGGCACACTGTTTCGCAATCTCGCGCGGCTGTCGGCGGCGGGCATTCCGGTCATCACCGTGCAGCACGGCTCGGGCACCGCAGGCGGCGCCTATATGCCGGGGCTGTCGGACGTGGTCATCATGGTGCAGGGCCGCTCGCGCGCCTTTCTGGCCGGACCTCCGCTGCTCATGGCTGCGACGGGCGAGATTGCGACGGAAGAGGAACTGGGCGGTGCCGAGATGCACACCGCCGTCTCGGGCCTGGGCGAATACCTGGCGCAGGACGACCGCGAGGCCATTGGCCTGGCGCGCGATGTGGTGGCGCAGCTGGGGTGGAACGTACCCTCGCGCATCAATGCACCTGGGCCCACCTTGCCATCAGACGACCTGCTGTCCCTGATGTCCGCCGACCTGCGCCAGCCCATGGACATGCGCGAGGTGATGGCGCGGCTCGTGGACGGCTCAGAGCTGCTCGAATTCAAGTCCCGCTACGGCATGGCAACCCTGTGCGCGCAGGGCCACATCCAGGGCCATGCCGTGGGCTTCATCAGCAACAACGGCCCCATCGACGTGGCAGGCGCCAACAAGGCCACGCACTTCATTCACTGGATGTGCCAGCTGGGCCACCCCATCATCTACCTGCAGAACACCACGGGCTACATGGTGGGCAAGGACAGCGAGCAGGGCGGCATGATCAAGCACGGCAGCAAGATGATCCAGGCCGTGACCAACGCCACCGTGCCGCAGATCACCATCCAGTGCGGCGCGAGCTTTGGCGCGGGCAACTATGGCATGTGCGGGCGCGGCTATGCGCCGCGCTTCCTGTTCAGCTGGCCCGGGGCCAAGACCGCCGTGATGGGTGGCGAGCAGGCTGCGCGCACCATGCAGATCGTGACCGAGGCGGCGCTCGCGCGCAAAGGCATCACGCCCGACCCGGCCGAATCGCAGGCCCAGTTCGACAAGATCGTCGCCATGTTCGAGGCCCAGGCCGATGCGTTCTACACCAGCGGCCTGCTGCTGGACGACGGCGTGATCGACCCGCGCGACACGCGGGCCGTGCTGGCCTTTTGCCTAGACACCTGCACAGAGGCCCAGGCACGCACGCTGCGGCCCCTGAGCTTTGGTGTGGCGCGGATGTAGGCGCTTCGCACGCAACCTTCGCGATGGCCGAGCCTCTCAAATACCTGCTGAACGACACCGTGCCCCCGCGCATCGCGGCCATGGTGCGGCGCGCGTGGCGCAAGTTCGACACCACCGCTTTTCTGCAGCAGGTACAGCCCGGCTACGAATCGCTGGAGCTGATGGCACGCGGCCAGCGCATCGCCCAGGCCCTGCAGGCCCACCTGCCGCAAGACGTGCCGCGCGCGCTGGGTGTGCTGGTCGACTCCATGGACCCACCCATGGGCCTCGATGCCGCTGGCGAGCCCGACGCGGGTGACCGCCCTTACAGCGCCTTCCTGTACCTGCCCCACAGCATCTACATCGGCACACACGGCCTGCCGCATTTCGAGGCGGCCATGGCCGCGCAGTACGCGTTGACCCAGCGCTTTACGGCCGAGTTCAGCATCCGCCCCTACCTGCTGCACCACCAGGGCGCCACGCTCGCGCGGCTGCGCGACTGGGCGCAGGACGACAACGCCCATGTGCGCCGCCTGGTGAGCGAAGGCACGCGGCCCCGCCTGCCCTGGGCGCCGCGTTTGCCTGCATTCCAGAACAACCCGCAACTGGCCCTGCCGCTGCTCGATGCGCTCAAGGACGACCCGTCGTCCTACGTGCGTCGCTCTGTGGCCAACCACCTGGGCGACATCGCCAAGGACCACCCCGACCTCGCCGTAGGCACCGCCCGCACCTGGCTGCAGGGTGCACCCGCACCGCGTGAAGCCCTGGTGCGCCACGGCCTGCGCTTTCTCATCAAACGCGGCGACGCCGCTGCGCTCGATGCCCTGGGCGTGGGCCATGCCGTGGCGCTGGATGTGCGGGCCGCGCGCGTGCTGCCCGCCCGCGCACGCATCGGCGACAAGGTGCGCATCGAGGTCGAACTGCACAACCCCACACCCCAGCCCCAGCGCGTGCTGGCGGACCTGAAGGTGCACTACGTCAAGGCCCACGGCGGTGCGGCGCCCAAGGTGTTCAAGCTGCAGACGCTGGACATCGCACCCGGCGCCACCGTGGCGGTGGGCAAGACGCTGTCGCTGCAGCAGATGACCACACGCACCCACTACCCCGGCGCGCACCAAGTGGAGCTGGTGCTCAACGGGCGGCCCCAGCCGCTGGGGCAATTTCAGCTTTCGTGATCGAGGTTTGCAGGCATACAAACGTACAAACGCAACAGCAGGAGACAAGCACCATGCAGTTCACACACGAGCACCGCGAGATCCAGAAGACCCTCAAGCGCTTCATCGACGAAGAGATCAACCCCCATGTGGACGAGTGGGAGGCGGCCGAGATCTTCCCCGCGCACGAGGTCTTCAAGAAGATGGGCAACCTGGGCCTGTTGGGCCTGTGCAAGCCCGAGGAATATGGCGGCGCAGGGCTGGACTACTCCTACAGCTTGGCCATGGCCGAGGCGCTGGGCCACATCCACTGTGGCGGCGTGCCCATGGCCATTGGTGTGCAGACCGACATGTGCACCCCGGCGCTGGCGCGCTACGGCAGCGAAGAACTCAAGCGCCAGTTTCTGGCCCCTGCGATTGCGGGCGACATGGTGGGCTGCATCGGCGTGAGCGAGCCTGCGGCGGGCAGCGACGTATCCGGCATCAAAAGCGTGGCCCGCAAGGACGGCGACGACTACGTGATCACCGGCCAGAAGATGTGGATCACCAACAGCCTGCAGGCCGACTGGATGTGCATGCTGGTCAACACGGGCGAAGGCCCGGTGCACAAGAACAAGAGCCTGGTGATGGTGCCCATGCGCGACGGCCCCGGCGGCAAGCTCACCAAGGGCATTGAGGTGTCGAAAAAGATCCGCAAGATTGGCATGCACAGCAGCGACACCGGCCTGATCTACTTTGACGAGGTGCGCGTGCCGCAGCGCTACCGCATCGGCGCTGAAGGGCAGGGCTTTATCTACCAGATGCAGCAGTTCCAGGAAGAGCGCCTGTGGTGCGCCGCCAGCACGCTTGAATCGCTGAACCACTGCATCCAGTGGACTATCGACTACGCGCAGGAGCGCAAGTTGTTTGGCGCCACGCTGGCCGACCAGCAGTGGGTGCAGTTCAAGCTGGCCGAGCTCAAGACCGAGGTCGAGGCCCTGCGCGCACTCACCTACCGCGCCTGCGACCTGTACGTGAACGGGCAGGACGTGCTGGAGCTGGCCAGCATGGCCAAGCTCAAGGCTGGCCGCCTGAACCGCGAGGTGCCCGACACCTGCCTGCAGTTCTGGGGCGGCATGGGCTACACGCTGGAGAACAAGGTCTCGCGCATGTACCGCGACGGGCGGCTGGCGTCCATCGGCGGCGGGGCCGACGAGGTAATGCTCGGCATCCTGTCCAAGCTCATGGGCATCGCCAAGCGGCCCGTGCACTGACATGGCCGATTCGCTGTTGATCGACCGCGCGCCGCTGGCCAGCGGCTGTGTGGAAACCTGGACGCTCAACGACCCGGCCAGCCGCAATGCGCTGTCCGAGGCGGTGGTTGACGGTTTGATAGCCGCGTGTGAGCGGGCTGCAACCGATGCCGACCTGCGAGGCGTGGTGCTGCGCGGCGCGGGCAGCCACTTTTGCGCGGGTGGCAGCCTGGGCGGCTTTGCCAAGACCATTGGCCAGCCCCTGGCTGCCGGCGAAGCCGACCCGCTGGTGCCCCTGAACCGCCGCTTTGGCGCGCTGCTGCAGGCCCTGTGTGCGCTGCCGCAGTGGCTCATCGTGGCGGTGGAGGGCGCGGCGATGGGGGGCGGCTTTGGGCTCGTTTGCTGTGCCGACCATGTGCTGGCCCACACAAGCGCGCAGTTCGCCACGCCCGAGGTAACGCTGGGCATCGTGCCTGCGCAGATCGCGCCCTTTGTGGTGCGGCGCCTTGGCCCGTCTGCTGCGCGGCGTTGTCTGCTGACGGGCGAGCGCTGGGATGCCGCGAAAGCTCAAATCGCGGGGCTGGTCGATGAGGTGGTGAGTGGCGACATGGAGGCTGCTATGCAAGCCGCCATCGGACGCCATGCCGTCGCTGCGCCGCAGGCCGTGGCCGCTACCAAACGTTTGTTGCTGGCACAGCCCGAGACGCCGTTGCCTGCGCTGCTGGATGAGGCCGCCATCGCCTTTGCGCAGGCGCTGCGCGGGTCCGAGGCGCCGCAAGGTCTGGCTGCGTTTGCGGCACGCAAGGCGCCGCCCTGGAGTGCGAAGCCATGAAAAAGATACTCGTAGCGAATCGATCAGAGATCGCCCGCCGCATCATCCACACCGCCCACCGCGTGGGCATCGAAACGGTCGCGGTCTATTCCGACCCCGATGCCAACGCCCTGCATGTGCGCGAAGCCACTCAGGCCGTCGCGCTGGGCGGCGCAGCCAGCGCGGACACCTACCTGCGCATCGACAAGCTGCTGGCCGTAGCGCGAGCCACCGGCGCCGATGCCGTGCACCCCGGCTATGGCTTCCTCAGCGAGAACGCCGACTTCGCCCAGGCCGTGGTCGATGCGGGCCTGACCTGGATCGGCCCGCCGCCCGGCGCCATCCGCGCGCTGGGCAGCAAGGCCGGGGCCAAGGCGTTGGCCCAGTCGCAGGACGTGCCCTGCCTGCCCGGCTATGCGGGCGACGACCAGAGCGACGAACGCTTTGCCGCCGAGGCTGCGCGCATCGGAACGCCTATCATGGTCAAGGCCGTAGCGGGTGGGGGAGGGCGTGGCATGCGCCTGGTCACCGACCTGGCGCAGTTGCCCGCTGCACTGGCCAGCGCACGGTCGGAGGCGCTGGCGGGTTTTGGCTGTAGCGACCTGCTCATCGAACGCGCACTGCTGCAGCCGCGCCATGTGGAGGTGCAGATCTTTGCCGACGCTCACGGCGCATGCATCCACCTGGGCGAGCGCGATTGCTCGGTACAGCGCCGCCACCAGAAGATCATCGAAGAGTCCCCCAGCCCCGCCGTGGACGCAGCGCTGCGCGAGCGCATGGGTGCCTGCGCCGTGGCGCTGGCACAGGCCGCTGGCTATGTGGGTGCGGGCACGGTGGAATTCCTTCTGGATGGGGCTGAATTCTTCTTGATGGAGATGAACACCCGCCTGCAGGTGGAGCACCCGGTGACCGAAGCGCTCACGGGGCTGGACCTGGTGGAATGGCAAATCCGCATGGCTCGGGGCGAGCCGCTGCCGCTCACGCAAGATGAGGTGCATCTGCAAGGCCACGCCGTCGAAGTGCGCCTGTGTGCCGAAGACGCGCACTTCCGCCCCCACACCGGCCGCGTGCTGCAGTTCAGCGCACCACCGGCCACCGCGTTTGAACGGGCTGCGCCGGGCGCGCTGCGCTTTGACCACGCGCTGGAGGAGGGGGCAGAGGTCACGCCTCACTACGACGCCATGCTGGGCAAGCTCATCGTGCACGCGCCCACGCGGGCGGAGGCCATCGCCGCGCTGGTCCGCGCGCTGCAGGGCACCCGCGTGCTGGGCCTGCCCACCAACCGCGCGTTTCTGGCGGCCTGCCTGCAGCACCCCGTGTTTGCCAGCGGCCAAGCGCTGGTGCCGTTCTTGGCGGAGCATGCCCAGGAGTTGCAGCGGTTGCTATCAAATAGTGAGCTGTCAGTGCATATTCCTTCGGCGCTATCGGCCATTTTTGCTTCAAATCCGACGTCGGACCTGCCTTGTGCCATGGCCAGGCCCCTGCGGCTGCGCCACCTGGGCGAGGTGCACTCCATCGCCGTGCGCGAGCTGGGCGGCGGGCGGCTGCTGGTGGAACAGGCCGGGGCAGAGCCTGTGACTTTGCAACTGCCCCAGCGCGGTGTGCACTGCGTGGCGGTAGGCCCCCGGCGCTGGCACTGGCAAACCGGTGGTGTGGATGGCTGGGTGGAGGACGCCTCATGGGAACCCGCCGCGCGCGCGGGTGCGGCGGGCGGTGCGATGGAGTTGCGCGCTCCCTTCAACGGCAAGGTGGTGGCACTGCCTGTGGCCGCAGGCCAGGCGCTGTCGGCGGGCGACACCGTGGTGGTCATCGAATCCATGAAGCTCGAACACAGCCTGGCCAGCCCCGCCGCCGCCACCGTGGCCGAGCTGCTGGTGGCCCCCGGCCAGCAGGTGTCGCCCGGCCAGGTGCTGGCCCGCTTTGCACCTGCCACGCAAGGAGCGCCCGCATGACCGCCACGTCCGACGCGACCCCTGTGAGCAACGAAGACCGCACTGCCCTCACCGACACCGTCACCCGTTTTGCCCGTACCGAGATCGCGCCGCATGTCGACGCGTGGGATGCTGCCGGTGAGTTCCCCCGCAGCCTGTACCGCCGCGCGGCCGACCTGGGCCTGCTGGGCCTGGGCTACCCAGAGCAGTACGGCGGCACGCCCGCCAGCTACCTGCTTCGCCTGCCACTGTGGCGCGCGCTCAGCCGCCACGGCGCCAGCGGCGGCGTGCTGGCCAGCCTGCTGTCGCACAACATCGGCCTGCCGCCGGTGCTGGCCCATGGCAGCGACGCTGTGCGTGCTGAGGTCATTCCACCGGTGCTGGCGGGCGAGCAGATTGCCGCACTGGCGATTACCGAACCCGGGGGCGGGTCCGACGTGGCCCAACTCAAGACCACTGCGCGGCGCGAGGGCGATGAGTACCTCGTCAACGGCGAAAAGGTGTTCATCACCTCCGGCATGCGCGCGGACTGGATCACGGTGGCTGTGCGCACTGGCGACGCTGGCAGCAAGGGCAGTGGCGGCATATCGATGCTGCTCATCCCCGGCCACAGCGCAGGCCTGTCGCGCAGCAAGCTCGACAAGATGGGCTGGCTCTGCTCCGACACCGCCCACCTGCGTTTTGACAACGTGCGCGTGCCCGTCCGCTACCTGCTAGGCGAAGAGGGCGCGGGCTTTCGCATCATCATGGCCAACTTCAACGGTGAGCGTTTTGGCCTGGCCGCGTCGGCCCTGGGCTTTGCCGAGGCCTGCTACGACGAAGCCCTGGCCTGGGCCCGCCAGCGCAAGACCTTTGGCGCCGCGCTGGTGGAGCACCAGGTCATCCGCCACAAGCTGGTGGACATGCAGATGCGCATCCAGTCCACCGCCGCGTGGTGCGAGTTCGTGGCCGCGCAGGCCGATGCGGGGCGCGCGGGCGATGCAGCGCCGGGCCGCCCCAAGCCGCATCAGCCCCCTTGGGGGGCAGCGACCCATGCGCAGCAGGGAAGCGTGGGGGCAGACAGTGCTTGGGTTGTTCAGGTGTGCCTGCTCAAGAACCACGCCACCCAAACCATGCAGTTCTGCGCCGACCAGGCCGTGCAGATCCTGGGCGGCATGGGCTTCATGCGCGGCACCGTCAGCGAGCGCATCTACCGCGAGGTCAAGGTCATGATGATCGGCGGCGGCGCAGAAGAAATCATGAAAGACCTGGCTGCCAAGCAGCTCGGCATTTGAAGGAGACAGCCACCATGAACAGCACCGACCACGGCAACAAGGCCATCATCACCTGCGCCATCACCGGCGTGCTGACGGACCCCGGCCAGCACCACGTGCCCGTCACGCCCGAGCAACTGGCCCAGGAAGCCCGCCGCGCCTACGACGCTGGCGCCGCCGTGGTCCACGTGCACTTTCGCAACCAGGAGCCCGGCAAAGGCCACCTGCCCAGCTGGGACCCGCAGGTGGCGCGCGACTGCGTGCAAGCCATGCGCGAGGCCTGCCCGGGCTTGATCATCAACCAGACCACCGGCGTGGTCGGCCCCAATTACCAAGGCCCACTGGATTGCCTGCGCGCCACCCGCCCCGAGATGGCCGCGTGCAACGCGGGCTCGCTCAACTACCTGAAGGTGCGCAGCAACGGCACCTGGGCCTGGCCGCCCATGCTGTTCGACAACCAGCCCGCCAAGGTCAAGGACTTCATCGACGTGATGCTGGAAACCGGCACGCTGCCCGAGTTCGAATGCTTTGATGTGGGCATCGTGCGCTGCGTGGAGATGTATGTGCAGACCGGCATGTACACCGAGCGCCTGCCCGAATACAACTTTGTGATGGGTGTGGAGTCCGGCATGCCTGCCGACCCGGACCTGCTGCCCATCTTGCTCAAGCTGAAAATCAAGGACGCTCCCTGGCAAGCCACCGTCATCGGCCGCACCGAGATCTGGCCCGTGCACCAGCGCGTGGCCGAACTGGGCGGGCATTTGCGCACAGGGCTGGAAGATACGTTCTATCTGCCGGATGGGACGAAGGCAGATTCGAACGGGCCGTTGATTGAGAAACTGGCGGAGTACGCGCGCAATGCGGGGCGGGAGGTGGCTTCGCCGCAGGAGGCGCGGGGGATGTTGGGGTTGAAGGCAATTGGCGCTGCGACTGCCGCTGCATAAATGCCCTGGCTCATTTTCCGAACGAGGTTGCCCATCATCTACCTTGCAAATTGATCGATAGACGATCAATTTGCAAGGAAAAATTGTGGCGCTTGGCAGCGCATTCAAGAGTTGGCGTCGCCGTGCCCTGTAGGTCGGGCCTACTCTGCGCTGGTTTGACCCACGATGCGATGTTGTGCGGTCATTGATGCAATGGCTGCATCCAGTAGGGCATCTGGTTCATGCACTTGCCACGCTCGGTTCATCACGTAGTCAAGGTTTTCCTTGGTTGCAAGGAGTATGTGGTGCTGTTGCAGTTCGGACTCCCGTGCGGCAATTTGGTCACGGGGGAGCCTGCACACCAGCACACCAACGATTTCCATGGTCAGTGTTGCTCCAGCAAAGCTCTTTCTCAACGCATTGCAGCGGTCAACTAGTTTGCCAAGTTTCTTCGAGAAGTCAGATATCCCAAGTGTGCATTCAACTACCAGATGGCGCCCTCTCGGCGTGCTGGCGACTAGGTCGGGTGTGTTGCTCTGCAACGGCAGTGCGGAAGAGAGGCCAAGAAGGTAAGCGATACACCCTACTGCTTTCTCGAAATCACGCCCTTCTGGAGAAGTAAATAGCGCTTGCTTCAGACCTTTGAGGTCTGGATCGAACTCGTTCAATGCGTGATACCTCGGGCTAGAGGATTTCGAAGGGTCCCAAAACCATTGCCTCACATACGTTCTTCCCGCATATCCGACCAAGATTTGCGCTCCCACCGAGTCAGTTGTAGCGAGCGAGATGGAACCAATGAATTCCCCTGAATCTTGAGCGGCCCAAGTCATCGCATCAGCAATTTGCATTCGCGCGGTGTGAAGGGAGCCCGAGGTCAATCGCACAGCGATGCCTAGCTGTGGGAGGCTGACGTTGGCTGCCACTTTTACTTTAAGGTGAAGCTGGGAGTTTTTGAGAGAGCATTCGCTGAATATCAATTCAACGGGCGGCCAGACAGTTACAGTGATTCCACTGGGGGATGTCCCGTCGATAGCGGCCTTTAGCAACAACCATTGAGAAAGCTCACCAATACCGTCAAAGGGAGTTGAATTGGATCTGAGTGAGTCATCAAGTCGAATAGATTCCAACTCAGACAAGTATTTGAGCCTGTCGCCCGAGACCCTAAAGCGCAAAGGAGAAAGCCATCGATCCCGGATAAGCGATTCACTGTAAATGTCGATTCCTGAGTCTGGAATCTTTAGTGCGGCCGCCCTGTTGCCCAGGTACAAAGTGCCCTCGCAAGCTCTTTTCACTAGAGTCAATGCGTCTTCCTTGGCAACGCGGGATGTGCTGAATTGGGTGGCACGCAAGGATGTCACTGTTAGCTGCAAATCGTTGTCAGTGACTAAGCTAACAAAATGAGGTGCAAGCGTAAGGCTGGCATCTTGTATTACGGCACCATCCTCATTGATGTATTCGACGCACCGGATTTCACAGTTGGAATCGTCGCTGATCCACGCGGCTGCATGAGAAATGCATTCAAGTAGAACTTCGTGCGCAGAGGCGGGCATAGGCGATAACTTTGGATCTAATGGACTGGCTCAAAACGCTTGAGATTTTCGCGAGAACCTTCGTCCACGGCAAACCCAACACCGTACTTGGCTGCAAGCTCATCCGCCCGCTGCAAGAAGGCCTCCACCCCAGTTCCATATACGAACTGCATCGCCCCCCCCGTCCACGCCGGAAACCCAATCCCAAAAATCGACCCGATGTTCGCGTCATGCACGCTGGTCAGCACTCCCTCGGCCAGGCAGCGCGCGGTCTCGATGGCCTGGCGGTAGAGCAGGCGGTCCTGAATCTCCTGCACGCTCCACTCCACGCCGGGCTTTTCGAACAGCGTTTTCAGCTCCGGCCACAGGTGCTTCTTGGCGCCTGCGGGGTAGTCATAAAAACCGCCGCCACCGGCGCGGCCTGGGCGCTTCAGTTCCTTGACCATGCGCTCCACCAGCAGCTCGCCGGGCGTGGCGGTGTAGGTTTTGCCTTCGGCCGCGTAGTCGGCACGGGTCTGGTCCAGCACATGCACGCTCAGGGTCAGCGCGGTTTCGTCCAGCACGGCCAGCGGGCCCACGGGCAGGCCGGCCTGCATGGCGGCGTTTTCAATGGCGGCGGCGGGGATGCCCTCGCCCAGCATGGCGGCGCCTTCCATCACAAAGGTGCCGAAGGTGCGGCTGGTGTAGAAGCCGCGTGAGTCGTTGACCACGATGGGCACTTTTCCCAGGGCCTGCACGTAGTCGAAGGCGCGGGCCACGGTCTCGTCGTCGGTAGCCTTGCCGCGAATGATCTCCACCAGCTTCATCTTGTCCACGGGGCTGAAGAAATGGATGCCGACAAACTTCTCGGGCCGGCGGCTGGCCGTGGCCAGGCCGCTGATGGGTAGGGTGGAGGTGTTGCTGGCAAAGAAGCCGCCGGGCGCGAGTTGCGGCTCGGCTTCTTGTGTGACCTTGGCCTTCAGGTCGCGGCTTTCAAACACGGCTTCGATGATGAGGTCGCAGCCCACCAGGTCGGCTGCGCTGGCGGTGGGCGTGATGCGGGCCAGTAGGGCCTGCTGCGCCTCGGCGGTCATGCGGCCCTTGTCCACGCGGGCCTGGGTGAGTTTGGCGCTGTAGGCCTTGCCGGCCTCGGCCTTCTCCGCGCTCACGTCCTTGAGCACGGTGGCGATGCCCCGGCTGGCCTGGGCCCAGGCGATGCCCGCGCCCATCATGCCGGCGCCCAGGATGCCGACCTTTTGCGGCTTGTAGCGTGGGGCCGAGCCTGGGCGCGACTTGCCGCTCTTGATCGCGTTCATGTCGAAGAAGAACGTGTTGATCATGTTGCGCGCCACGGGGCCGGTCATCAGGCGGGCGAGGTAGCGGCTTTCGATGCGCAGGGCGGTGTCGTAGTCCACCATGGCGCCTTCGACCATGGCGGCCAGCGCAGCCTCGGGTGCGGGGTAGCGGCCGCGCGTGGTCTTCTTGAGCATCGCGGGCGCGACGGTGAGGGCGCCTGCAATCTTGGGGTTGGCGGGTGTGCCGCCGGGCATCCTGTAGTTCTTGTCATCCCACGGCTGCACCGCGTGCGGGTGGGTGGCGATGTGGGCCAGGGCTGCGGGCAGCAGCTGGTCGCGCGTGGCAACCAGCTCATGCACCAGTTGCAGCTCCAGCGCCTCTGCGGGGTTGAAGAGCTTGCCTTCCAGGATGTAGGGCTGCGCACCCATCAGGCCCAGCAGGCGCGTCATCTTGGTCACGCCGGTGGCGCCCGGCATCAGGCCCAGCGTGACCTCGGGCAAGCCGAATTGGATCTTGGGGTCGGCCACGGCGATGCGGTAGTGGGCGACCAAGGCCACCTCCCAGCCGCCACCCAGCGCGGCGCCGTTGAGGCAGGCCACCACGGGGATGCCCAGGGTTTCTAGCGTGCGAAAGTGCTTCTTCATCCGCTCGATTTCGCCAAACGCGCTGGGCGCATCCGCAGGTGTCAGGCGCATGGTGGCCTTGAGGTCGGCGCCCGCAAAAAAGCTGGTCTTGGTCGATGCGAGCACGATGCCTTTGAGCGCAGTGCCCAGGCGTTCGCGGTCGCCCAGCACCTGGGCCGTGACCTCGCCCAGCTCTTGCTGCCACTGGCGGCACATGGTGTTGACGGGGGAGTTGGTTTCGTCAAACGTGATGACGGCGACCTGGCCTTCGGTGCCCTGGGCGGGGATGAGTTCGTAGCGGATGGTTTGCATGTTGTTGTCTCCTTCCCAGTCAATCAGATTCGCTCGACGATGGTGGCAATGCCCATGCCGCCGCCCACGCACAGCGTGGCCAGGCCATAGCGCTGGCCCCGGCGGTGCAGCTCGTCAATCAGGGTGCCGAGGATCATCGCCCCCGTGGCGCCCAGCGGGTGGCCCATGGCGATGGCGCCACCGTTCACGTTGACCTTGTCGTGCGGCACGCCCAGCTCGCGCATGAAGCGCATGGGCACGGCCGCAAAGGCCTCGTTCACTTCAAACAGGTCGATCTGGTCGATGGTCATGCCCGCGCGGGCCAGCGCCTTCTTGGCAGCGGGCACGGGGCCGGTGAGCATGATGGTGGGGTCGGCCCCGCTGAGCGCCGTGGCCACAATGCGCGCGCGTGGCGTGAGGCCGTGGGCCTTGGCGGCGGCTTCGTTGCCAATCAGCACGGCGGCGGCGCCGTCCACGATGCCCGACGAGTTGCCCGCGTGGTGCACGTGGTGGATGCGCTCCACCTGCGGGTAGCGCTGTAGCGCCACGGCGTCAAAGCCCATGCTGCCCAGTTGCTCGAACGAGGCCTTGAGCGCGCCCAGGCCTTCAAGGGTTGTCTTGGGCTTGATGAATTCGTCTTCCGCCAGGATGGTCTGGCCGATGAAGTCGCGCACGGGCACGACGGAGTTCTTGAAGTAGCCTGCCGCGCGCGCGGCGGTGGCGCGGCGCTGCGATTCGAGCGCGAAGGCGTCCACATCGGCACGGGTGTATCCGTCCAGCGTGGCGATCAGGTCGGCGCCGATGCCCTGGGGCACGAACAGCGTGGCGGAGTTGGTCTCCGGGTCTTGCGCCCAGGCGCCGCCGTCGGAGCCGATGGGCACGCGGCTCATGCTCTCCACGCCGCCCGCCACCACCAGATCCTCCCAGCCGCTGCGCACCTTCTGCGCCGCCAGGTTCACCGCCTCCAGGCCCGAGGCGCAGAAGCGGTTGACCTGCACACCCGCACAGCGAAAGTCCCACCCGGCCTTGAGCGCCGCGACCTTGGGCAGCACCGAGCCCTGTTCGCCCACGGGCGAGACGATGCCCATGACCACGTCGTCCACTGCCGCCGTGTCAAAGCGGTGGCGCGTTTGCAGCTCCGTCAGCAGGCCTGCCAGCAGGTCGATGGGCTTCACCTCGTGCAGGGTGCCGTCCTTCTTGCCCTTGCCGCGCGGGGTGCGCAGCGCATCGAATACATAGGCTTCGGTCATGAATGGTCTCCGGTGGTTTCTCTAAACTTCAAGCAGTGCGGCGGTAAAGCAGCTGGGCTGGCTCACGCCACTACAAGGTGCTTTCTGACGCGGGTGCAGTGGTTTTTGCACTATCTTTCGGCGGTTGCTATCTACATTTCTGGCTATGGAACGAAATACATCCCCTGCATTGCAGCGCATCGCTCGCAGCGCCATCGAATACGACGACACGCGCGAAGGATTTGCGCTGGAGCACCATGTCGTGCTGGCGGCATCCAGTGCTCTGGCGGTGGCGGCCTTCATGGCGCCCAGCCGCAGCTCGGCGGCCATTCGCGGCATTGGCGCAGGCTTGCTGCTGATGCGTGCGCTGAGCGGCAGCCAGGGTGTGCGCTCCTGGCTGAATGTCACCGACCGCCGCCCTGGGGCGCCGCTGAGCCCCGAAGAGGCCCGCGCCGCCTGGTATCTGTAGCTGTAGCGGCATTCGGCGCCCACTGGTACGTTGTGAAGGGCGTTGTGCAGGGCGTCGTGCACTGCGTTATTCACGGTGCGGTGCATTCCGTTATTTGCCCAGGCCCATGGCCCGTGCAATCACTTCTTTCATGATCTCGTTGGTGCCGCCATAAATGCGCTGCACGCGTGCGTCGGCATAGGCGCGGGTGATGGGGTATTCCCACATGTAGCCATAGCCGCCAAACAGCTGAACGCATTCGTCCATCACCTTGCACTGCAGGTCGGTCGTCCAGTACTTGGCCATGCTGGCGGTTTCGGTATCGAGCTGATCGCGCACGATCAGCTCACAGCATTTGTCCACGAACACGCGGGCCACCTGCACCTGCGTTTGAAGCTCGGCCAGGGTGTGGCGGGTGTTCTGAAAGGACGCCACGCTCTGGCCAAAGACCTTGCGCTGCTTGACGTAGTCCAGCGTCCAGTCAATGGCGGCCTGGGCGGCGGCCACGGCGGTGATGGCGATCTGCAGGCGCTCCCAGGGCAACTGCTCCATCAGGCAGATGAAGCCACGCCCTTCCATGGCGGGGCCGCCCAGCAGGTTGCCCACCGGCACCTGCACGTCGTTGAAGAACAGCTCGGACGTGTCCTGCGCCTTCATGCCCATCTTCTTGAGGCGCTGGCCTTTTTCAAAGCCGGGCATGCCGCGTTCCACCAATAACAGGCTGGTGCCCTTGGCGCCCGCAGCCGGGTCGGTCTTGGCGACCACGATCACAAGGTCGGCATGCCAGCCGTTGGTGATGAAGGTTTTGCTGCCGTTCAGCACGTAGTGCGACCCGTCCGCACTTTTGATGGCTGTGGTCTTGATGCCTTGCAGGTCGCTGCCCGCAGCCGGCTCGCTCATGGCGATGGCGCCCACCACGTCGCCGCTGGCCATCTGCGGCAGGTACTTCTGTCTCTGGGCTTCAGTGCCGTAGTGCAGGATGTACGGCGCCACGATCTCGCTGTGCAGACCAAAGCCGATACCAGTGGTGCCTGCACGCGCCAGCTCTTCCATCTGCGCCACCGAATACAGCTTGTCGGCCCCGGCGCCGCCGTACTCCTCGGGCAGGCTCATGCAAAGAAAGCCGTTGGCGCCCGCCTGGCTCCACACCTCGCGCGCCACATAGCCCTGCTCTTCCCAGGCGGCGTGATGGGGCGTAACTTCCTTGTCGATGAAGCGGCGAAAGCTGTCAGCAAAGGCCTGGTGGTCGGGCTGGAAGAGGGTGCGTTCGATCATGGTGGGGCAACCAGTTTATTTATGCAAAGTTACTGCTTGGTTAAATTCTGCCACCGACTGAGCCCGGATGCACCCCCTGAAACGCAAAAGCCGCCCGAAGGCGGCTTGAAGGAGGCGGGTCAGGCGCTCATGGCTTGACGTGGTCGGAGACCACCTTCCACTTGCCATCGGTGATCTGCG
Organism: Acidovorax sp. K2F; assembly: GCF_025246485.1. NCBI lineage: Bacteria > Pseudomonadati > Pseudomonadota > Betaproteobacteria > Burkholderiales > Comamonadaceae > Acidovorax > Acidovorax sp. K2F. The sequence goes on from NZ_JAOBSQ010000009.1 coordinate 76,302, forward strand.
ACAGGCGAGAAAGATCGCTGCCCAGGCGCTTTTGTGGGCCAAAGGTGCCCTCGGCGCTGCCGAACATGTCGGGCGGAATCACCATGGTGTCCATGGCCTTGATGAAGCTGTCGGTGCTCAGGTTGGGTCCTGCCTTCTGGGCCGCCTTGATGAAGGCGTCGATGGCGTTGTAGCCGTAGACCGAGAACACGGTGGGGTCTTCGTTGAACTTGGTCTTGTACTTGTTGGCCCAGAAACGGATGGGCTGGCTGGCTTCATCCAGGTAGGGGTGTTGCACCGTCATGGTGGCGTACAGCCCATCCATGGGCTTGCCGCCCAGCTTGTGGATGAGGTCGGTGTAGGCGGCGCTGGAGCCCAGGAAGGTGGGGTTGAAGCCCGTTTTGCGCGCCTCGCCAATCGTGCCGATGGTCTCGCGGATGATGGTGCCCAGGATCACGAAGTCGCATTCGGAAGACTTCATCTTGGCGACCTGTGAAGAGAAGTCGGTGGCGCCGCGCTTGTAAGAGGTCTTCTCGGTGAAGTCCATGCCCATGGACTTGAGTGCCGCCTCGCCCCCGCGCATCACCTCCAGGCCAAACTCATCGTCCTGGTAGATAGTGCAGATCTTTTTCGCGCCCTTTTCCTTGATGAGCTTGGGGGCTGCCAGGCGGATCTGGTCGTAGTAAGTGGCGGCAAACGAATACTTGAGCTTGTGGAAGGGCTCGTACATTTCCCGCGCGGCCGTCACCGGGAAGAAGTTGATCACGTTCTTGCTGAACTGCACCGGCATGGCGGCCAGGTTTTGCGCCGTGCCGATGTGCGCCACCATCATGAAGATCTTGTCCTGGTTCACGAGCTTTTGCGCGGCCAGCACGGCTTTCTTGGGGTCGTAGCCCGAGTCTTCCACCTTCAGGTCCAGCTTGCGGCCATTGACGCCGCCTTGCTCGTTGGCCTCGTCCACGCGCAGCATCATGCCCAGCCGGACCTGCTTGCCAAAGCCCGCCAGCGGGCCGGACAGATCCTGGATGGAACCCAGCGTGATGGTGTCCTTGCTCACGCCCTGGCTGGGCTGCGCCTGTGCAGCACCTCCGGCCATGGCCACGATGGCCAGCGCGGCAATGTGATGAAGTTTCATGGCACGTCTCCTTTGGTTGGATCGAACTCGGTTGCTCGTTATAGAACGATGCCCGGGGTGGGGCACCAGCACTTTCCCTATCCTGACGGGCGTGGCCTGTGGTTGCGTGACGTGCGCACCTACCGGTACATCGCCTCAATCTGGGGGGCGTACTTCTGCTGCACCAGCTTGCGCTTGAGCTTCATGGTGGGTGTCAGCTCTTCATCCTCGGCCGTGAGCTGGGTGTCGAGCAGGAAGAACTTCTTGATCTGCTCCACGCGGGCGAACTTGGCGTTCACGCGGTCGATCTCGGCCTGAATCAGCTCCTGCACCTCGCGCGTGCGGGTCAGGCTGGCGTAGTTGGAGAACGGCACGTCGTTGTCCTGAGCGTACTTCTCCACGTTCTCCTGGTCGATCATGATGATCACCGTGAGGTAGGGCAGCTTGTCGCCAATCACTACCGCATCGGTGATGTAAGGGCTGAACTTGAGTTCGTTCTCCAGCTCGCTCGGCGTGATGTTCTTGCCGCCCGCTGTGATGATGATGTCCTTCATGCGGTCGGTGATGCGCAGGTAGCCATCAGCGTCGATCAGGCCCACATCGCCCGTGTGCAGCCAGCCTTCGGGGTCGATGGTTTCGGCCGTTTTCTCGGGTTGGTTGAGATAGCCCTTGAACACATTGGGGCCACGCACCAGGATTTCGCTTGTGGCGGGGTCGATGCGCACCTCGTTGTAGCTGGCTGCGGGGCCGATGGAGCCGGGTTTGATGCGGCTGGCCGGCACACCGGTGGAGGCGCCGCAGGTCTCGGTCATGCCCCACACCTCGAGCATGGGCACGCCCAGCGCCAGGTACCACTTCACCAGATCGGGCGAAATGGGCGCTGCGCCTGTGACCAGAAAGCGCGCACGGTGGATGCCGATGAGCTTGCGCACATTGTTGAGTGCCAGAAAGCGCGCCAGCATGAACTGCGCCTTCAGCAAACCGCCCACCGGCTGTCCGGCTAGCACCAAGTCAGCGATGCGGGTGCCCACGCCAATCGACCAGGCATAGGCCGCCTGCTGCATGCGCGTGGATTCCTTGAGCGCGATCATCACGCCCGAATAGAACTTCTCCCACACCCGGGGTACGGCGGTGAACACCGTGGGGGCGATCTCGCGCACGTTCTCGGGTACGGTGTCGGGGTTCTCGACAAAGTTCAGGCGCGCGCCGGTGTAGAGCGAGAAGTATTCACCCCCCATGCGCTCGGCGATGTGGCACAGCGGCAGAAAACACATGGTCTCGTCGGCCTCACTGCGCGAGATCAGCGTGTTGTAGCCGCGCACGGTGTAGGTGAGCGCGGCGTGCGTGTGCATGGCACCCTTGGGCTTGCCGGTGGTGCCCGAGGTGTAGACCAGGATGGCCAAGTCTTCGGGTCGGCAGGCCTTGACGCGCTGCATCAGCGCGTCGGGGTGTTGTGTATTCCAGGCGCGGCCCAGCTCGCGCAGGTCCGCAAGGCTCAGCACATCGGGGTCGTTCAGGCTGCGCAGGCCTTCCATGTCGAACACCACCACCTTGCGCAGCAGGGGCAGGCTGCTGCGCACTTCCAGGGCCTTGTCGAGCTGTTCATCGTCTTCCACAAACAGCACGGTGGTGCGAGAGTCTTCGCTCAGGTAGTGCACCTGCGCCGCAGCGTCAGTGGGGTAGATGCCGTTGGCCACGCCGCCGCAGCTCAGCACGGCCAGATCGGCCAGCACCCATTCGATGTTGGTGTTGGACAGGATGGATGCGCATTCGCCAGGCGCAAACCCCAGCGACATCAGGCCGCCCGCAATCTCCCGCACGGCTTCCGCCGTCTGGTCCCAGGTCCAGCTCTTCCAGATGCCCAGCTCCTTCTGGCGCATCCACACGCGCGGGCCGCGCTCGGCCACGGCGTTCCAGAACATGGCGGCGATGGTGTCGCCCGCGAGCACGTCGGTGCCTGCGGGCTGGATGTGATCGAGGTCCCAGAGGTTGGACATTTGCGCTTATCTCCAGGTCTTCTTTTTCTTCCAGCGCCGCTCTCCGCGCACGCCGACATCTTTCATCCCAAGGTAGAACTCCTTGATGTCGTCCTTCTCGCGCAGGCGCTCGCAGCTGTCTTCCATCACGATGCGGCCGTTCTCCAGCACATAGCCGTAGTCCGACGCGTTGAGCGCCATGTTGGCGTTCTGCTCCACCAGCAGGATGGTGGTGCCGCGCTCGCGGTTGATGCGCACCACGATTTCGAAGATCTCCTTGGTGAGCTTGGGGGACAGGCCCAGGCTGGGCTCGTCGAGCAGGATGAGCTCGGGGTTGGCCATGAGCGCGCGCGAGATCGCCAGCATCTGCTGCTGCCCTCCCGACAGCAGGCCGGCGTCCTGCGCGGCGCGCTCCTTCAGGATGGGGAAGTAGCCATACACCGTTTCGATATCCCGAGCCACGGCGTCGGCATCGCTGCGCGTGTAGGCGCCCATGAGCAGGTTGTCGCGCACCGAGAGCAGCGCAAACACCTCGCGCCCCTCGGGCACATGCATGAGGCCCCGGCGCACGATGGCGGCTGGGTCGTTGGCGGTGATGTCGGCGCCCTGGAATTCGATGGAGCCCTTGCGCGGGTCGATGATGCCGCTGATGGTCTTCAGGATGGTGGTCTTGCCGGCGCCGTTGCTGCCCAGCACGGCAGCGATCTCGCCGCGCCGCACCTGCAGGCTCACGCCCCGGATGGCCTTGATGGGGCCGTAGGCGCTCTCCACGTTCTGCAGGCGCAGCAGGGGTTGGTCAGCTGCTGCTGCAACTGGTGTGCTGGTGGCGGCAAGTACGGCGCTCATTAGGAAACCTCCGTGCTGCGCACTGCGGTGCGAGCTTGCTTGGGGCGGCCCGGCGTGGCGCTCATGCCCGAACCCCCATGTGGGACCCCGCCGGGCGGCGCAGGTTGCTCACATCGTCGATGGTGCCCAGATACGCTTCGATCACTCCGGGGTGCGACTGCACCTCGCGCGGCGTGCCCATGGCCACGACCTCGCCCTGGTTCATCGCCAGCACGCGGTCGGACACCTTGGAGACCAGCGACATGTCGTGCTCCACCATCAGCACGGTGATGCCCAGCTCGTGCTGGATGTCCTGTATCCAGAAGGCCATGTCGTCAGTCTCCTCCACGTTCAGGCCCGACGAGGGCTCGTCGAGCAGCAGCAACTGCGGCTCGGTGCACAGCGCACGGGCCAGCTCCACCACCTTGCGCACGCCGTAGGGCAGGCCTGCCACCATGGTGTCGCGGTAGTGCTGCAAGTCGAGAAAATCGATGACCTGCTCGGCCTTCTCCCGGGCCTGAATTTCCCCTTCGCGCACCTTGCGCGTGAAGAACATCTCGGCCCACAGGCTGCTGTGTTGTCGGGTGTGGCGGCCGATCAGCAGGTTGTGCAGCACACTCGCGTGCTCGAAAAGTTCGATGTTCTGGAAGGTGCGTGCAATGCCCAGGCCTGCTACCTTGTGCGGCGGCTGGTCGGTCAGTGGCAGCAGGGCCCCGCCCGGGCCCGCATAGGCGATGGTGCCGGTGGTGGGCGTATAGATGCGGCTGATCAGGTTGAACACCGTCGTCTTGCCCGCGCCGTTGGGGCCGATGAGGGTGAACACCTCTCCACGGCGCACGTCAAAGCTCACGTTGTTGACCGCGAGCACGCCGCCAAAGCGCACGCTGAGGTTCTGGGCGCTGAGCAGGATTTCGTTGTTCATTTCAGCCGATCTGATTTTTGAAACGATTTCTGCCGCTTGAACAAGCCCTTGCGGTAGAACGGGAACATCTGCAGCCAGGTGCGCACCTTGAGCCAGCGGCCATACAGCCCCATGGGCTCGAACAGCACAAACGCGATCAGCACGACGCCGTACACCACCGCCTGCAGGCCGGGTGACTGGCCGATGGAATCCGGGAGCCAGTCCTTGCCCAGGGAGATGAGCTGTGGCATGGAGATCAGGAAAATTGCGCCCAGAAAGGCGCCATGCACCGAGCCCAGCCCGCCGATCACGATCATCAGCAGCAGGTCGATGGACTGCAGGATGTTGAACTGGTCGGGCGAGATGAACTGCAGCTTGTGCGCGTACAACGCACCGCCGACGCCTGCCAGTGCGGCCGATATGGAGAATGACAGCGTCTTGTAGCGCGCGAGGTGGATGCCCATGCTCTGTGCGGAGATCTCTGAATCACGGATGGCGACAAACGCGCGGCCCGTGGGCGAGCGCAGCAGGTTCAGGATGGCCAGCGTGCTGACCACCGCAATCACGAGGCACAAAAAGTAGAACGACTCCGTGGTCTCGAACGAGTAGCCCGCGATTTGTGGTGGTACCAGGTGCTTGCCGGAGTTGCCGCCGGTCACCGACTCCCAGCGCGCAAAAACTTCTTCCACAATGAACCCGAACGACAGCGTGGCCATGCCCAGGTAGATGCCCTTGACGCGCAATGCGGGCAGGCCCACCACCACGCCCACAGCGGCCGACAGCCCCGCCGCGCAGGCCAGCGACAGCGCAAACGGCCAGCCCATTCCCGTGAGCACGGCCTGCGTATACGCCCCCACGCCCAGAAACGCTGCATGCCCGAGCGAGAACAAGCCGGTGAAGCCCGCCAGCAGCATCAGCCCCAGGCCCACGATGGCGTAGATGAGCACAAAGGTGAGCTGCGCCAGCCAGTACTCCGGCGCCACCCAGGGCGCGGCGACCAGCGCCAGGCACAGCAGGCTGTACCAGAACACATGCCCGCCATGCTTGGCGAGGCGAATGTCTTGCTCGTACGAGGTCTTGAAGAGAAAGCGCATGGGTCAGACTTTCTTTCTCAGCTTCTCGCCGAACAGTCCGTTGGGTTTGACCATCAGCATGATCAGCACCACGATGTACGCGGCCGTGTCCTTGAACCCATCGGGCAGATAGAAGCCCGAGAGCGATTCGACGATGCCGATCACCAGTCCGCCGACGATGGCGCCCGGCAGGCTGCCAAATCCGCCCACCACAGCGGCCGGAAATGCCTTGAGGCCGATCAGCCCCATGTTGGCGTGCACGAAGGTAATGGGCGCCAGCAGCAGGCCTGCCACCGCCGCCACAGCGGCGGCCAGGCCCCAGGCCAGGCCATTGAGCCGCTGCACCGGAATGCCCATGTAGTAGGCGGCCAGCTGGTTCTGCGACGACGCCTGCATGGCGATGCCCAGCTTGCTGTAGCGGAACATGGCAAACAGCAGCACGCACAACACGCCCGTGGCGCCGATCACCACCAGCTGCTCGGCGTTGAGCACCAGTGCACCGAGGCGAAACGACAGGTCCTTGTAGGGCACGGGCAGCGTGTGAGTTTCCGTGCCGATGTTGGGGATCATGGTCACCAGCCCACGCAGCACGTAGCCGATGCCGATGGTGAGCATGACAATGGAGAAGGCGGGCTGGCCCAGGATGGGACGGATCACGGCGCGCTCCAGCACCACGCCAAAGCAGCCCATGGCCAGGATGCTGGCGAGCACGGCCACCCAGAAGGGAAAGCCCAGCACCGTCATGAGTGCCAGCCCGCAGAAGGCGCCGAGCATCATGAGTTCGCCCTGGGCGAAGCTCACGGTCTCCGTGGCCTTGTAGATGAGCACGAAGCCCAGCGCGATCAGGCCGTAGATGCACCCCTGGGAGACACCGCTGATCAACAGTTGCACAAATTGCACACTGGCTCTCCAGAATAAGTGATACGCAAAGCGGGTAAGAGCGGGGCGTATGCCTTGTGGGCATGTGCCAGGTGCATCGTTGCTTGCGCAGGTCCTGCAGATTATTTTTACAAAGCGATTGCTTTGCATAAATAATGGTGCACGCGTGCTGTGCATACCGCACTCGGGGCTAACCCTGATGGGGTGGGCGAGCGGGTAGCGGCGGATATTGACGCAGCGCTGCACCCTGCGCAATAGGAGTAACGTCGGGTGGGTGAACAGGTTCTGACACCGGACCACAGGAGAGCTGCATGTCCGTAGAGGTTGAAACGCAAGGCGGTGTCACGCTGGTGACATTGCGCCGGCCTGATGTGCGCAACGCGGTGGATGCCGACACCGCCCGCGCACTGCATGCGGCCTTTCTGGCCTTTGAGCACGATGAAAGCGCCAATGTGGCGGTGTTCCAGGGCGCTGGCGGGCATTTTTGTGCGGGCTGGGATCTGCAGTCGGGCGCGCGTCTGCTGGCCGCCGGCGTCACGCCCGAGGCGCTCGCGGAGACGCTGGACTTCACGGCCGATGCGGTCCACCCACCTGGGCCCATGGGGCCGAGTCGCCTGCATCTGTCCAAGCCGGTGATCGCCGCGATCGAAGGCGCCGCTGTGGCCGGCGGCATGGAGCTGGCACTGTGGTGCGACCTGCGCGTGATGGCGGAGGACGCCTACATGGGCGTGTTCTGCCGTCGTTTTGGCGTGCCGCTGATCGATGGCGGCACCGTGCGCCTGCCGCGCCTTGTCGGGCTGTCGCACGCGCTCGACCTGATCCTGACCGGGCGCAAGGTGGAATCTGCCGAAGCCCTGCGCATGGGGCTATGCAACCGCGTGGTGCCTGCCGGGCAGGCGCTGGAGGCCGCCCTGGCGCTGGCACATCAGTTGGCCGCCTTCCCGCAGGCTACCCTGCGTGCAGACCGCGCCAGCGCGCTGGCCGCGGAGGGCTTGCCTTTGCAGCAGGCCTTGCTGCAGGAGTGGGCGGGTGGCCGCGAATGCCTGGCCGACGCGCTGCGTGGCGCCTCGCGGTTTGCGGCTGGGCAGGGACGCCACGGACAGTTTTAAGTCAAAATGCCTCCAGGTGCTTGTGTATCAAGCGCCAGCAGCTATAAAAACAGGAGTCATCGGACCGGTGGGCGCAGCGCGCTGCAGGTCCGCACACAGCACACCATGAGCAAAACCATTTCCCCCCAGCCACAGGCTTTTGAGCCCGAGTTCATCGCTGGGCTCAAGTCCATCTTTGAAGAAAAGATCGTGTTCAACCAGGTCCTGGGGCTCAAGGTCACCGCCCTGGCGCCTGACGGCGTGGTGGGACGCATCGACATGAAGCCCGACCTGGTGGGGCACTACGCCTACAACCGCATCCACGGTGGCGTGATCAGTGCGGGGCTCGACGCCATGGGCGGCCTGGCCGTGATGGCTGCGATTGGCGCCAAGCACCTGGACGAGCCGCCCGAGCAGCGCCTGCACCGCTTTGCCAAGCTGGGCACCATCGACCTGCGCATCGACTACCTGCGCCCGGGCATTGGCAGCCACTTTGAGCTGCGCGCGCAGGTGTTGCGGCTGGGCTCGCGTGTCGCCACGACACGCATGGAGTTTCTGGGGCCGGACGGGCAGATCATGTCGGCGGGGGCTGCGGCGTACATCGTTTCTTGATCCGGGCGTGCTGCCGTGCGCGGGATGTGTGATCCCGCAAGCCTTGCAAGCGCATGCTACGAGAGAACCGTTTGGTTACCGTTCTTGCGTAACGAAGGCATCTTTCCAGGGACACGAAACCTACGATGACTCTCTTTTCAAGGAGATCTGATGGCCGTGCAAAACCCTTTCTTTGGCAAGCGTGAACCCGAGTCGTTCCAACCCCGCAGCAGCACCACCTCAGGCTCCGTATTGGGCGGCACGGCGGCCAGCAGCGCCGCACCTGCGCAGCCGGTGCCTGCTCCGTCTGCCCCCAAGTCGGCCAGTGCCAGCGACAGCTCGGGCAGCAAGCTCACGGTGGGCCCGAACATCAAGCTCAAGGGCGTGGAGATCACCGACTGCGACACGCTCGTGGTCGAAGGCACGGTCGAGGCCACGATGGATTCGCGCGTGATCCAGATCTCGGAGCACGGCGCCTTCAAGGGCTCGGCTGAGATCGACATTGCCGAGATCCACGGCGAGTTCAACGGCACGCTCACCGTGCGGCAAAAGCTGGTGATCTACAGCACCGGCAAGGTCAACGGCAAGATCCGCTACGGCAAGCTGGTGGTGGAAGAGGGTGGACAGCTTGCGGGAGAGATCGAGGCCGGTTTTTCCGCATCGTCGTCCAGCAGCACACAGCGGGCAGCAGCCCCCTTGAGGGCTGAGCCAGCCGCGCTGGCAGCCTGATCTGCACTCACAACCGCGTCCCGATAGGCGCGGTCAGTCCGTTCGATTCCGTTCGGTGGCTCACTCAGGCGCGTTGTGCTTGGGCACCGGGCGCGGCCTGCCCTGGTGGTCGATGGCTACATAGGTCAGGCGCGCCTCCGTCACTTTCACATACTGCCCCTGGGCAGAAAAACGCTCGGCATACACCTCCACCTCCACGGTGACCGAGGTGTTGCCGACGCGCGTGATGGCCGAGAAGAACGACAGGATGTCGCCCACGCGCACGGGCTGCTTGAAGATGAATTCATTGACCGCCACCGTGGCCATGCGGCCCTGGATGTAGCGCGCGGGCAGCACGGAGCCCGCCAGGTCGACCTGCGCCATCACCCATCCGCCAAAGATGTCGCCATTGCCGTTGGTGTCGGCGGGCATGGGGATGACCTTGAGCACCAGCTCCTTGTCGGTGGGCAATGCGGCGGGTGGTGGGCTGAAAACGGCAGACATGGGCACAATCTCGGTTGGGGCTGAGCCAATCCTTGGGGAAACCGGTGGTTTCACAAGGCCTCGCGCCCTGAAAAAGCCACCTGGGCATCAGCCAGGTCGGTAAAAACAACAACCGGAATTGTCCCCCATGCGCCACCACGGCGAAACCTCCCCCCCTACCGCCGCCAACGCGCCCGGTGCCACCGCCAGTGGCACGGCCGCCAGTCCCGCACCGGTCCAGTCGGACTGGGTCACCCTGCACCGATTGCTGCCCTACCTGTGGCAATACAAATGGCGCGTGATAGCCGCCATCGTCTTCATGGTGGGCGCCAAGTTCGCCAACGTGGGCGTGCCCATCCTGCTCAAGACGCTGGTCGATGCCATGAGCCTGAAGCCGGGCGACCCCGCCGCGCTGCTGGTGGTGCCCGTGGGGCTGCTCGTGGCCTACGGCGCGCTGCGGCTGTCCACTTCGCTGTTCACCGAGCTGCGCGAGCTGGTGTTTGCCAAGGCCACGCAGGGCGCGGCGCGCTCGATTGCACTGCAGACCTTTGAACACCTGCATGCGCTCAGCCTGCGGTTTCACCTGGAGCGGCAGACCGGCGGCATGACCCGCGACATCGAGCGCGGCGTGCGTGGCATCGAGTCGCTGATCTCGTTCACGCTGTTCAACGTGGTCGCCACCCTGGTCGAGGTGGTGCTGGTGCTGTCGGTGCTGGCCATCAAGTTCGACGCCTGGTTTGCGTGGATCACGCTGGCGGCGCTGGCGCTGTACATCCTCTTCACCGTGCTGGTGACCGAGTGGCGCACCCAGTTCCGCCGCGAGGCCAATGAGTTCGACTCGGCCGCGCATTCCAAGGCCGTGGATTCGCTGCTCAACTACGAGACGGTGAAGTACTTCAACAACGAAGGCTTCGAGGCCCGCCGCTATGACGAAAGCCTGGAGCGCCTGCGCCGCGCGCGCCTGAAGAGCCAGACCACGCTGTCGCTGCTCAACACCGGCCAGCAGCTCATCATTGCCGTGGGCCTGGTGGCCATGCTCTGGCGCGCAACGCAGGGCGTGGTCGATGGCCGCATGACGCTGGGCGACCTGGTCATGGTCAATGCCTTCATGATCCAGCTGTACATCCCGCTCAACTTTCTGGGCGTGATCTACCGCGAAATCAAGCAGAGCCTGACCGACCTGGACAAGATGTTCACGCTGATGGACAAGGAGCGCGAGGTGGCCGACGCCCCGGGCGCCCAGCCGCTGGCGGGGCTGGACCAGCCCACCGTGCGTTTCGAGGACGTGGTGTTTGCCTATGACGCCAAGGGCGGGCGCACCATCCTGCAAGGCGTCAGCTTCGAGATCCCGGCGGGCAAGACGGTGGCGGTGGTGGGGCCCTCGGGCTCGGGCAAGAGCACACTCGCACGGCTGCTGTTCCGCTTCTATGACATCCAGCAGGGGCGCATCACCATTGCGGGGCAGGAGATCCGCAGCGTGACGCAGGCCAGCGTGCGCCAGGCGATTGGCATCGTGCCGCAGGACACCGTGCTGTTCAACGACACCGTGGCCTACAACATCGCCTATGGCCGCCCTGGCGCCACGCAGGACGAGATCGAATCCGCCGCCCGCGCCGCGCGCATCCACGACTTCATCGCCAGCACACCCAAGGGCTACGCCACCATGGTCGGCGAGCGGGGGCTCAAGCTTTCGGGCGGTGAAAAGCAGCGCGTGGCGATTGCCCGCACCTTGCTCAAGAACCCGCCCATCCTGATCTTTGACGAGGCCACCAGCGCGCTGGACTCCGCCAACGAGCGCGCCATCCAGGCCGAGCTGCAGGGCGTGGCGCAGAACAAGACCACGCTGGTGATTGCCCACCGCCTGTCCACGGTGGTGGACGCGCACGAGATCCTGGTCATGGACGCGGGCCGCATCATCGAGCGCGGCACGCACGCGCAGCTGCTGGCCCTCGGCGGCCGCTACGCCAGCATGTGGTCGCTCCAGCAAAGCGATGCTGCCGCCTGAGCGGCATCCCTCTCTCTCTTTTATTTGTTTCGCGATTTGTCATCCATGAAGCCCGTCCTTCTTGCCCTCATGTTTTTGTCTGAAGAGCACATCGCGCAGATGGCCCAGACCTTTGAAGTGCTCTACGCCCCCGATGCACCGCAGGCCGCCACCGCCATCGCGCAGCACGGCAGCCGCGTGCGTGTGGTGCTCACCATCGGTACGGTGGGCCTGAGCCCGGCGCAGATCGATGCGCTGCCCGCGCTCACACTCATCTGCGCGCTGGGCGCAGGCTACGAGAACGTGGCGGTGGCCCATGCGAAGGCGCGCGGCATTGTGGTGGCCACCGGTGCAGGCACCAACGACGACTGCGTGGCCGACCACACCTGGGGCCTGCTGATCGCGGCGCAGCGCCGCATCCTGCCGCTGGACAAGGCCACCCGCGCCGGCATCTGGCGCACGGCCTTGCCGCTACCGCCCAACGTGTCGCACAAGCGGCTGGGCATCATCGGCCTGGGGACCATCGGCAAGAAGATTGCCCAGCGCGCGCTGGGCTTCGAGATCGAGGTGGGCTACCACAACCGCAGTGCACGCACCGATGTGCCTTACCGCTACTTTGCTGACGTCACCGCGCTGGCCGAATGGGCGGACTTCCTCGTGGTCGCCACGCCGGGCGGCGCGGGCACCAGGCACCTGGTCAACGCAGACGTGCTGAAGGCGCTCGGCGCGCGGGGCGTGGTGGTCAACATCGCACGCGGCAGCGTGATCGACACCACCGCCCTGGCCGCAGCGCTGCGCGACGGCCGCATTGCCGCCGCAGGGCTGGATGTGTACGAGAGCGAGCCCGCCCCTCCGGCCGAGCTGCTGGACCTGGACAACGTGGTACTCACGCCCCATGTGGCAGGCTGGTCGCCCGAAGCCGTGCAGGCCTCGGTGGATCGGTTCATGGAGAACGCCCGGCGCCATCTGGCAGGTGAGGCGCCGGTCACGCCGGTGTGACCGGTTTGGGGCTGTGCAGGTCGATAGCGCTAGTGGAATATGCGCTGTTAGCTATTGAATCAGGAGCAATGGAATGTCTGTCGATCTGACGGCGCTGCAGACCCGGTTGCGCGCGTTTGCGGCGGAGCGGCAGTGGCAGCCGTTCCACACCCCCAAGAACCTGGCGATGGCGCTGATGGTCGAGGCGGCCGAGCTGGCCGAGATCTTCCAGTGGATGACGCCGGAACAGTCGCTCGCCGTGCGTGAGGACCCAGCGCTGAAGGAGCCCATTGCCGATGAGGTGGCCGACGTGCTGCTGTACCTGCTGCAGCTCGCGGACCATGCGGGCGTGGACCTGGCGGAGGCCGTGGAGCACAAGCTGCGCAAAAACGCGGTCAAGCACCCAGTTCCCGATGGTTTGAAGTGAAAGTGGCCGGTAGCGCTAGTGCAATATGCTTGTGTTGCTATCAAATTAATAGTTTCATGGCGGATGCAGCACCAGGGCCCGTCTTCCGGTCTACCCAGCAAAAAGCCCCGCCATGGCGGGGCTTTGGCATGTACCGGGCGACTGCTCGCACCGGTGACGGATGGGCCCACTCAAGGGTCATTTCTTGCGTGCAGCAATGGCCTTCTCGGCAGAGCCCACGAGGTCGGCGCCGATCTGGCCCTTCCACTTTTCGTACACGGGGCGCGTGGCCTTCACGAACGCGTCGCGCTCGGCGGCGGACAGCTGCGTGACGGTCACGCCGTTGGCGGCGATTTCCTTGAGCAGGGGCTTGTCGGCCTCGACCATGCCCTTGCGGGCGATGGCGATTTCTTCCTTGCCAGCGTCGATGGCGGCCTGCTTCACGATCTCTCGGTCCGCAGGGGTCCACGAAGCCCAGATGTCCTTGTTCACCACGAACACCAGCGGGTCGTTCACGTAGCCCCACATGGTGATGTGCTTCTGCGCCACGGTATGCAGCTTGGCGGCCTGGTACACGGCGATGGGGTTCTCCTGGCCGTCCACCGCGCCGCTGGCAAAGGCGGGCTGTGCGTCGGCCCAGCTCATTTGTGTGGGGTTGGCGCCCAGCGCGGTGAAGGTGTCCAGGAACAGGGGCGAGCCCACCACGCGGATCTTCAGCCCCTTGAGGTCGGCGGGGCTCTTGATGGCCAGCTTGGAGTTGGAGATTTCGCGGTAGCCGTTCTCACCCCAGGCGAGCGGCACGACACCTGCCTTCTCCAGCGTGGTGAAGATCTGCTTGCCCACTTCGCCTTGCGTCACTGCATCCACCGCAGCGTAGTCGGGGAACAGGAAGGGCAGCGAGAAAAGGTTGAGTTGCTTGACCTGGGGCGACCAGTTGATGGTGGAGCCCACGGCCATGTCGATCACGCCCTGGCGCAGGGCGCTGAACTCGCGCGTCTGGTCGCCCTGGATCAGCGACACCCCGGGGTAGAGCTTGATGTTGATGCGGCCCTGGGTGCGCTCGCGCACCTTGTTGGCCCACAGCTCGCCGCCCTTGCCCCAGGGAAAGGCCGTGCCCAGCACCAGCGACATGCGGTACTCGCTCTTGTACGCGGTCTGCGCGATGGCGGCTGGGGCGGTGAACGCCAGGGCGGCGGCAGCGGCCACGGCGGAAGTGAGGAAGGTGCGCAGTTTCATTGTTTCAGTCTCCTGGTTAGAAATTCGTCGGCAAGGGGTCAGTAGCCCAGTTTGGCGGGCAGCCACAGGGCCAGTTGCGGGAAGGCGATCACGGCCACCATCACAAGGAACATGGCGAACAGCATCCAGCCCACCCAGCGCACGGTCGATTCCATGCGCACACCGGCAATGCGGCAAGACACCATCAGGTTCACGGCCAGTGGCGGGGTGAACTGGCCCAGGGCCACCTTGAGCGTGAGGATGACGCCAAACCACACCGGGTCCCATTGGTAGTGCTGCATGATGGGCAAGAGCAGCGGCACAAAGATCAGGAAGATCGAGATGCCGTCAAGGAACATGCCCACCGTGATCAGCAGCACGATGAGCAGCGCCAGCACGCCGTACTCGCCCAGGCCCGAGTTCACGATGGCGTTGGCCACCGGGTCGATCACGCCCAGCGTGGACAGCGAATACGCAAAGATGCCCGCGAGCGACACCACGATGAGGATCACCGCCGACAGCTCGCCCGATTCGCGCAAGATGGGGAACAGGTCGCGCACAGAAATCGTGCGGTGGATCACCATGCCCACGAACAGGCCATAGAACACCGCGACCACAGCGGCTTCCGTCGGCGTGAACCAGCCTGCGCGCATGCCGCCCAGGATCAGCACCGGTGCGGCCAGGCCCCAGGTGGCCTCGCGCAGGCTCTTCCAGAATGGGGGGCGGGGCATGGTGGCTTCGAGCGCGCCCATCTTGTGCTTGCGCGCCATCCACACGGCGGGCACGATCAGCGCCACGCCCGCCAGGATGCCCGGGATCATGCCGGCCGCAAACAGCGCGGGCACCGAGGCGCCGGGCACCAGCACCGAGTAGATGATGAACGCGACCGAGGGCGGGATCAGGATGTCGGTGGCCGCAGCGGCCCCCACCACGCTGGCCGAGAACGAGGGCGGGTAGCCCGCGCGCGACATGGCCGCGATCATCACCCCGCCCACAGCAGCGGCATTGGCCGGGCCCGAGCCCGAGATGCCGCCCAGGAACATGGCCACCGCAATGGCCACTAGCGGCAGCATGCCCGGGCCACGCCCGACGATGGCCACGGCAAAGTTCACGAGGCGCAGCGCCACGCCCGAGCGGTCGAAGATGGAGCCGACCAGCACGAACATCGGGATGGCCAGCAGCGGGTATTTGCCCAGGCCGGCGTAGAAGTTCTGCGGCACGGCCAGCAGGCCGAACCACTGGCTGTCGGCATTGGCCAGCGCAATGGCGGCGGCACCGGCCAGGCCCAGCGCGGCGCCAATCGGCACGCCCACAAACATCAGGCCCAGAAAGGCCACAAACAGCAGCGTTGCGATCATGGTTGCGCATCCTTGTGCGCCGGGGCGGCATCGCTGACCGCGCCGCGGCTGCGGCGGATGAACAGCCCGATGGCGCGTGCCGTGATGAGCGCAGAGAACACGGGCAGCCAGATTGAATACCACCACTGCGGCACGCCGATGCCGGGGGAGGTTTCGCCAAAGCTGTAGTCGTCCCACACCACGCGCACGCTCAGGACGGCGATGACGCCAAACAGCAGGGCCACAGTGGCCGCGCCCAGCATGGACAGGCGCTTGCTGCGCAGGGCAGAGCCGCCCTCGGCAAAGTACTCGATGCGGATGTGCTGGTCGCGCGCCACGGCGGCCGAGCCTGCGATGAGCGCCAGCGCGATCATCAGGAACACCGAGATTTCTTCGGTCCAGGCGAACGAGGAGTTGGTGAAGTAACGCACCAGCACGTTGGCAAATGTGATGAGTGCGAGGGCCGCCATGACGATGACGGTGAGCCAGTCTTCAAGGCGCAGCGAGCGGGGCTCGGCCTCGGGACTCGCGGCGCCGGGCAGTGCGTCGGTCGCAGGCCCTTGGGGGGAGGAGGAGGACATGGGGCAGGGGAAGGAGGAGAACAAACACGGGAGCATGCGGGTCGCCCTGCCCGGCAGTGTTGTGCACCAGGGGCCTCGACGCGGAGCGCTGTAGGCGCCGCTTTCTATTATGCGATGGGTTGCTATGCATGCACACCATTGGTGCGCCGCGTCAGCACTGTGTAAACCCTCATGCCAGCGGCCAGCACGGTGTAGCCCGCGCGCGGATAATGCACCGATGGAAACCAAGTGGCTTGAAGATTTCGTCAGTCTTGCGGAAACCCGCAGCTTCAGCCGGTCAGCGCAGCTGCGGCATGTGACCCAGCCAGCGTTCTCGCGGCGCATCCAGGCGCTGGAGGCCTGGGCAGGCACCGACCTGGTGGACCGCAGCTCCTACCCCACCCGGCTGACCCCGGCCGGCAAAACCCTGTACGACCAGGCCCTGGAAATGCTCCAGTCGCTGCAGAACACGCGTGCCATGCTGCGCGCGCACACCAGCGCAGGCAAGGACATGATCGAGTTCGCCGTGCCCCACACGCTGGCGTTCACGTTCTTCCCGGCCTGGGTGTCCAGCCTGCACGACAAGTTCGGCCCGTTCAAAAGCCGCCTGATTGCGCTGAATGTGCACGACGCGGTGATGCGCCTGGTCGAAGGCGGGTGCGACTTGCTGATCGCCTACCACCACCCCTCGCAGCCCTTTCAGCTCGATGCCGATCGGTATGAAATGGTCAGCCTGGGTCAGGAAGTGTTGTCGCCCTACAGCAAGGCCGACGCCGAGGGCCAGCCCGTGCACCGCCTGCCCGGCCGCGCGGGGCAGCCGCTGCCCTACCTGGGCTATGCGCCCGGCGCCTACCTGGGGCGGGTGACCGAACTCATCCTCAAACAATCGCAGACGCCCATTCACCTGGAGCGTGTGTACGAGACCGATATGGCCGAAGGTCTCAAGGCCATGGCGCTGGAAGGGCATGGCGTGGCCTTCTTGCCCCACAGCGCCGTGAAGAAGGAGCTGCGCTCGCGCCGCCTGGTCAGCGCCGCGCCCCCCGATACCGAAGGCCTGCAGATGACCATGGATGTGCGTGCCTACCGCGAAAAGCCCAATGGCAAGGACACCCCTAAAGGCACGGCGCAGGCGCTGTGGACCTACCTGCAGGCCCAAGCGGCCTCATGCTAAGGGTAAATACGGACATAAACACTTTGCATAGTTGTGCGCGCAAACGGCATTGGAATTTCACCGTAACGACACGTACAGTCTGCGCCATCGCCGGATCGGTGGATAGCAGCGTGTGCCTTGGCAGGGCCCCACGGTGGCACGAAGATTGCAAACCCGGTTCATTCCTTCACAGAGGCATCGTATGAAAGTTCAGCATTGGGGATTGGCCTGGGGCCTC
The DNA here is from genome assembly GCF_025246485.1 of Acidovorax sp. K2F. NCBI lineage: Bacteria > Pseudomonadati > Pseudomonadota > Betaproteobacteria > Burkholderiales > Comamonadaceae > Acidovorax > Acidovorax sp. K2F. The sequence continues at coordinate 93,787 of NZ_JAOBSQ010000009.1, forward strand.
GCAGCACTGTGCTGTGCGGTCGGTGCGTCTGCGCAGGCCAGCGTGCTGGAGCGCGTGGCTGGCGGTGGCAAGCTGGTCATTGCCTACCGTGAATCCTCGGTGCCTTTCTCGTACATCGACAGCCAGTCGGGCAAGCCTGTGGGCTATGCGCTGGACCTGTGCCTGCGCATGGCCGAGCTGGTGCGCAAGAAGACCGGCAAGAAGGACATGGAGATCGAGCTGGTGCCTGTCACGCCGGCCAACCGCATCGCCATGATCGAGCAGGGCAAGGCCGACATGGAGTGTGGCTCCACCACCAACAACGCCGAGCGGCGCCAGAAGGTGGCCTTCACCATCCCCCACTTCATCACCGGCGCGCGGCTGCTGGTCAAGTCCTCCAGCGCCGTCGACAGGGTGGAGGATCTCAACGGCAAGAAGCTGGTGTCCACCAAGGGCACGACGCCCCTGAAGGCGGCCGACCAGGCCAACCGAGAGCGCCTGATGGGCATCACCATCGTCGAGGCACCCGACCATGCCAAGGCGGTCGAGATGGTCGAGAAGGGTGAGGCCGATGCATTTGTGATGGACGACGTGCTGCTGTACGGCCTGGCGGCCGGGCGGCCCGACCCCAAGGCGCTCAAGGTGGTGGGCCGCTTCATGACCACCGAGCCACTGGCCATCATGCTGCCCAAGAACGACCCTGAGTTCAAAAAGCTGGTGGATGAGGAAATGCGCCGCCTGATTACCAGCCGCGAGATTTACCCGATTTACGACAAGTGGTTCAACAAGGCCATTCCGCCCAACAACACCGTGCTGAGCCTGCCGGTCAGTTACTTGTTGCGCGACTTCTGGAAATACCCTACCGACCAGGTCCCGTTCTGACTAATATCCCTGGTTGCGTGCTACCCCTTTTTGGAGTGCGGTCCTGACCGGTTACCCCCGGCTGGCCCCTGTCTCTAAAATCCCCCCCTTTTTCGTTTTCAACACAAGGAGATCCCTATGAAGAAACATTTGCTCGCGGTTGCCGTGACCGCCTTGGCTGCAGGCAGCGTATTTGCCCAGGCCAATGACACTCTGGCCAAGATCAAGGCCTCCGGCAGCGTGACGCTGGGCGTGCGCGAGTCTTCGGGTCTTTCGTACACGCTGGGCAACGGCAAGTACGTGGGTTTCCACACCGAAATGGGCGAGATCGTTCTGCACGATATCCAGAAGCAACTGGGCTTGCCCAAGCTGGATATCAAGTACCAGCCCGTGACCTCGCAAAACCGTATTCCGCTGGTGACCAACGGCACCGTGGATCTGGAGTGCGGCTCCACCACCAACAACGCTGCCCGCCAAAAGGACGTGGCGTTTGCCGTGACCACCTATGTGGAAGAAGTGCGCACCGTGGTGAAGGCCAACTCGGGCATCACCTCGATCAAGGACCTGAACGGCAAGACCGTGGCCACCACCACCGGCACGACCTCCGTGCAGACCCTGCGCAAGCACGAACGTGCTGGCGGCATCGACTTCAAGGAAGTGTTTGGCAAGGACCACGCCGACAGCTTCCTGATGCTGGAAACCGGCCGTGCTGACGCATTCGTGATGGACGGCTCCATCCTGGCTGCCAACGTCTCCAAGTCCAAGAACCCTGCCGATTACAAGATCGTGGGCGAAGTGCTGTCGGTGGAACCCATCGCCTGCATGCTGCGCAAGGACGACCCCGCGTTCAAGAAGGCTGTGGACGACTCCATCAAGCGCCAGATCGCCGACGGCTCGCTGGCCAAGCTGTACGACAAGTGGTTCATGCAACCTGTGCCACCGACCAACACCAAGATCGGTCTGCCGATGTCCGACGCTACCAAGGCAGCTTGGGCATCGCCTAACGACAAGCCCATGGAAGACTACGCCAAGAAGTAAGCTCTGCAACGCTTGTGCCCCTTCGGCCAGCTGGTTTGAAGGGGCTTTTTTGTTGGGTCGGCCCAGTGGGCCCCCCAGCGCAAAACCAAAAATTAAAGGGGTGCTCCTATGAGTTGGGATTGGCAGGTGTTCTGCCAGGACACCATGGACCGGGATGTGGTGCAGGGCTGCTTTGGCAAAGGCGGCGAGATCACCTACCTGGACTGGATGCTGTCGGCCTGGGGCTGGACGGTGTCCGTTTCGCTGCTGGCCTTGCTGCTGGCGCTTGTGTTGGGTTCATTCATCGGTACGCTGCGCACCTTGCAGGATCGCCCGATGATCGTTCGGCTGGGCAATGCCTGGGTCGAGCTGTTTCGCAATATTCCGCTGCTGGTGCAGATTTTCCTGTGGTACCACGTGCTGCCCAGCCTGTTCCCGGTGCTACGGGGCGTGCCCGGTTTTGCGCTGGTGGTGCTGGCGCTGGGCTTTTTCACCTCGGCACGTATCGCCGAGCAGGTGCGCTCGGGCATCCAGGCCCTGCCACGCGGCCAGCGGTACGCCGGCATGGCCATGGGTTTCACCACCTTCCAGACCTACCGCTATGTGCTGCTGCCCATGGCGTTTCGCATCATCATTCCGCCGCTGACCAGCGAGACGATGAACATCTTCAAGAACTCGTCCGTGGCGTTTGCTGTGTCGGTGGCCGAACTCACCATGTTCGCCATGCAGGCGCAGGAAGAAACCTCGCGCGGCATCGAGGTCTATCTGGCGGTGACCACGCTGTACATCATCTCGGCGTTTGCGATCAACCGCATCATGGCCTTCATTGAAAAGCGCGCACGCATCCCTGGCATGGTCGTGAGTGGCGCGGCCGGAGGGGGGCATTGATATGAATCTCGATTTCTCCTTCTACAACTGGGACCTGATCTCCAACTTCGTGCTCAAGGGGCTGTACTTCAGCCTGATACTCACGCTGGTGGCCACCATCGGGGGCGTGCTGTTTGGCACCGTGCTGGCACTTATGCGCCTGTCGGGCAAGAAGTGGCTGGATGTGCCCGCCACCATCTACGTCAACGGCATGCGCTCCATTCCGCTGGTGATGGTGATCCTGTGGTTCTTCCTGCTGGTGCCCGCCATCATCGGCCGCCCCATTGGCGCCGAAGTGTCGGCAGTCATCACCTTCATTGCCTTTGAGGCAGCGTACTTCAGCGAAATCATGCGCGCTGGCATCCAGTCCATCCCACGCGGCCAGGTGTACGCCGGCCAGGCATTGGGCATGACCTACGGCCAGAACATGAAGCTGGTGGTGCTGCCCCAGGCGTTCCGCAACATGCTGCCCGTGCTGCTCACCCAGACCATCATCCTGTTCCAGGACACGTCGCTGGTTTATGCCATTGGCGCCTACGACATGCTCAAGGGCTTTGAAGTGGCGGGCAAGAACTTTGGTCGTCCGATCGAGGCGTACCTGGCCGCTGCGGTTCTGTACTTCATCATGTGCTATGCGCTGTCCTGGGCGGTCAAGCGCCTGCACCAGAAGATCGCGATCATCCGCTGATCGAGGCTGGTGCAAAAGAGATTGGATTGAGGAAAAAGAAATGATCGAACTCAAAAACGTATCCAAGTGGTATGGCCCGGTGCAGGTGCTCAACGAGTGCTCGGCCACCATCAACAAGGGTGAAGTGGTCGTGGTCTGCGGGCCCTCGGGCTCTGGCAAGTCCACACTCATCAAGACCATCAACGCGCTCGAACCCTTCCAGAAGGGCGAGATCACGGTCGATGGCGTGAAGCTGCATGACCCCAGCACCAACCTGCCCAAGCTGCGCAGCCGCGTGGGCATGGTGTTCCAGCACTTCGAGCTGTTCCCCCACCTGTCGGTGACGGACAACCTGACCATTGCGCAGATCAAGGTGCTGGGCCGCAGCGCGGACGACGCCAAGAAGCGCGGCCTCAAGATGCTGGAGCGCGTGGGCCTGATCGCCCACAAGGACAAGTTCCCCGGCCAGCTCTCGGGCGGTCAGCAACAGCGCGTGGCCATTGCGCGCGCGCTGAGCATGGACCCCATCGTGATGCTGTTCGACGAACCCACATCCGCGCTCGACCCCGAAATGGTCGGTGAAGTGCTGGACGTGATGGTGGGCCTGGCCAACGAAGGCATGACCATGATGTGCGTGACCCACGAAATGGGCTTTGCCCGCAAGGTGAGCAACCGCGTGATCTTCATGGACGTGGGCGGCAAGATCCTGGAAGACTGCTCCAAGGACGACTTCTTCAACAACCCCGACGCACGCCAGCCGCGTACCAAGGACTTCCTCAACAAGATCCTGCAGCACTGAACGGTGCCTGCACTCCCGTGCCGCAAGGGTTGGGGGCTACAAAAAAGCGCTCTCCGGAGCGCTTTTTTCATGGGGCCACCCAGGGCTGAACGTCTGCCGCGCACAGGCTAGCGCTTGCTCCGCCGACTGGCTGGCGAGGGGCTTTCCACGATGAGTTGCGACTCGAAATCCGTCCACAGATCGTCGCGCCGCTTCAGTGCCTCGGACACCGCCTTGTGCCGCAGCTGGGCCACGGCCGACACCAGCGCATTGCACAGGAAGAACGCGGCGGTGTAAGAGTCGAACGGCGACGCATTGGATGTGCGCACCTGCAGCCGGTGGTGGGACAGCGCGGCCAAGGGCGCAGCGGCGCTGTCGGTGATGGCCAGCACCTGGGCCCCGGCGTCGCGAAAGCGCTGCGCCACTTTCACCGGCCCGCTGGCGTAGCGGCGGATGCTGAAGACCAGCAAGGCATCTTCGGGCTGGATCCACAGCAGCTGGTCGGTGGCGTCCACCGCGCCAGCCCCCAGTTCGTGCACGCCCGGGCGGCACATGTTCAGGTGCAGCGCCAGCCAGGCGGCCACCGGGGCGCTGTTGATCTGCGCCAGCACAAAGATGCGTCCCTTGCCCTGTGCGATACGTGCCACCATGGCCTCGAAGGCCGCCATGTCCAGTCCGTCGCGCGTGGTGGTGAGGTTGTGCTGGTCGTGCAGCAGCGCGTCGTCCACGCACTGCTGCAGGCTGCGCCGGGTGCCGATGGTGACCGGCGCGCGCTGCCCCGCCGTTTGCAGCAGGGCGGTGACCTCGGCCCGCGCCTCGCGCTGGGCCTCGGCATAGCTGCCGTAGCCCAGCTTGGCAAACAGCCGCACCACGGTCGATGCACTGGTGCCAGTGCGCGCAGCGAGGGCGGTGGCGGACTCCAGCAGGGCGTGGGGGTAGTCGCGCCCCAGGGCCTCGGCCAGCGCCCGTTCGCTGGCGGTCAGGTCGGCGTCCTGGCGGGCCAGCCGCTCGGTCAGCAAGGCGCTGGATTCGTGCAATGATGATTTCATAAAATTCTCATTCGTGCAAAATACGTTGCAGAACCCCGGGTCGCGTGCAACACTGCGGCCCAAATTTTGCCCCTACCTGGGGCTTGCCCAAGGACAACGATGCTCAATACCCTGAACGAAGGTCTGCTGCCGGTGCGTGCGCAGGTCCTGGACTGGCTGGCCAGACAGCAGCAGTCCATGCAAGACCTGTTGCAAAAAGTGGTCAATATCGAGAGCGGCAGCCGCAATGAGGCGGGCGTGACAGCCGTGGCCCATGCCCTGGCCGAGCGCCTGCAGGCGGCCGGTGTGCCGGTGCAGTTTGAGCCCGTGCCCGGTTATGGCGTGCTGCTGCATGCGCAGGTCAACCCGGCAGAGGGCGCTGCAGCCGGTGGCGCGCCCATCATCCTCATGGGGCACATGGACACGGTGTTTCCCGATGGCACCGTGGCCAAGCGCCCTTACCGCGAAGAAGCGGGGCGCGCCTACGGCCCAGGCGTGGCCGACATGAAGTCCGGCCTGGTGCTCAACGTGTTTGTGGCCGAGGCCTTTGCGCGCTGCGGCGGCCTGCAGGCGCCGCTGCACCTGTTCTTCTCGTGCGATGAAGAGATCGGTTCGCCCGCCACGCGTGACCTCATCATGGCCCGCGTGCGGGGGGCGCGTGTGGTGTTCAACGCCGAGCCGGGCCGCGTCAGCGGCAACGTGGTCACCAGCCGCAAGGGCTCGATGGTGGTGGAGTTCGAGGTGCAGGGCGTGGCCGCGCATGCAGGCATCAACCATGCCGCTGGCGCCAGCGCCATCGAAGCCCTGGCCCGCAAGACCCTGGCGCTGCATGCGCTGACCGACCCGGCCACGGGCGTCACCTGTAATGTGGGCGTGGTGCAAGGGGGTATCGTGCCCAACATGGTGGCCCCACACGCCCGCGCTGAGGTGGACCTGCGCTTTACCGCCGACACCAACCCCGACGAACTGCTGGAGCGCGTGCGTGCCATCGTCGAAGAAGAGTCCGTGCCCCGCACTCAGGGCCGCATCACCACCACGCGCCGCACCCTGCCCATGAAGCCCACCCCGGACGACCTGCTGGCGCTGTACCAGCAAGGCGCGCGGTCGCTGGGCTTTGAGGTGCAAGGCGAGTTCACCGGCGGCGCGGCCGACAGCGGCCTGACCGCATCAGTGGGCGTGCCTACGCTGTGCGCCACGGGCCCGGTGGGCGGCCACGCACACACCGAACGCGAGTACTGCGAGCTGTCCACCTTTGTGCCACGCGCGCAGGCCGTGGCGCTGGCCGTGCTGGCACACCCCTGATTTTTTGTACCTTCCCGCCCCTTTTTTGAGTTCTTTGATCGTCATGCACACCACACCTTCCCGCCGCCACCTTCTGACCACCGGACTGGGCCTTGCCGGCCTCGCCGCGCTGCCCGCCATGGCGCAAGACAAGTTCCCTTCGCGCCCGATCACGCTGGTGGTGCCCTTCCCGCCGGGTGGGTCGGTGGACATCATGGCGCGCCAGTATTCCGAGCCGCTGTCGCGCGTGCTGGGCGTGCCCATCGTGGTGGAAAACCGCGCCGGCGCGGGTGGCTCGGTGGGCGCGCAGTATGTGGCGCGCTCCAAAGCCGATGGCTACACCCTGGTCGTGTCATCGCAAAGCAGCCACCTGGCCAACCCGCTGACCCAGCCCAAGATCGGCTACGACCCGGTCAAGGATTTTGAGAACATCGCCATCCTGGGCCGCCAGCCCAACGCGCTGGTGGTGCACAGCAGCCTGCCGTTCAAGACCTTCAAGGAGTTCATCGACTACGCCAAGAAGAACCCGGGCAAGCTCAACTACGGCAGCGGCGGCGTGGGCAGCATGGGCCAGCTCAATGTGGAAATGCTCAAGGTGTCCACGGGCGTGTTCACCACGCACATTCCCTACCGTGGGGGCACGCCGCTGATCACGGGCGTGCTGGGCAACGAGGTGCAGTTCATCCTCGACAACCTGGTCATCATGCTGCCCCACATCCAGGCGGGCAAGGTGCGCGCTCTGGCCGTGGCGGCCGACCAGCGCCTGCCGCAACTGCCCGATGTGCCCACCATGGCCGAGGTGGGCCACCCCGAGCTCAACCTCACTTCCTGGACAGGCCTGGCCGCGCCTGCGGGCACACCCGATGCGGTGGTGCAGACGCTGTACAAGGCCGTGCGCCAAGTGGCCACATCGCCCGCCATGGTGGCCAACCTCAAGGACCGTGGCGTGATCGTGCCGGAAGAGATGTCGCCCGCCGCGTTCGAAAAAATGATGGCGGACCGGATGGTGAAGTTCGGCGCGGTCGTCAAACGCGCAGGGATCACCGCCGAATAAACCGGCAGATCTGTCCCTGGCGCTACCGTGATGAGCCGTTTCATGCGGTAGCGCTACGAACATATGCCTCGCTAGCTATGAAAATGAGAGCGTTTGGAGGCGGCATGTCCGCAATGGGACAATGACGCCCATGACTGCAGCCCCCCAAACCCTCACCATCACCCGCCCCGACGACTGGCACCTGCACGTTCGCGACGGCGAGCCCTTGCACACCGTCGTGCCCCATACCGCCGCCCAGTTCGGGCGCGCGATCATCATGCCCAACCTGCGCCCGCCGGTCACCACGGCCGAGCAGGCCCTGGCCTACAAGCAGCGCATCCTGGCCGCCGTGCCCGCAGGCATGAGCTTTGAGCCGCTGATGACGCTGTACCTGACCGACAACCTCCCGCCCGAAGAAATCGTGCGTGCCAAGGCCGCAGGCGTGGTGGCCTGCAAGCTCTACCCCGCAGGCGCCACCACCAACAGCGACGCGGGCGTGACCGACCTGCGCAAGACCTATAAAACGCTGGAAGCCATGCAGAAGGCCGGCATGCTGCTGCTGGTGCACGGCGAAGTGACCAGCAGCGACATCGACCTGTTCGACCGCGAGGCCGTGTTCATCGAGCAGCAGCTCATCCCGCTGCGCCGCGACTTCCCCGAGCTGAAGATCGTCTTCGAGCACATCACCACCAAGGACGCGGCCGACTACGTGGCCAGCGCCGACCGCTTCACCGCCGCCACCATCACCGCGCACCACCTGCTGTACAACCGCAACGCCATCTTCATCGGCGGTGTGCGCCCCCATTACTACTGCCTGCCGGTGCTCAAGCGCGAGACCCATCGCGTGGCCCTGGTGCAGGCCGCCACCAGCGGCAGCAGCAAGTTCTTTTTGGGCACCGACAGTGCACCGCACCCGGCGCACCTCAAGGAGCACGCCACCGGCTGCGCGGGCTGCTACACCGCCCACGCGGCCATCGAGATGTATGCCGAGGCGTTCGACAATGCCGGGGCGCTCGACCAGCTCGAAGGCTTCGCCAGCTTTCATGGCCCGGACTTCTACAGCCTGCCGCGCAACACCACCACCATCACCCTGCGCCGCGAGTCGTGGACACCGCCCGACAGCTTTGCGTTTGGCGAAGCCGAACTCAAGCCCCTGCGCGCCGGTGAAGCCCTGCCGTGGCGGCTGGTGTAAGTCCGCCCTTCGACGCCATCGACTGGAGCGCTCCCTGGCTGGCGCCGTGGCGCGGCCTGGGCCAACCCCTGGCCCAGCAGCTGCTGCAGGATGACCCATCGGTGCACCAGGCATTGCAGACCGCAGCGCCGCAGGGTGCTCCGGTGGTCTTTGTGCCCCAGTCCGCGCTGCCCGAAGGCACCGCCTACGAGCAGTACATCTGGGACACCCGCCGCGTGCCCACGCGCGACAACCTGCACGACTTTTTCAACGGCCTGGTGTGGTTGCGGTTTCCGCACACCAAGCGGCGCCTGAACCAGCTGCAGGCCCAGGCCATCGCCGCCGATGGCGTGCAGGCCGTGCGCGGACCGCTGCGCGATGCACTCACGGTGTTTGATGAAAACGGCGCACTGCTGCAGGCGCCGGATGCCCTGTGGGATGCGCTCCGGGCGCGGGACTGGCAGCGCCTGTTTACCGACTTGCGCCCGCTGTGGGGCCAGGCCCGGCTGGTGCTGTTCGGGCACGCACTGCTCGAAAAGCTGGTTTTTCCGCGAAAACCCATGGTGGCGCACGTATTTCATGTGCCAGCAGCTATTGATTTCATAGCGGAGGTGGATGCGTGGCTGGCAGGGCAGGTGGAGGCCTCGGCATGGTCCAGCAAGCCCTTCACGCCGCTGCCGGTGCTGGGCGTGCCCGGCTGGTGGCCGGCCAATGCAGCGCCGGGCTTCTATGCCGATGCGCAGGTGTTCCGGCCCTTGCGGGCTGCGGCGGTTTCGTAATTCCCGCCAAGGCTTGTGTGATAAGGCCCCGGCCGGGGTTTGCACCTACCATAGCGCGATGAAATCGCGGCCATGGGGGGCTGCCACGGCCTCGCCGCCTGGAGACTGGCGCTTGAAGCGGCGCCCCCGGCCCCCATCTGAGCCAGCAAACACTCGTTGTTGTTTACCCCACGGAGAAACCATTCCATGAAGCGGATCCTTTTGTTTGTGATGACCAACCTGGCCGTCGTTGTCGTGCTGGGGGTGGTGGCCAGCCTGCTGGGCGTGAACCGCTACCTCACGGCCAACGGGCTCAACCTGGGCGCGCTGCTGGGCTTTGCGCTCATCATGGGTTTTGGCGGCGCGATCATCTCGCTGCTCATCAGCAAGCCCATGGCCAAGTGGACCTCGGGTGTGCGCGTGATCGACGGCTCCGGCTCGCCCGACGAGCGCTGGATCGTCGAGACCGTGCGCAAGTTCGCCGACCAGGCCCAGATCGGCATGCCCGAAGTCGGCATCTTTGAAGGCGACCCCAATGCCTTTGCCACGGGCGCGTTCAAGAACTCCGCCCTGGTGGCGGTGTCCACCGGCCTGCTGCAGGGCATGACACGCGATGAGGTCGAGGCCGTGATCGGCCACGAAGTGGCCCACATCGCCAACGGCGACATGGTGACCATGACGCTGATCCAGGGCGTGATGAACACCTTCGTGGTGTTCCTGTCGCGGGTCATCGGCTACGCGGTGGACAGCTTCCTGCGCAAGAACGACGAGAACAGCTCGGGCCCCGGCATCGGCTACTACGTGACCACCATCGTACTCGACATCGTGCTGGGCTTTGTGGCCGCGATGATCGTGGCTTGGTTCAGCCGCCAGCGCGAGTTCCGCGCCGACGCGGGCGCTGCCCAGCTGATGGGCCGCCGCCAGCCCATGATCAACGCGCTGGCCCGCCTGGGTGGCATGCACCCCGGCGAGCTGCCCAAGAGCGTGGCGGCCATGGGCATCGCCGGTGGCATTGGCAAGCTGTTCAGCACCCACCCGCCCATCGAAGAGCGCATTGCTGCGCTGCAAAACGCACAGCAGCAATAACCCGAACCGCCTCAGGCGCGACGCCTGATCGGCCCCGAAGGCCGCCACAGTCTTGCACTGTGGCGGCCTTTTTGTTGGTGCGTTGCGGCTGTTGCTTTGGCGCTCCGGCAGGGTGTGGCCTGTTGTGGGCCGGCTCAAGGACTTGTAACCTTTTGTCGATACATTCCCAACGCCTGCCACCCCCAGCGGCTGTCCCGCGTTGCCCCATTCACCCTCACGAGAGCCTCCCATGTCCATCTCCCACGCACGTGTTGCTGTCCGCCTGGCCCTGGCTTTTGGTGTGGTCTGCCTCGTCATGTCCCTGTCGGCGGCGGTGGGCATCTGGCGGCTGGCCGGGCTGCAGGACATTGCGGACGACCTGGGCGGTGCGTCGTCCGAGCGCGCGCTGCTGGCGCGGGAGCTGCACGCCATCGTGGTGCTCAGCTCCGCCCGCGCCGAAACGCTGCTGGAGATCGACAACAACCCCGACTACGCGGCGCGCATCGACGCCGACCGCAAGACCACGTCAGCCCGCTCGTCCGAAGTGCGCAAGCGCCTGGACGAGCTGGCGGCAGACCCGGAATCCCAGGCCTTGTTCGATGCCATCGACAAGGCGGGCAACGGCTTTCGCACGTTGCGGGACGACCTCGTCAAGCGCCGCAAGGCGGGCGAGGCCTTGCCGCCCGACGCCATTGCCAAGCAGCTGCGTCCTGCGGCAGACGCCTACGCCGCAGCCGTGGACAAGCTGGCCGAATACCAGCGCCAGCGTGTGGCCGAAGCGCGTGCGGCTGCCGCCCGCAGCGAAAGCCAGGGCATCACGCTGCTGGCGGCGGGCTCGTTGGTGGGCTTGCTGCTGAGCCTGGCCTGTGCCTGGCTGCTGTCGCGCTCCATCCTGCAGCCCCTGGCCCATGCGTCCGAGGTGACCGACCGCATTGCCGAAGGCGACCTCACTTCCCCCGTGCCCGCGCCGCAGGCGGGCAACCGCGACGAACTGCAGGCCCTGCTGGCGCGCCTGGGCGGCATGCAGGCACGGCTGGCCGAGCTGGTGGTGGGCATGCGCCAGGCCAGCACCTCGGTGGCCGGTGCCAGCAGCGAGATCGCGGCAGGCAACAGCGACCTGTCGGCCCGCACCGAGCAGACCGCCTCCAACCTCGAAGAGATCGCCGCCAGCATGGAGGAGCTGCTGGCCACCGTGCGCCACAGCGCCGACGCGGCTGCGCAGGCCAGCACCCTGGCCACTGGCGCCAGCAGCGTGGCCCAGCGCGGGCGCGAGGCGGTGGACCGCGTGGTGGGCACTATGGACGGCATTGCGCTGTCGTCGCGCCGCATTGCCGACATCACCAGCGTGATCGACGGCATTGCATTCCAGACCAACATCCTCGCGCTGAATGCGGCCGTGGAGGCAGCCCGTGCCGGTGAGCAGGGCCGTGGCTTTGCGGTGGTGGCCAGCGAAGTGCGCAGCCTGGCGCAGCGTTCCGCCACGGCGGCGAAGGAGATCGGGGGCCTGATCAGCGACAGCGTGCGGCAGGTGGACGAGGGCACCCAGCTGGTCCACGCGGCAGGCGGCACCATGGGCGAGATCGTGAACTCGGTGCAGCAGGTGGCCACCATCATTGGCGAGATCAGCACTGCGGCGCGCGAGCAGACCACGGGCCTGAGCCAGGTGGGTGAGGCGGTTTCGCAGCTCGACCAGATGACGCAGCAGAACGCCGCACTGGTGGAAGAATCCTCCGCCGCCGCGCAAGGCCTGCGGGTGCAGGCGCAACAGCTGGCCGAGCTGGTGGAGGCGTTTCGCCTGCCTTCGGGCAACGCGCTGCCTCGCTAGTGTGCTATCCCGCAAATAACTCCACATGAAGTCGCGTCCTCACCCCCAGGGCTGCGTTGCAAATCCTCGCGATAGCTACGGCTATCACTGCGGTTTGCGCCTTGCCCTGGGCGCGATGCCATCGATTTCATTTCGTGCAGCTATTTGCGGGACAGCACACTAGGCGAGAGTACACCGGGCTTTCACGTCAGATCCACCCGCCAGCGCCTGCGCGGCGCGCGCAGTGCATGGCGCTTGCGGTACTCGGCCGGTGCCATGCCGGTGTAGCGCACAAAGATGCGCCGGAACGCCGCCGGGTCGGCATAGCCGCAGGCCGTGGCAATGCTGGGCACGCTCTCCAGCGTCACCTCCAGCAGCACCTTGGCGCGTGCGCAGCGCAGGCTGTGCAGGTGGTCCAGCGGCGACTGCGACAGCTCCAGCTGAAAGTGCCGCAGCAAAGTGCGCGGGCTCACCGCCGCCGCCTCGGCCAGCCGGGCCAGCGAGTAGGGCTCGTCCAGATGGGTCTCCATCCAGGCCATGGCGCGGGCCAGGGTGCTGTCGCGCGTGGCGGGGATGTGTTGCTGCGCGTTGGCCTGCAGCGCAGCCCGGGCGCGTTCGTGGTCGGGCCGCAGCACGCTGGCGCAGGTCTGGGCCAGCGCGTCGCCCAGTGCGTGGCGCACCAGGGCGATGGCCATTTCTCCCAGGCTGTGGGGCAGCGCACAGCTGAGCCAGGGGCCGTCATCGGTCAGGTCGTGGCCTGCATCGAGGTCGATGTCGGGATAGTCGCGCTCAAACCCGGCCAGGTAGAACCACGGCAGGCCGCAGCGGCGGCCCTGCAGGCGCCCGCTCTGCGCCGCCAGCCAGGCCCCGCTGCCGACCGTGAGCACCTTGTGCCCTGCATCCAGCGCAATGCCGATCTGGCGCGAGAGGGCGCGGTGGCGCGACGCCACGCTGCGGATGGCGGGGATGTCGGCGGCGTGGAAGGAGGGGATGAACCAGGCGAATGCCGGCCCCTCGGCAGGTGCCGCCGGGGGCTGCGTGTAGGCCGCCAGCGGGCCCGGCTGGTGCGCCAGCGGCTGGCCTTGGGCGTCCAGCAGCCGCCAGGCCAGGCGGGGCGAGCCAGCGCCGCCCCGCAAGCCGGCCAGCAGATTGGCGCTGCGCAAGAGGTCGATGAACTGCAGTGCGTTGCCCACCGCCGATTCGGGCAGCAGCGGGATGTCGATGCGAAAAACCGGCGCCGTCGCAGATGGGACAGAAGAACGGGGCATGGCGATATTGGCTCTGTGGATGGCCATTCTCGCTTGTCTGCAGCGTGGGGTGGGCTCTTAGCATGAACGTGCGTTTTTTTGCCGCGTTCCCTTTTGTTTTCACTTCCTGCACGGATCTGTCTCATGCACAAACCCCTCTCTGCCATCTCGCTGGCCACCGGCCTGCTTCTCAGCGGGCTGACGTTCGCACCGTCCGCCCAGGCCCAGGCCCTGGACGCCGCCGGCCTGCAGGCCATCGATGCCGCCGTGACGGCCGTGGCGCCCAAGATGGTCAACTGGCGCCGCGACATCCATGCCCACCCCGAACTCTCGGGCCAGGAAGTGCGCACGGCCAAGCTCGTGGCCGAGCACCTGAAGAAGCTGGGCATGGACGTGCAGACCGGCGTGGGCGGCACCGGCGTGGTGGGCACGCTCAAGGGGGGCCTGCCCGGCAAGGTGGTGGCCCTGCGCGCTGACATGGATGCCCTGCCCGTGCCCGAGAACACCGGCCTGCCGTTTGCGAGCAAGGCCAAGGCCAACTACCTGGGCAAGGAAGTGCCCGTTATGCACGCCTGCGGCCATGACGCCCACACCGCCATGCTGATGGGCGCGGCCGAGGTGCTGGCGGGCATGAAGGCGCAGCTGCCGGGCACGATCAAGTTCATCTTCCAGCCCGCCGAAGAGGGCGCTCCCGTGGAGCCCGACGCCAACGGCAAGGTGCCCAGCTTCGGCGCCAAGGCCATGATCGAAGCCGGTGCGCTCAAGGACGTGCAGGCCATCTATGGGCTGCACATCACCTCCAACCTGCCTGGCGGCGTGGTGGGCTACCGCAGCGGCCCGCTGATGGCCGGTTCGGACAACATCACCATCCATGTGGAAGGGCGTGGCGGCCATGGCTCGTCGCCCTGGGCCGCCATCGACCCCATCGTGGCCGCCAGCCAGGTGGTGATGGGCCTGCAGACCGTGGTGAGCCGCCAGCTCAACATCAGCCAGGAACCGGCGGTGGTCACCATCGGCCAGATCCAGGGCGGCACCCGCTACAACATCATCCCCGACAAGGTGGAGATGATGGGCACGCTGCGCACCTTTGACGAAGACATGCGCCAGGAAGCGCTCAAGCGCATCACCACCACGGCCGAGTCGATTGCCGCCGCCAGCGGTGCCAAGGCCAGCGTGCGTTTTGGCCCCGTGGCCTACCCCGTGACCACCAACCCGGCGCCGCTCACGCAGGCCTCGCTGCCCGCGCTGAACCTGGCCATGGGCGGCAAGACCATGGTGATCCCGAAGGTGGCAGGGTCGGAGGACTTCTCGGAGTTCCAGAAGGTCGTGCCGGGCTTCTTCTACTTCCTGGGTGCGCCACCCAAGGGCAAGGATTTTGCCAAGGCCCCGCCCAACCACTCTGCGCTGTTCGACATCGACGAAGACCAGTTGCCCGTGGGCGCTCGCTCGCTGGCGGCGCTGGCCGTGGACTTTTTGCAGCGCAAGTAAGCGGTGCCCCGGGCCGGCACCGTCAGGAGGCAGGTCAGCCCGCTGCGCCCAGCAGACTCCGGGCCACGGCCTCGCCGACCTTGATGCCATCCACGCCGGCGGACAGAATGCCGCCCGCGTAGCTGGCGCCTTCGCCCGCCGGGTACAGACCCGGCGTGTTCAGGCTTTGCAAGTTGTCGCCACGGCCAATCTTGAGCGGCGACGAGGTGCGCGTCTCCACGCCGGTCAGCACCGCGTCGTGCATGTCAAAGCCCTTGATCTTGCGACCGAACACGGGCAGCGCCTCGCGCAGCGCCTCGATGGCATAGCCGGGCAGGGCGGCGTGCAGGTCGCCCAGGGCCACGCCGGGCTTGTACGAGGGCTCCACGCTGCCCAACTGGGTCGAAGGCTTGCCCGCAATGAACTCGCCCACCAGTTGGCCCGGTGCGCTGTAGTCGCGCCCGCCCAGCACAAAGGCGTTGGATTCGAGCTGGCGCTGCAGCACGCTGCCCGATAGCGGGTGGAACTGCCCGGCGGGCAGGGCCTCCACGCCGTAGGTCTGGCCCAGGTGGGTTTCAAACGCCTGCGCGTCCTGCGGGTAGTCGCGGGGGTCGATGCCCACCACCATGCCCGCGTTGGCATTGCGCTCGTTGCGCGAATACTGGCTCATGCCGTTGGTGACCACGCGGTTGGGCTCGCTGGTGGCGGCCACCACGGTGCCGCCGGGGCACATGCAGAAGCTGTACACCGCACGGCCGTTGGCGGCGTGGTGCACCAGCTTGTAGTCGGCCGCGCCCAGCAGCGGGTGGCCCGCGTGGCGGCCCCAGCGGGCGCGGTCGATCACGCCCTGTGGGTGCTCGATACGGAAACCGATGGAAAACGGCTTGGCCTCCATGGCCACGCCGCGCTGGTACAGCATGGCAAAGGTGTCGCGCGAGCTGTGGCCCAGGGCCATCACCACATGGTCGGCGCGCAGCTCGGTGGTCTCGCCCGTGGCCTGGTTCAGCACCTTCAGGCCGCGCAGGTGGCGCTGGTCGCCCTGGCCTTCGATGATCACGTCCGTCACGCGCTGCTCGAAGCGGATCTCGCCGCCCAGCGCAATGATCTGCTCGCGCAGGTTTTCCACCACCTTCACCAGCTTGAAGGTACCGATGTGCGGGTGGGCGACATACAGGATTTCTTCGGGCGCACCGGCTTTGACGAACTCGTTCATCACCTTGCGGCCCAGGTGACGCGGGTCCTTGATCTGGCTGTAGAGCTTGCCGTCGCTGAACGTGCCGGCGCCACCTTCGCCAAACTGCACGTTGCTTTCGGCGTGCAGCTCACGCTTGCGCCACAGGCCCCAGGTGTCCTTGGTACGTTCGCGCACGGTCTTGCCGCGCTCCAGCACGATGGGCTTGAAGCCCATCTGCGCCAGCACCAGCGCAGCAAAGATGCCGCAGGGGCCAAAGCCCACCACCACCGGGCGCAAGGGCAGCTCGGCAGGCGCCTGGCCCACGGGGTGCCAGGCCATGTCGGGCGTGGGCTGGATGTGCGGGTTGCCAGCGAACTTTGCGAGCAGCGCGGCTTCGCGCTCAGGCTGAGCCAGCGTGATGTCCACGATGTAGACCGCCAGCAGGTCGGCCTTGCGCGCGTCAAAGCTGCGCTTGAAGACGTGCAGGTGGGCAATGTCGGCGTCAGCCAGGCCCAGGATTTGGGCGGCAGCGGCGCGCAGGGGCGCCTCGGGGGCTTCGGCCACGGTGAACGGCAGCCGGATTTCGGAGAGTCGGATCATGGTCTTGCGGGCCCGTGTCGATCGGGCGAAAAGCAATGGCGTGGGGCCGGGATGATACGGGGTCCGCGCAGCGGGCGGAACCCCTGTCGGACCGAGTTACCGGGGTATCGGGCGGCAGGGTTATATAAAAATGATAGCAACAAGGCCAATATGCACTAGCGCATCTGGCACTTTTGGCTGAAATTCTGACTACGGAGTGCGCTGCATGCCTTGCGCAGGCCCCTGGCGCCAGCGCAGCTCGGCCACACCCAGCGCCACGGCGGCCAGCACCAACGGCCCAAAGTAGTACAGCGCCCGGTAGGCCAGCAGTGCAGCCAGCACCTGTTCCTGCCCCAATGCGTGGGTGGCCAGCAGCGCTACGCCCACGGCCTCCAGCACACCCAGGCCTGCAGGCACGCGCAGCACCAGCCCGGCCACGGCCCCCAGCAGCACGGTGGCCAGGGCGGCGGGGTAGGGCACCTGGTGTTGCAGCACCGTCCACAGCGCGGCGCCCATCAGCATCCAGTTGGCGGCCGATGCCGCGATTTGCCACAGTGCGACGGGCCAGTGCGGCAGCGGAAACGCATGGCCGCGCAGCGTGAGCGCGCGGCCCCTGCGCACCGCGCACAGTGCCAGGTAGGCCAGCGGCAGGCCGCCCAGTACCGTACCGCCCAAGTGCCATTGCCAGGGCGCTACCGTCCACCCGGCCACTGCCGGGGGCTGCCACAACCATGACAGCACGCCTGCCAGCATCAGGTAGCCCACCCAGTTGGTCACGATGCTGGTGCCCACCACCTGGCCGATGGTGCCGGGGTCCACGCCGCGCCGGTCGTACAGCCGGTAGCGCACGCCCACGCCGCCAATCAGCGAGCCCAGGTTGAGCGTGAACGGGTAGCTCGTCATGGCAATGGCCAGGGTGGTGCCGCGCGGCAGGCGGTGGCCGCTGCAATGGCGGCCCACCCAGTCAAAGCTGCCGTAGGTAAAGTGGCTCAGCAGCGCCAGTGCGCCGCCCAGCGCCAGTGCGGCGGTGGGCAGATCGCGCAGCGCCTGCAGCACGGCGGGCCAGTCCACCGTGCGCGCCTGCCGAAAGATCAGCGCGGCTACCGCCGCAAAGAAGGCGATGGCGACCCCCCGCGTGAGCCAGGGCCACCAGGCCTGCTGCGGCCAGTGGCGCCAGCTACTGGTGGTGTGCCGGTTGCGGCCCACCGGGGTGTCCGCGTGCAGCGTGGGGGTGGCCATCGTGTGTGCCCGCCGGTTCAGGTGGCGGGGCTGCCTGCGGGCTCTGCGGCGCCCGGGTTGGCGAGCGTGATGTGGGGCTCGTGCCGGGGCAGCCAGCCCGCCCAGGCGGGGAACCAGCGCAGCAGGTGAAACACCGCATAGCTGCGCAGTAGGCGCAGGCCGTTCCAGCGGCTGGGCGCGGTGGCTTCGACCTGCTTGCAGCTGTGCTCCATCAGGTGCGACAGGCGGCGGTGCAGGTGGGCGTTGAAGGCGCGGTCCTGGATGATCACGTTGGCCTCCAGGTTCAGCGACAGGCTCAGCGGGTCGAGGTTGCTGGAGCCCACGGTGGACCAGTCCTCGTCCACCAGCGCCACTTTGCCGTGCAGCGGGCGGTCGCAGTATTCGTACACCCGCACGCCTGCGCGCTGCAGGTGGTCGTACAGCAGGCTGGCTGCCGTCTTCACGATGGGCATGTCGGGCTGGCCTTGCAGGATGATGCGCACATCCACACCCCGTTTCGCGGCGCGCCGCATCTCGCGGATGAACCGGTAACCCGGGAAGAAGTAGGCGTTGGCAATCACCACCCGGCTGCGCGCTGCGCGCAGGGCCACGCGGTAGTGGCGCTCGATGTCGTTGGTGTGCTGCTGGTTGTCGCGTGTCACGAACATGGCATGGGCCGTGCCCGCGTGCGGGCGCCCGGTGATGCCTGCGGCCTGGTGGCGCTTGCGGTCCTGGCGGCTGAGCACGGCCTCGCGGGTGAAGTGGTGCATCTGCGCCACGATGGGGCCGCGCACCTGCACGGCATAGTCCTGCTTGGCTTCGGGGCCAAAGTCGGCCACATGGTCGGCCGAGTAGTTGATGCCACCAATGAACCCCAGGTGCCCGTCCACCACCACGATCTTGCGATGCATGCGGCGCAGCAGGTTCAGCCGCTGGCCCAGGAAACGGCGGCCCGGGTCAAAGATGCGAAAGTGCACGCCGGCCTCCACCAGGCTGCCGACAAACTGGTCCGACAGATCGGGCGAGCCAAAGCCGTCCACCAGCACATGCACCTCCACGCCCCGCCGGGCGGCCGCCAGCAAAGCGGCGTGCAGCTGTTGGCCGATCTTGTCCTCGAACAGGATGAAGGTTTCCAGCATGACCTCGCGCCGTGCTTCGGCAATGGCCTGGAACACGCGGGGAAAGAACTCCTCGCCGTTTTCGAGCAACTCGAAATGGTTGCCGGGCACCCAGCGGGACGAGCGTGGCGCGCGGAAGGTAGGGCGTTTCATAGCAGGATCTCCGCAGCCAGGGGCGCATGGTCCGAGAGCTTGTCCCAGGGTTTCTTGGGCAATGCCAATGGCGAGTGCACGGTCGCGTTGCGCACGTAAATGCGGTCCAGCGCCAGCAGCGGCATCGCCGCCGGAAACGTGCGCACCGCTCGGCCAAACGCCTGCACAAAGACTTCCTGCAATCCCGCCTCGTGCTGAAGCACCCGGTGGGCACGGTGGCGCCAGTCGTTGAAGTCGCCCGCCAGCACCACAGGCTCGTGGGCGGGAAAGCTGTTGACCAGATCGCACACGCGGCGCAGCTGGTGCTGCCGGTGCGACTCCTGCAGGCCCAGGTGCACACATACGGCATGCACCGGCAGGTGGTGCCCGGGGGGCTGCAGCACACAGTGCAGCATGCCGCGCCGTTCGGGCCCGCTCACCGAGATGTCGTGGTTCTCGTAATGCGTGATCGGAAACTTGGACAACAACGCATTGCCATGGTCGCCGTTGTCATACACCGCATTTCGGCCGTAGGCGTATTGCGACCAGATGGTGTCGGCCAGAAACTCGTAGTGCGGAACCTGCGGAAAGTTGGCGAACCGGCTGGCGTGCCGGTGGTGCGTGCCCAGCACCTCCTGCAAGAACACCAGGTCGGCCGCCACGTCGCGCACGGCCTCGCGCAGCTCGTGCAGCATGAAGCGCCGGTTGAAGGTGGTGAAGCCCTTGTGCACGTTCACGGTGAGCACCTTGAACGCAATAGGCTGGGAGTCTGTCGCGGAGTTCGGGGCCATGGGCAGTTGCAATCGTTGGGAGGGGCTCCGGCGAAATCACCGCAGAGGTGGGCCGGTGCGAACACTGATTGTTCTGGCCTGCGTGCCCCGCCGCTGTAGGACGGCTGGCCGTGGCTTTGTGCTGCGCAGCCCAAAAAAAAGGGCCCCGAAGGGCCCTGGTGTGAGTGCGCTGCGTGCCAGCGGCCATCAGGCCGGCAGGAAACCTTCCACCGACAGGTAGCGCTCGCCCGTGTCGTAGTTGAAGCCCAGCACCTTGGCGCCTGCGGGCAGCTCGGGCAGCTTCTGGGCAATGGCGGCCAAGGTGGCGCCGGACGAGATGCCCACCAGGATGCCCTCTTCGCGCGCAGAGCGGCGGGCGTATTCGCGGGCCGGTTCGGCATCGACCTGGATCACTCCGTCGAGCAGGCTGGTGTCGAGGTTCTTGGGGATGAACCCCGCGCCAATGCCCTGGATGGGGTGGGGCGACGGCGCGCCGCCCGAGATCACCGGCGAGGCCGTGGGCTCCACCGCAAACACCTTGAGTTGGGGGAACTTGGCTTTGAGCACCCGCGCCACGCCCGTGATGTGGCCACCCGTGCCCACCCCCGTGATCAGCACATCAATGCCGTCGGGGAAATCTGCCAGGATCTCCTGCGCCGTGGTGCGCACATGGATGTCGATGTTGGCGGGGTTCTCGAACTGCTGCGGAATCCACGAGCCAGGCGTCTGCGCCTGCAGCTCTTGCGCGCGGGCGATGGCACCCTTCATGCCTTTTTCGCGCGGGGTCAGGTCGAACTGCGCGCCATAGGCCAGCATCAGGCGGCGGCGTTCGATGCTCATGCTGTCGGGCATCACGAGGACGAGCTTGTAGCCCTTGACGGCCGCCACCAGCGCCAGTCCAATGCCGGTGTTGCCCGAGGTGGGCTCGATGATGGTGCCGCCGGGCTTGAGCGCGCCCGATTTCTCGGCGTCTTCCACCATCGCCAGCGCAATGCGGTCCTTGATGGAGCCGCCGGGGTTGCTGCGCTCCGACTTCACCCACACATTGGCGCCTGGGCCGAACAGGCGGTTGATGCGCACGTGGGGCGTGTTGCCAATGGTCTGAAGAATGTTGTCAACTTTCATGGCGTCTCCTGTGAGGTGTCGGATGGGTCAAAGGGAAGGGGTGTGGTGCGCATTCTGAACCACTTGTTCTACGGCCCTGGTCATATGGATATAGCCAGGGTATGGGTCCATGCCGCGCTGGCCCTTCAGGGCACGGGAGATATCTCAACGTGCATTGCATCCTCTGAGGGGGTGATCTGAACCTCAACCGGCAAGCCTAGCGCGATGGTCTGCGCATTGGTAACCGTGTGCTGCGTAACCTTGGTGCAGGTGTAGCGCGCGGCCTGCCCACTGCGCCACACAGACAGAGCCAGCGGCAGCATCCACTGGTCCGCCAGGTGCGGGCCCAGCGCGCCGGTGCTGCGCTGGTAGGCGCGCACCTCGTCCACCAGCCGCTTGGCCACCTGCTCGGCCGACAGGCTGCGCTCGCCCAACTGGCAAAACACCTCGGTCACCTGCGCATACTCCAGCGTGGCGATCAGCGCATTGCCCGGGCCCTCGTTCTGGCGTGTGGATGGCTGGCGCAGTTGGCCGGCCTCGAACGTCCACCCCATGCGCTGGCCCAGCGCCTCCAGCTCCCGCGTCGCTATGTGGCGCGCCAGGCCGGGTGCCAGTGCCTCGCCCCAGCCGTTTTGCAGCGGGCCGCGCTCCAGCACATCCACCGGCGCCAGCGGCTGCGTGGTGGCGGTGGCGGGCACGATGTGCGCCACCAGCTCGCCGCCCCCGGCGGGGTAGAAGCCCCGCCGCTGCAATTGCAACTCCAGCCCCACACCCAGCCGCCGCACCAGCGGCGCAAAGGCGCGTTCCAGAAAATCAAACGGCGGCGCCATCGGGTTGTGCGTGCCACCCGACAGCTCGACCTTGCTCGGGCCATCGGCCAGCATCAGCGCGGGCAGCACCGTCTGCAGCACCAGCAGGCAACTGCCTGCCGTCGCGATCTGAAAACGGTAATCACCTGCACGCACGTTGCCGGGTGTGAACACCAGCGTTTGCGAATTCAGCTCCGCGCCTTCGGCCTGCCCGCCGCACACGGCCACCGCCGCTTGCACGCAGGCCAGGTGCTGGCGCATCAGCCCCGGCTTGGGCCGCCCCGCACGGATGCGCGTGATGTGCAGTGGGCGGCCGGTGACCATGGACAGGGCCAGGCCGGTGCGCAGGATCTGGCCGCCGCCTTCGCCAGTGGAGCCGTCTAAGTCCAGTTGCTGCACGTTCATCCCTTCACGCACACGACTTGCTTGAGCGTGTAAACCACCTCCACCAGGTCTTCCTGCGCCGCCATCACCGCGTCGATGTTCTTGTACGCCATCGGAATCTCGTCAATGACATCCGCGTCCTTGCGGCATTCCACGCCTTCGGTCGCCTTGATCTGGTCTTCGACCGTGAACAGCTTCTTGGCCTTGGTGCGGCTCATGGTGCGGCCTGCGCCGTGGCTGCAGCTGTTAAAGCTCTCAGGGTTGCCTTTTCCGCGCACGATGAAGCTCTTGGCCCCCATGCTCCCAGGGATGATCCCCAGCTTGCCTTGCTCGGCACTCACCGCGCCCTTGCGGGTCACGAACACGTCTTGCCCGAAGTGCGTTTCGCGCTGCACGTAGTTGTGGTGGCAGTTCACCGCCTCAATGTGCGTCTCGAATGGCTTGGTGATGACTTTTCGCAGCGCTGCAATCACGCGGCCCATCATCACCTCGCGGTTGGCGGCGGCGAATTTCTGCGCCCACCCCACGGCCTTCACGTAGTCGCCGAAGTACTGCGCGCCTTCTTCGAAGTACGCCAGGTCCTTGTCCGGCAGGTTGCGCTGGTTCATCTCGGCGTCCTTCTTTGCCAGCTCGATGAAGTGGGTGCCGATGGCGTTCCCCACCCCACGCGAGCCCGAGTGCAGCATCACCCACACGGACTGGTGTTCGTCCAGGCAGATCTCGATGAAGTGGTTGCCCGTTCCGAGCGTTCCCAGGTGCTTGTAGTTGTTCGTGTTTTTGATGCGCGGGTGCGCTTCGCAAATCTCATCGAACTCATCCACCAGCGCTGCCCAGGCGCGGTCGGTCTCGGCGGGCGGCGTATCCCAGCTTCCCTTGTCGCGGCCGAAACGCTTGGGGGTCATCCCCACGGGCACGGCGCGTTCAATGGCGGTGCGCACGCCAGCGAGGTTATTGGGCAGGTCGCTGGCCGTGAGCGTGGTCTTGCACGCCATCATTCCGCACCCCAGGTCCACCCCCACCGCAGCGGGGATGATGGCTTTGAGGGTGGGCACCACCGAGCCGATGGTCGCGCCGATCCCCAGGTGCACATCGGGCATCACCGCCACGTGCTTGAACACGATGGGCAGGCGGGCAATGTTGCGCAGCTGGTTCCTGGCTTCTTCTTCCACGGGCACGCCGTTCGTCCACATCTTCACGGGCACACCGTTCGGGATTTCGAGTTGTTCGTAGTTATCGGCCATGGTTCTTTTCTCGTTGTTTCTTTGTTGTGTTGTTCGCTTTTAGGGCGACGGGCGTTATGCGGTCATCGCGTCAAAAACTGCGCTGATCCGCTCCGGGAGCGGGTAGCGCTGATGGTCCACGGCCCCCGCTGGCAACCAGGAACTGGTGGGGCCTGTGTCCACCAGGCGCATGAGCTTTTCCGCCCAACGTGCCTTGGTGGCGGGCCTGTTCAGCCATTCCTCCATGGTGCGTTTGTATTCGGCCTGGTCAGCGGCAAACGCATTGCCCATCTGGTTGGCATTCCACACATAGTCCCAATAGCACGCGTCCACAAAGTGCAGGGTCGATGCGTCGCTGTCGCTATCGAGCCAGTGCTCTAGCAAGGGCTCCAGCGGCACGCGGGCATAGGCCCACATGAGCAAGATGGTGAAGGCGTTATCCCACTGGAAAAGCGAATCGCTGCCCGCAGGCCATTGCTCCAAGCCTTGTGCAAAGTACGCCAGCGCAAAGCCCTGCAGCGCAGCCTGTTCTGTCGCTGAAAAGGAGCCGGGCTCGCACCGCCCCAAGCGGTCCAGGTACAGCTCGGTGGAGTGGTGCAACCGGGCGCCTTCGGCCAGCAGTTCCAGCAGCCGTGGGGCCAGGTATTTGATTTCATCCGCAGGCTGCACCTGGCTCTTGGCCGAATCGTTGTATTGGTAGAAGTGCTTCTCGGTCAGTTGGGGCATCGGCAGGTGGCTCATTTGCAGCGCCAGGTCAGCATCCATGCAGCAGGCAGTGCAGACATCCAGGGTGCCCACCTCTGGTGCGCTGTATTTGGCAAATGCCTGGTAGACCGCCTGTGTGGCTGCTTCCAGCGGTGTGGTTACAGGTGTCGGTTGCTTCTTCATAGGGTTCTTTCATCTCATCTTCACCAGGCCATTGAGCACCTGGTCCAGGCCGCCAAAAACCGAGATCTTGTCGATGCGTTCAGCCACGCGCTCCAGCGTCTCCAGCTCCTTCATGCGCAGGGCGACAGGGTTGTCCTCTATCACTTTCGCGGTGTTGAGCAGCGAGCGCGTGGCGGCAGTTTCCTCGCGGCGGCGGATCACGTTGGCCTCGGCCTGCTTCTGTGCCTGCACCACCTGGGTCAGGATGGTCTTCATCTCGCCCGGCAGCACGATGTCCTTCACGCCCACGCTTTCCAGCTGCATGCCGTAGGGCAACAGCTTGGCGGCCATGTGTGCGGTCACCACGTCGTCGATCACCGTCTTGTTCTCCAGCAGCTCGTCGAGCGTGCGGGTGCCCACGGCGGCGCGCAGCGCAAACTGCAGCTCGCGGTACAGGTGGTCGGCAGGCTTTTGCAACTGGGCAAAGGCGCGCAGCACATCGGTGTAGCGGTAGGTGGCGCACAGGTTCAGGCGCAGGCTTACCTTGTCGCGGGTCATGATGTCCTGGCCCGATACCTCCACGGCTTGCAGGCGCAAATCCACCATCTCCACGGCCACGGTGCGGCCGTACTTCCAGAAGGCGTAGGTGCCAGCCGTGAGCAGGCGCTCCACCTTGTCGTCCACCGTCAACAGCGCGCACTGGCCCTCGGGCACCTGCACCTGCAGCACACCGGCCAAGCCGGTCACGCTGCGCTGGCGCAGCTGGGTTTGCGTCAATCGTGCCACCAGTGCGGTGGGTAACTCAGCGCCCGCTTGCAGGTCCACCACTTGCACGCTCACATCCACCAAACCTTTCCAATAAAGGCGGCGAGTGCCGGGGGGCAGGATCTCGACCAGCACGCCGTTTTCGCTGCGCAAGCCCACTTCGGTTTCCGACAGGCTCACCTGCACAAACTCGGCGGCCACCACCGCGGGCTCTTGCGCCATCAGGTACTCGGCCAGGCCGTGGGTGAAGGCGGGTTGTTCCAGGGCGAAGGTCTCCACGCGCAACTGGTCGGTGCCCGAAAACAGCCAGTAGGTGCCGCTGCGCAGCACGCGGTCAAAGCTGCCGTTGCGCAGCAGTAGGGCGCGTTCGTTTTTCTTGACGGTGGCGCGTTGGAACATCTTCGTCAGCATCTCTTTTTCCTCTCTCTTCTTCGTTGTCGTATCGGGTTGCCGTTACAGCGATGGCGGGGTGCCAGGGGGTGCAGCCTGGGCCGTGCAGTGCGCCGTGGTGGCTGCCCCCATCCCCAGCGGGAATGGCGGCAGCGCGGCTGGCTGCGGGCGCGGGCTGTGCCGGGTGCTGGCACAAACCGCCACCGGCTGACGGGGTGAATCCCTTGCGGTCGCTGCGCAACCTCGGGGCCTCTCCCCGCGTTCGGCGGGTGGTCTTTCGACCGGTACAAAGTTCCAGCCTTGCGGCCGGAGTAATGGGCAGGAGTCGAACCTGCTACAGACCTCTTGCGAGGTTGCTCTACCAATGAGCTACCAAAGGTGGCAAGCCGGGAGTCGAACCCGGCATCTCCTCTTGCGAGGCGTCACCAAGACCTTGCCAATACCCAGCGTTGGCGATGTGCGGCATGCAGAACATCAACAGAACCCGAAGGCCCCGGACGCCCGGCACCGGTGGGGCGAACATTTGTCCTAACCCCAGCCTGTGAGCGGTCACCGCTTGCGCTGGATGCTTCTTCTATTGCCAGATGTGTGCCAGTTTGTGATGAGTGGTATTCAACTTGCGCAAGCTGTTGATTTGTATGGTGATATTTTGTTTTACGAAATTGGTGTGGTATGCGCTTATCGGAATAACTAGAATGAAAGCTAGTTAAATAGATAAAATTGAATGCGCAAAAACAAGGTGGTCATGGGGTTCCTTGGCACCCAGCTGGACTCCGGCCGGGGCGCGGGGCGGTGGGAGAAGTGGCGCCCCACCGTATCGCTGGTGCAGCATGAGGACGTGGTGATCGAGCGGCTGGAGCTGCTCTACACACCACCGCACCGCGAGCTGGCCCATCAGGTGCGCGCTGACATGGCGACTGCCTCGCCCGAGACCACGGTGAACCTGGTGCCGATGCCCATTGCCGACCCGTGGGACTTTGGCGAGGTCTATGCCCAGCTGTACGACTGGACGCAGGCCTACCGCTTTGACACCGAGCGCGAAGAGTACTGGACGCACATCACCACCGGCACGCACGTCGCGCAGATCTGCCTGTTCCTGCTGGTGGAGTCGCGCCGCATTCCGGGTGTGCTGGTGCAGACCTCTCCGCCCAAGCGCCAGCAGATGGGCAACCCTGGCAGCTACACGCTGATCGACCTGGACCTCTCGCGCTACGACGTGATCGCGCAGCGCTTCGGCGCGGAGCAGCAGGATGCGGTGCAGTTCCTCAAAAGCGGCATTGCCACGCGCAATGCGCGCTTCAACGCGCTGATCGACGAGGTGGAGCGGGTGGCGGTGCGCTCGCGCGCGCCCATCCTGTTCACGGGGCCCACGGGTGCAGGCAAGTCGCACCTGGCGCGGCGCATGTATGAGCTGAAAAAATCCCGCCACCAGGTCGAGGGCGAATTTGTGGAGGTGAACTGCGCCACGCTGCATGGCGACGGTGCGGCGTCCACGCTGTTCGGCCACAAGAAAGGTGCCTTTACTGGCGCTGCGGCCGACCGTGCGGGTTTGCTGCGTACTGCGCACAAGGGCGTCCTGTTTCTGGACGAGATTGGTGAGCTGGGCCCGGACGAGCAGGCCATGCTGCTCAAGGCCGTGGAGGAAAAACGCTTCTACCCCCTGGGCAGCGACCGCGAGGTGGAGAGCGACTTTCAACTGGTGGCTGGCACCAACCGTGACCTGCGCACCGAGGTGGCGGCAGGGCGCTTTCGTGAGGACCTGTTTGCGCGTATCAACCTCTGGAGCTATGTGCTGCCGGGCCTGGCCCAGCGACCCGAAGACATCGAGCCCAATGTGGAGCACCTGCTGGTTCGTGCGGGCACGGAACTGGGACGCAGCGTGCGCTTTTCCAACGAAGCGCGCGCCGCCTACCTGCGCTATGCCCAGTCGCCCGAAGCGTTGTGGACCGGCAATTTCCGCGACCTCTCGGCCAGCGTGACACGCCTGGCCACGCTGGCTGACAGCGGTCGCATCGGCCTGCCCCTGGTCGAGGCCGAGATCGCCCGCCTGCGCTGGCTGTGGCAGCCCGCCAGCGATGCGCGCAACGGGCTGGCATCTGCAACAGGGACGGTGGGACGCGACGAACTCGCGGCCCTGCTGGGCGACGAGGCGGTGGAATCCATGGACATCTTCGACCAGCTCCAACTGGCGGCGGTGCTGCAGGTCTGCCGCCAGTCGCGCACGCTGTCGGACGCCGGGCGCCTGCTGTTCCAGGCCTCGCGCACGCAGCGCACGGTGGTCAATGACGCGGACCGGCTGCGCAAGTATCTTGTGCGCTTTGGTCTGGACTGGGATCGCGTCGCGGCCGCTGGGCGATAATCCCACCCGTGAAGCACGCCAGACCGCCGCTGGTGCAATCTGGGAAACCAGGCACTGGAGGAACGTCCGGACTGCACAGGACAGCGTAGCAGCTAACGGCTGCCCACCGTGAGGTGAGGATCAGAGCAACAGAGACGAGTCCCGGGGGAGTGCCGCAAGGTAGACCACTGGGGGTGAAACGGGCAATCTCTACGCGCAGCAATACCAAGTAGGCCAACGTTGATGTGGTTCCGCAGAGTTGGCGGGTAGGTAGCACCGAGCCGTGGTGGCGACACCCGGCCCAGATTAATGGCGGTCACACTGCGGGCAACCGTGGTGCACAGAATCCGGCTTATCGGCGCGCTTCACACTTTATTTCCACCCCGACTCGCCAAGGGTCGTGTGGTGAGCACGCCGCCCCTGTGGCGCGGCTGTGTTCAGTTTTTTGCGCAATGGGGTGCTTGCCCCCGCTCCAGCTCTGTCGCACGCTCCACCGTGTCGGGGTGGCTGCTCAGCAGCGACCAGACAGGGTGCGAGCCGATCTCCTGAGCCGCCTTGCGCTGGCGCGCTGCATCGGGTGTGCTGGCCCCGGAGGAGGGCGCCGATGCTGCGGCGGTCGGGCCCTTGCCCTGGTCCTTTTTCCGGGTCTCTTCGTTGTCCTCATCGCGCGCAATCGCCAGCAGCAGCTGGCCCATGGGCGCAGTGGGCAGTGCGGCGTGGCGCATGACGGCGATGGCGTAGCAGTCTGCCTCGCGCTCATGGCTGCGGCTGTAGGCCAGGCCGGTCAGCAAGGATGCACCCGTAGAGACGATGCCAGACACATCGCCCAGCGCCAGCCCCAGGCCCATGTTGAGTACGCCCTGCTGCACCACCATGCGCGTAGTGTGGCGCTGCACCACGTGGCCGACCTCGTGGGCCAGCACGCCCACCAATGCGTTGTCGTCCAGGCCCTTGTCGGCCGCTGCCTTCACGATGCCGTCGGTCATCACGATTTTGCCGCCTGGCAGCGCAAAGGCATTGGCGCCCATGCCGGATCGGAACTCCAGGGACAAAGGCGGCCGGTAGCCGGAGTAACGCTGCAGGCCAGGGGGCGTTTGCTGCACCAGGGCGTCAAAACGCGCCTTGAGCTGGTCTTGTCGGGCCGAAGGCAGCTTGCTGGGCTTCAGGGTGCCGTTGTCCATCTGCTGGAGCACGTTCTCGGCCACGCTGGCCTCCCAGCTGATGGGCACAAACCGCGTGAGCTGCGTGGCCGCCCAGGGTGTGCCGTAGCGGTAAAACAGCGTGAGGCCGATGACGGCGGCAGCCGTCACGCCCAGCAGCACGGGCCAGCGGGTCTGCATGCGTTGTGCGATGCCGGGGCGCTCGCCTGCAGCAGCCAGGGCGGCGCGCCATTCGGTCACGGCATCGATCTCCACGCTGCCATGGTCGCGCAGATCGACGACCACGCGGGGTTGCGGCTTGCGCTCGTTCCAGGCCTCGGGCCAGCCCACCTGTTTCCAGGCAAAGACCACAGGCTCGGGCCCGGGTTGCGAGAGCGGGTGCAGCACCAAGGAGGGGCCTTGCGGCGTGGGTCGCAGGCTCACCACCACGGGCCGGGCCTTGCTGCTCTGGCCATCGAACCAGCGCCCGGGGACGAGGGCTGGGTGCGCAGATGCCGACATGTTCAACCGATAAGGTCGAGGCCAGCCGCATCCGCCAGCGCATCGCCCAGGCCCCCCTGCTGCTGGCGCACCATGGCACCGGTCACCTGCTCCACGCCGCCCTTGACGTGCAGGGTGACGGACTCGCACTTCATGCGGTATTCGCTGACCCGCGCAAACGGGCGGTACAGCCCCAGCGTCAGCAGGGTAAGCAGCATGTTCTTGATGCGCAGCCATACGTAGCGGCCGCTCTTGAGGTGGCACTTGAAGCGGGCCACGTGGCTCACGCCGATGTTGTTCCACATCAGCTGGAACATGCGCGCTTCGCGGTATGCGCGGGCCGGTGCCGACGCCAGGATCAGCATGAAGATGCCCGCGATGATGGACACGATGATCACCACAAACATCCACAGGCCCAGGCGGTCGCTCTGGCTGGCCACCAGGGCGATCGAGCTGCCTGCGAGGATGCCGATCAGCGCCGAGAACCCCACCACGCACAGGATGAACACAGCCACGGTGGCCATCCACACCTTGACGAAGTCCATGTACACGGGCTTCCAGCGGCCTCGCTCGGCGCCCACCTGGGCCTTGAGCACCAAGAGGCTCTTGAAGTTGTATTCGGTGCGGATCACGCACAGCACCGACAGCACCAGGCCCAGCAGTACCAAGCCGCCCATGGCGGGCGTGAAGCGGGGCATGGGTTGTTTCTTGCCCTCTTCTTCGATGGCCTCCAGTGCCTGGGCCAGGTCGGGCGACAGCAGCTGCAGACCATAAAACACGCCAAACCACACCAGCGCCAGCGCAAACACAGGCCAGCTGGCGATGTAGACCTCTTTCCAGCTGGCAGTGAACTGCAGTCGCAGCCCGCGCCACCGCGTGGCCCCCAGGCGAAACCGCATGGCGCTGGCCCAGATGAAGGGCGCCAGCGCCGCGCCCGCCAGCAGGAACAGGCCCACCGCCGTGTCTTGCCCGGTGTTGGCGGCCAGGTTGTAGGCAATGGTCAGCAGCATCAGCAGCACAAAGCCCATCACCATCTTGCGCTGCTGCGCGGTGAATTCGAGGGGGCTGCCGGCCACCAGCGTGTGGCTGTAGAAATACTGGGCGGTGCGGCGGCGCGCCCACGGGGTGTAGATGCCCAGCGTGACGATGGACAGCAGCACGTTGACGATCCAGACCCGGAAATACTCACCCCCGCTGCCCGTGAACTCGAGCGGGTGGGCATCGATGTTCATCGGCATGAAGGTGGACATCGGCCCCGCAGCGCCGCCAGACGATTGGTTTGTGTTCATGAACTCCCTCCAGAGTGCTGCGCAGTGTAGCAGCGGTGCGGATCGAAGGAATTCAAATGAAAAAGGCTTGAAGCGCTTGTTGTAAAAGCGCTGGTAGCTATGTTTTCAGGAGCATATGTGCTTGACTTGTCCGGTGCGCATCGGCAAGGCGCCGCTGGGCCCGCAAGCCCTTAGGGCAACGCTGAACAAGTCCCTCGCGCACCGCGCACCCCTGCTTTGGGCGGTCTGCCGCGTTGCAAATCCTCGCGATAGCTACGGCTATCGCTGTGGTTTGCGCCTTGCATCCCATCCCAAATCAGGGCGCGCGCCACTGCGGGGACTTATTCAACGTTGCCTTAGAACTTCTCCCAAGGCTGCAGGTAGCGCCACTGCCCCTCGGGCACCTTGGCCAGCGGCACGCGGCCGATGCGGATGCGCTTCATGCCCACCACCGTCAGGCCCACCGCTTCGCACATGGCCGGGATCTGGCCGGGGCGGATGCCCTTGAGCGCAAAGCGCAGCTTGGTTTCGTTCTGCCAGCTCACCTTGATGGGGGGCAGGGGGCGGCCATTGAACGTGAGGCCATGGCACAGGCGCTGCAGGCCATTGGGCGCGATGTCGCCCTTGACCTCGACGATGCACTCCTGCTCCAGCGACTCGATGTCTTCGGCCAGCTTGCGCGCGATGCGCTTGTCTTGCGTGTACACCACGAGGCCGCTGGCCTCGGTGGGCAGCGGGGTGAAGCATTCGAGCTGCTTGAAGTGGCGCTGCAGCACGCGGATGCCCGAGGCGTCTTCCGGCAGGTGGGACGCCGCGCTGAGCAGTGTGAGCGCCTGTTGCGCACCCTGGCTGCGGCTGGCGTGGGCCGCCTGCCCGGTGGGGGCGCCTGGCAGGCCCAGGCCGGCTTCAAACCCTGCGGGCTTGTGCAGCAGCAAGGTCACTGGGGTCAGTTCCAGCAGGCTGGCATCGGGTGCGACCGCCACGGTCTGATCGGGGCGCACGCGCGCGCCGGGGGCTTCCTCGATCTGGCCGTCCACGCTCACAAAGCCGCCCTCGATGAATTGCTCGGCCGTGCTGCGCGAGCAGCTCAGCTGCTCGGCCACGCGTTTGGCCAGGCGGATGTGGGTGGGGTCGGGGTTCTTGTCGGTCATTGAATGAAGGCGGTGTTGGTGTTCTTGTGGCTCAGTTGTTGCCGGGTTGCAGCGAGCGAATGCGCTCCACATGCGCCAGCAGCGAGCGCTGGGCCACGGGCCACATGCGCTGCGGTACGTCGTCATAGGCGTGGCGCACCCAGTCGTCCATGCTGCCCTGGGGCAGCGCCTGCATGGCGGCCAGTACCTTGGCCTCGCGCGCCAGGCGGTGGGCCCTGAGCTTGGCGATGGCATTGCGGGCACCGAGGACCGGGCCCCCCAGCACGTAGCCATGCGCGGGCAGGATGAACTCCACGCTGTGCTCGGCGCAGACCGCATCCAGCCGGTCCAGCGAATCCAGGTAGTCGGCCATGTTGCCGTCCGGCGGGTCGATCACCGTGGTGCTGCCGTTCAGGATGTGGTCACCACTGAACAGCAGCGCGTCTTCCACCAGCAGCAGGCACAGGTGGTTGGCCGCATGGCCTGGGGTGTGGATGACCTGCAGGGTATGGGTGATTTTGCCTTCAGGTGCTAGTCCCTCAAGCACGAGTAGCTCATTATTTTGTAGCGCCCGGTCGGGAGTGAACTGGCTGGCCGCGCGGGCCGTGGGGGCCGACGGCAGGCCCAGAACGGGCGGGCGCGCCTTGCCGGCCTGCACACACATCGCCTGCAGCGGCGCCGCGCCGGGAGAGTGGTCGGCGTGCGAGTGGGTGCACACAATCATGCGGATGTCGCCCCCTGCGGCACGCCAGAGCTTGTCCAGGTGCTCGGCGTCGGCCGGGCCAGGGTCGATGGCGATGAAGCCCGTGGCCGGGTCGCCCACCAGATAGCTATTGGTGCCAGGGCCGGTCATCACGCCGGGGTTGGGGGCGGTCAGGCGCATCACGTTGCGCAGCAGCGGCACGGGGCGCTCGGTCTGCCAGTCCAGTGGGTGCACGATCTGCCCGTCGGGGCAGACCAGCGCCAGCTCGCCAAACGGCATGTCGTCCTCCATGTAGCGCGCTTCCTTGCCTGCCAGCAGGCCGGCGCGCGGGCAGCTGACCCACAGGGGCTGCTCGTGCGCCACGGCGTCCAGCACCGCCTGGGTGCTGGCAAATTGGGCCAGGCGCTGCAGCGTGCGGATGGTCGGGAAGATCATGAAGAACTGCCCCGCCTCGTGCCGCGCCAGCGCGTCGGCAGGGCGCACCCACACGGGCTCGAACTGCTCTGCCTCGTCGGCCACGGGCTCCTGGCCCTCGGGCATGCGGGCCACCAGAAAGGGCACTTCAAAGCGGCGCGCCAGGTCACGGTCGGCCGTCCAGTGGGCCAGCAGGTACACCCCGTCGGCCGCCAGGCGCAGTCCGCGTGCGGCGCACTGGGCGGCAAACGGCTTGTGGCGGTCGATGGCGGCAATGTCCTGCGCATCGGCCATCTGCCCTTGGCGGGGGCCTTCTGTATGGCGCGCCAGCAATACGCCCAGCTCTTCAAAACTCTCGCGGATGGCGGCAATCGCCTGGGTGAGGTGCTGGTCGCTTTGGGTGGGGCGGCGGTCGGCGGCGGCGTGCGTCGCGGGTGCTGCATCCAGCGCATCAATGCCACCGCCGGGGAACACATACGCGCCAGGCGCAAAACTGGCCGTGGCCGAGCGCCGGGTCATGAGGACTTCGAGCCCGCCGCCGCCAGGCACATCGCGCAGCAGCAGCACGGTGGCAGCGGGGCGGGTGGCTACCGGTTCT
The DNA here is from genome assembly GCF_025246485.1 of Acidovorax sp. K2F. Lineage (NCBI taxonomy): Bacteria > Pseudomonadati > Pseudomonadota > Betaproteobacteria > Burkholderiales > Comamonadaceae > Acidovorax > Acidovorax sp. K2F. The sequence goes on from NZ_JAOBSQ010000009.1 coordinate 127,431, forward strand.
CGGTGGGGGTGGAGTTGTTGGCTGGAGCGGGGCATCGGGCCATTATCCGGCGTTGCCCTGCAGCCTGCCCGCCAGCTGCTTTCGTCAACGGACCGGCCTCTTGCCCTTGGGGAGGTCAGTAGGCGCCAGAGAGCAGGGCCCCTGCGTTGGGTACCCGCGTTTCCAGCCCCAGGCGCTTGAGCATCGCCCAGGTGGTGCAGGCTGCAGCGGACACGACAGGAATGCCCAACTGGTCCTGTGCCATCTGCACGGACGCCAGCGAGGGCATCTGCACGCAGGCCGAGATCACCACCACGTCCACGCCGCGGGTGTCCAACCGTTGCACCAGCTGGGCCGGGGCGGCGGGGTCCTGCGCGCCCACCTGCAGGTTGTCGGCAATTTCCAGCGACAGGCTGTCGTGCACGGCAATGCCCTCGTGCTCGATGTAGTCCACCACCAGTTGGGTCAGCGGCTTCATATAGGGCGTGAGCACCGACACCTTCTTCGCGCCCATGGCCTTGAGCCCTTCGGCCAGCGCGCCTGCGCTGGACACCACGGGCGCGGGCTTGCCATTGGCCACGGTGACCTCATGCAGCCGCTTTTCGGATGCGCGGTGGTAGCCCAGGCCCATGCTCATGATGGCCACGAGGCAGGCATAGCCCATCACGTCCATCTTGCCGTCCGACAGCTCCAGCGCGCAGCGGTCGGAGTCGCGGTCCATCGCGGCCAGCTCTTCCTTGGTGACCTTTTGCATGCGCATGCGGCTGGCGTGGAAGCTGAAGCGCTCGGGCAGGATCTGCTCGCGGGCGCGCAGCATGGCCGGGATCTCGGTCTCCATGGTGGTGTTGGAGCTGGGCACGATCTGCCCGATGCGGTAGGTGCGTTGCATGGTGGTCTTTCAGGAGTCAATGGGCAAAGCGCTGCCCGCCCGGCGCGCGGAGCGCCGGAAATGGGATCGCGCAGGGGATGTCTGTGGGCCGGTCAGTCGGCCTTGATACCGGCGGCCTTGATGGTCTTGGCCCAGTAGGCGGTTTCGGTCTTCACCAGCTCACCGAGGGCGTCGGGCGGCAGGTAGCGCAGTTCGATGCCGGCCGCGTCGGCGCGCTGGCGCGTCTCGGGCATGTCCAGCGCCTTCTTCACATCGGCCGTGAGCTTGGCCACCACGGCGGGTGGCGTGGCGGCCGGGGCGAACAGGCCCACCCAGGCTTCGAGCTTGAAGTCGGGCATGCCGGCCTCGGCCACGGTGGGCACGTTGGGCAGGCCCGGATGGCGCTTGGTGCCGGTGACGGCAAAGGCCTTGAGCTTGCCGCTGACCACATGCTGCATGACCGACGGTGGCGTGGTGATGAACACCTGCACCTGGCCTGCCAGCACATCGGCCACCGCTGGGCCCGAGCCACGGTAGGGGATGTGGGTCATGAAGGTGCCGCTTTGCTGCTTGAAGATCTCGGTGCCGATGTGCGACAGCGAGCCGTTGCCCTGCGAGGCGTAGTTCACCTTGCCCGGGTTGGCCTTGAGGTACGCGATGAATTCCTTGAGGTTGTTGGCTGGCACCGAGGGGTGAGCGGCAATCACGTTGGTGGCCACGGTGAGCAGCGCGACGGGGGCGAAGTCCTTGGCATCCCAGGGCAGGCTGGGGGTGAGGGCCGGGTTGCCCACGTGGTAGGCCGAGTACGAGATCAGCAGGTTGTAGCCATCGGGTTTTGCGCGGGCCACGGCGCCGTAGGCCACGTTGCCGCTGCCGCCCGCCTTGTTGTCGATCACCACCGGCTGGCCGATCACGCGCGCCAACGGCTCGTTGAGCAGGCGGGCCGAGGTGTCCACCACGCCGCCGGGCGGGTTGGGCACGGTGAGCGTGATGGCCTTGCTGGGGTAGTTGTCTTGCGCCATGGCCAGGCCCGAGAGGGCCAGCGTGGCAGCCAGCAGGCTGTGCTTGATCGTCATGTTCGTCTCCACCAGATGTTGTAGTGAAGGTATTGTGGAAACAAGCGAATCAGCAGTCCAATATATTGTTGGTCTTGATCAAGACCTGAAAAGTATCAATGGAACTGCGCCACCTGCGTTACTTCGTCGCCCTGGCGGAAGAGCTGAGCTTCACACGCGCCGCGCAGCGCCTGCATGTCTCGCAGCCGCCGCTGAGTCTGCAGATCGCCCAGCTGGAACAAGAACTGGGCGCCCAGCTTTTCGTGCGCACCAGCCGGCGTGTGGAGTTGACGCTGGCAGGCCAGGCCTATCTGGTGGATGCACGCGCGGTGCTGGAGCGGCTGGACACGGCGCGCCAGCGGGTGGCGGCCATTGGCCAGGGGCAGGCGGGGCGCATTGAAGTGGGGCTGTCGGGCTCGCACTTCCTCGGGCCGTTTCCGGCGGCGCTGGCGCGCTACCGGCAAAGCCATCCGGGCGTGGATGTGGTGCTGCACGAGATGCAGCCTTCGCTGCAGCAGGCGGCCCTGCGCGACAAACGCATCGATGTGGGCATCTCGCGCACGGCCGTCAACGACGACCAGCTCGCCAGCACCCTGCTGTGGCCCGACCCTGTGGTGGCGGCTTTGCCGCCCGGCCACCCGCTGGCGGCGCGCAAGGCACTGGCCTTGAAGGACCTGCGCAGCGAGGCCTTCGTGATGCTGCGCCGCGATTCATCCGCCCATGCCGAGCACATGGTGCAGTGCTGCGTGCAGGCCGGCTTTGCGCCCCAGGTGGCGCAGACCACGGTGGAGCTGGCGGCCGTGCTGAGCCTGGTGGCGGCCGGGCTGGGCGTGGCCCTGGTGCCGTCGTCCCTGGGCATGCTGTTCGGGCCGCGCGTGGTGTTCAAGCCCCTGGGCGCCAAAGCGCCGCGCGCCGATGTGCATGCGGTGCAGCGGCGCGACGACCTGCTGGGCGTGGTGCCGGCTTTCGTGCGGGTGATGGCGGGCTGAGGTGGGCTCAGTGCCCCACAGGCACCACACCAGCGGCACGCACGGGGATGCCGCTGCGCCGGTCCAGCACACCGCTCCAGTGCGTGAGGGCCAGCGACACCAGCACCACCAGCGCACCGATCCACGGCGTGTGCTGCAGGCCCAGGTGCGTCACGATCAGACCACCGGCCCACGCGGCGCCGGCGATGCCCAGGTTGAACGCTGCGATGTTCAGGCCCGATGCCACGTCCACCGCCTGCGGCGTGAAGCGCTCGGCCTGCTTGACCACATACACCTGCAGCCCCGGCACATTGCCGAATGCCACGGCGCCCCACAGCAGCACGGTGCCCACAGCCAGCCAGGGGTGGGGCGCGGTGAACTGCAGCAGCAGCAACACGGCCGCCAGCAGCGCAAAGATGATGCGCAGCGCCGGGATGGGGCCCAGCCGGTCGGCCAGCTTGCCGCCCCAGAGGTTGCCCACGGCCACGGACACGCCGTACACCAGCATCACCCAGCCCACCGAACCCGCGCTGAACCCCGAGATGTCGGTGAGGATGGGCGCGAGAAAGGTGAACGGAATGAAGGTGCCGCCGTAGCCGATGGCCGTCTTGGCATATACCAGCAGCAGGCGCGGCTCGGCCAGCACCTTGGCCTGCTGCAGCAGCGAGGCGGGCGGGGTATGCGCCAGGTTGCGCGGCACGAAGAGGGCGCTGCCGATGAAGGCTGCCGCGCCCAGGGTTGACACGGCCAGGAAGGTTTCGCGCCAGCCAAAGTGCTGGCCGATGAAGGTACCCAGCGGCACGCCCGTGACCAGGGCCACCGTGAGGCCGGTGAACATGATGGCAATCGCACTTGCGGCCTTTTCGCGCGGCACCAGGCCGGTGGCGATGGTCGAGCCGATCGAGAAGAACACGCCATGCGCCAGCCCGGTGAGGATGCGCGCGGCCACCAGTGTCTCGTAGCTGGGGGCCTGCCAGGCCAGCAGGTTGCCGGCGGTGAACAAGGCCATCAGCGCCAGCAGCAGCGCCTTGCGCGGCAGCTTGCCGGTGAGTGCGGTGAGCACCGGGGCGCCGACGGCGACCCCCAGGGCGTACAGGCTGACCAGCAGGCCCGCCGAGGGGATGCTGATGGAAAGGTCTGCCGCCACGGTGGGCAGCAGGCCAACGATCACGAACTCTGTCGTGCCGATGGCAAAAGCGCTGAGCGTCAGCGCGAGCAAGGCAATGGGCATGGGAACACTCCAGTTTTCAGGCTTTCGGGCTCTGGAGTGTGGGTGTTTGGGTCTTGCAGAAAAAGAGGGTGAGATGCCATTGATAATTGACTGAAAATCAACAATCAAAGCGCCAGGAGCACCCATGAAAACCACGCTGGAAGAACTGCAGGCCTTTGTCGCCGTGGTGGATGGCGGTTCGATCACGGCCGCAGCTGACGCACTGGGCCAGACTGTCTCTGGCATCAGCCGGGCACTGGCGCGGCTGGAGAAAAAGCTGGACACCACGCTGCTTCGCCGCACGACGCGCCGCACTGAGCTGACCGAGGAGGGCCAGGCCTTTTTGCAGCGCACGCGCGCCATCCTGGCCTCCATCGACGACGCCGAGGAACACATGGCTGCGCGCCGCCAGCAGCCCGCAGGCCGCCTGCGGGTGAATGCAGCCACGCCCTTCATGCTGCATGCCGTGGTGCCCCTGGTGCCAGCGTTTCGCGAGGCGTATCCGCAGATCACGCTGCAACTGGACACGGACGAAACGTACATCGACCTGCTGGAGCGGCGCACGGACGTGGCCATTCGCATCGGACAACTCCAGGACTCCAGCCTGCATGCGCGCCCCCTGTGCACCAGCCGCCTGCGGGTGCTGGCCAGTCCCGACTACCTGACGCGGACGGGCAGGCCCAAGAGCGTGGCGGACCTGGCGCGGCACACGCTGCTGGGCTTTCACCAGCCTGAGTCGCTTAACCACTGGCCGCTGCGGGGCGAGCATGGCGATGCCTGGCCCATCGTGCCCAGCCTCACCGCGTCGAACGGCGAAACGTTGCGCCAGCTTGCGCTGCAGGGGGTGGGCATCGTGTGCCTGTCCGATTTCATGACGTCCGGTGACCGTGCGCGTGGCCACCTGGTGCAGGTGCTGGCCAAGGACACGGTGGAGGTGCGCCAGCCCATCAGCGCGGTGTACTACCGCAACACGCAGCTGGCGGCACGCATCGCGTGTTTTCTGGATTTTCTGCAGGAGCGTCTGGGCTGAGCAGGCCTGCCTTGCAGGCCCGCCGTTAGCGCAATGCGCGCAGCTGCTGCAGGCGAAGCAGCACCGCGTCGATGACGGCATTGGCACCCTCCACATCGCAGCTCCACAGCATTTCCAGCAACTCGATCAAGGCGATGGCGTTCGTTTCCTGCAGCGCTGCACGGGCGGCAGCCTGGAGGTCGTGCAGGTCCAGATCCTGAAGAACATCAACGGTCAATCCCATGGGGCACTCCCTGTTTTTTTGAGGAGGCCCATGGTAGGTGCGTGGCGGCCGGGTGCCGGGCTGCGCGGCATGATCAAGATCAAGGGCCGATGAGAAACCCAGGCGCCCTGGCGCCCGCCGTCAGCCGCGTGCCGGAATCGCCAGGCCCCTGGCCACCGCCGGGCGGGCCGCAAACGCATCGAGCACGCGCTGCACTTCGGCGAACTGGCCAAACTCCACCAGGTCGCCCGCGCCATAGAAGCCGATGAGGTTGCGCACCCAGGGCAGGATGGCAATGTCGGCGATGGTGTACTGTTCGCCCATCACCCATGGGCGGCCCGCCAGGCGCTCGTCCAGCACCTTGAGCAGGCGCTTCGACTCAGCGACATACCGGTCGCGCGGGCGTTTGTCTTCGTAGTCCTTGCCCGCAAACTTGTGGAAGAACCCGAGCTGGCCAAACATGGGGCCCACGCCGCCCATCTGCCACATCACCCACTGCAGGGTCTCGTAGCGCCCGGCGGTGTCCTGCGGCATCAGCTGACCGGTCTTGCTGGCCAGGTACACCAGGATGGCGCCGGACTCGAACAGCGCCAGCGGCTGGCCGTCCGGGCCGTTCGGGTCCAGGATGGCCGGGATCTTGTTGTTGGGGTTGAGCGAGAGAAACTCGGGCGAGGTCTGGTCGTTGGTCTCAAAGCTCACCAGGTGGGGCTCGTAGGGCAGGCCCAGTTCTTCCAGTGCAATCGACACCTTCACGCCGTTAGGCGTGGGCAATGAATACAGCTGGATGCGGTTGGGGTGCCGGGCGGGCCATTTGCGGGTGATGGCAAAAGCGGAAAGATCGGTCATGCGAGGTTCCTGAAAAAGCCGGTGGAATCGAGAGAAGCTGCCAAGCGTAAGCCCGCACGTGGTTTGGCGCAGGGGCGGGGCCATAATCCCATCCCATGCAGATTCGCTTCACCAAAATGCAGGGCGCGGGCAACGATTTTGTGGTGCTCGACGAAACCCAGGGCCGCCTGGGGCTGAACACGGCCCAATACCGCTTCCTGGCAGATCGACACTTCGGTGTCGGGGCCGACCAGATCCTCACCGTGCGGCCTTCTCCTGGTGACGGCATTGACTTCGAATACGTGATCCACAACGCCGACGGCGGCGAGGTGGAGCAGTGTGGCAACGGCGCGCGCTGCTTTGCGCGCTTTGTGCATGACCGGGGCCTGTCGGGCAAGGACACCATCCGCGTGCAGACCAAAAGCGGCGTGATCGCGCCCCGCCTCACGGGCGACGGCCGCGTCACGGTGGACATGGGGCGTCCCGAGTTCGACCCCGCCCAGGTGCCGTTCGACACCACCGGTCTCACGCCCGTGCAGCAGGGTTTGGGGCAAAAATGGCCGCTGGCGCTAGAAGAATATGCCTCCGGTGCTTCTGTTTTGATAGCTGTTGCCTCCATGGGCAACCCGCATGCGGTGCAGCTGGTGGACAACGTGGACACCGCTCCGGTCGCGCAGACCGGGCCGCTGATCGAGCGCCATGCGCGCTTCCCCCAGCGGGTGAACGCCGGCTACCTGCAGATCGTGGACCGCTCCCATGTGCGCCTGCGCGTGTTCGAGCGCGGCGCAGGCGAGACCCTGGCCTGTGGCACCGGCGCCTGCGCGGCAGTGGCCAGCGGCATCCGCCTGGGGCTGCTCGACCCCGAGGTGCAGGTGGACACGCGCGGCGGCCGCCTCACCATTGCGTGGAGCGGTGCCGACACCGATTCCGTTTTCATGACAGGCCCCGCCACCACGGTGTTCGAGGGCCAGATCGACATTCCCGACACGCTCGTATGACTACCCACATCCCACCGATCACCGAAGACGACATCGCCCAGTTCCTCACCAACACGCCCGGCTTCTTCGAGCGCCATGCCGAGGTGCTGGCCAGTGTGCAGATCACCAGCCCGCACGGCGCGCGTGCGGTGAGCCTGCAGGAGCGCCAGGCCGAGATGCTGCGCGAGAAGATCAAGGGTCTGGAGCATCGCATCATGGAAATGGTGCGCAACAGCACCGAAAACGCCGCCATTGCCCAGAAGGTGCACCAATGGACTGGCAGCCTGCTGCAGGTGCGCGACCCGTTCGACCTGCCCCAGGCCGTGGTCGATGGTGTGCGCACTCTCTTCGACGTGCCCCAGGCGGCGGTGCGTGTGTGGGAGGTGGCAGCGCCCTACATCGACGCCGACTTCACCCAGGGCGCGAGCGAGGACGCGCGGGCCTTTGCGTCGTCGCTGACCATGCCGTTCTGCGGGCCCAACCTGGGTTTTGAGCCTGCGGGCTGGCTGGCGCAAGAGGCCGGTGAGCCTGCACAGTCGCTGGCCCTGCTGCCGCTGCGCGCAGGCGCCATCGACAGCGCCACGCCTGCGTTTGGCCTGCTGGTGCTGGGGTCGCACGATCCACAGCGTTTTGATGCCACGATGGGCACCGACTTTTTGTCGCGCATGGCAGAGCTGGCGAGCGCAGCCCTTCTGCGGCTTCAGTAAGCAGTCGCAAGCCCCGCCGCCATTGCCAAACCAACGGCGTCTCAGCCACGGCCTCCATGCCTGAAACGCCCGCGGCACTCACCACGCTCGACCCCCACGTCCTGCGTTATCTGGAACATGTGCGCGTCGAAAAGCGGCTGGCCGCGCGCACGCTCACGCTCTACACCCTCGACCTCGAAAAACTGGCGCAGTTTGCGGCCAGCGTGAATGTGCCGTTGCTGCAGTTGCAGACCGCTCACATTCGCCGCTTTGTCGCGCAGATGCACAGCGGCGGCCGCAGCGGGCGGGGCATCGCGCTCATCCTGTCGGGGTGGCGCGGATTTTTCATCTGGGCGGGGCGGCAGGGGCTGATCCCGCACAACCCGGTGCAGGACGTGCGCGCCCCCAAGGCGCCCAAGCCTTTGCCCAAGGCGCTGGGGGTGGACGACGCCGTGCGGCTGGCCGAATTCGACAACACCGGCGCCGACCCCTGGCTTGAGGCGCGCGATGCAGCCATGGTGGAGCTGCTGTACGGCTGCGGCCTGCGCGTGGGCGAACTGGCGGGGCTCGATGCCATCCCCAACGCCGACACCCAGCGCCAGGGCCGTGGCTGGGTGGACCTGCAAGCGGGCGAGGCCCATGTGTTCGGCAAGGGCAGCAAGCGGCGCAGCGTGCCGGTGGGCGCGGCTGCCACAGCCGCGCTGCAGGCCTGGCTGCAGCTGCGGGCCACACCGTTTGGGGGCGAGGGCTCTGTGCGGCTGGACACCGCCCTGTTCGTGGGCCAGCGCGGCAAACGCCTTACCGCCCAGTCCATCTGGCTGCGCCTGCGCCAGCGCAGCCAGCAGGCGGGGCTGACCACGCCGGTGCACCCGCACATGCTGCGCCACTCGTTTGCCAGCCACCTGCTGCAAAGCAGTGGCGACCTGCGTGCGGTGCAGGAGCTGCTGGGGCACGCCAACATCACGACCACGCAGGTGTACACGCGGCTCGACTTTCAGCACCTGGCCAAGGTGTATGACGCGGCCCACCCGCGCGCGCGAAAGAAATCCCCCTGAGTTGCCGTGCGGCGTCCCTCCAAAGTGCGGCGCGCCTGCTGGCCTGGCGGAACCAAGTGACAACCAGGCGCCTCCGAGCAACGTGGCGCCCGCTGTGGAGCGCCCTGGAGTTGTCCTCATGCTGCTGAAATGGATCCAATCGAACCGGTGGTTCATCGTGTTGCTGTTGTGCTTTGGTGTTTTTCGCACTGCAGTGGCCGACTGGAATCCCATCCCTTCGGGCTCGATGCGGCCCACGCTGCTGGAGGGGGACGTGGTGCTGGTCAATCGCCTGGCCTACGACCTCAAGCTGCCGCTCACGGACATGATCCTGGCACACATCGATGATCCGCAGCGCGGCGATGTGGTCACCTTCTCGTCCCCGCTGGATGGCACCCGCCTGATCAAGCGCATTGCGGCCTTGCCCGGAGACACGGTGGAGATGCGCAACGAGGTGCTCTACATCAACGGCCAGGCGGCCGAATACGAGATGCCCGATTCTGTGCAGGAGCCGGTGCTGCCAGGCCACACGCTCACGGCCACGCGCTGGACAGAGCGTCTGCTGGGGCATGAGCGCCGCGTGCAGTGGCTGCAGGGCGTGACAGCGCGCAGCAGCTTCGATCCGGTGCAGGTGCCCGAAGGCGAATACCTGGTGCTGGGTGACAACCGGGACAACAGTGCCGACTCGCGCTACATCGGCCTGGTGCCACGCCATCTGCTCATCGGGCAGGCGCACCGCGTGCTGCTGTCGGCCGATGTGCTGGGCCACTGGGCGCCGCGCCTGGAGCGCTTTGGTCAGGCGCTGTAGTCCCTCCAGTCCATCAGGGGCGCGGCCGGCACGCCTGGCAGCGCTGCTCAGACGGCTGCCATCGGCGGATGGGCGTGACCGAGCGAGGGGCGGCGTGCGGGCCTGTGCTGCGCGACAGCAAGTGGCTCATGGACGTGGATGAGGGCTTGAACCGCAGGCAGCTTGAAGGTGGCAACCGTGTCGACCAGTTCGCCCGCCTGCTGGTTCAGGCTGGCAGCGGCTGCGGCCATTTCTTCTACCAGGGCGGCGTTTTGCTGTGTGGCCTGGTCCATCTGCGTTACCGCTTCGTTGATCTGGTCCACCCCTTGGCTCTGTTCGGTGCTGGCGGCAGTGATATCGCCCATGATGTCGGTGACACGGCGGATGGAGGCAACGACCTCACCCATGGTTTGACCGGCGCGGTCCACGAAGGCAGACCCGGCTTCCACGCGCTCCACACTGGTCCCGATCAGGCCCTTGATCTCGCGGGAGGCCTCGGCCGAGCGGCTCGCCAGCACGCGCACCTCGGTGGCCACCACGGCAAAGCCCCGGCCCTGGTCGCCGGCGCGGGCGGCCTCCACCGCCGCGTTCAGCGCCAGGATATTGGTCTGGAACGCGATGGAGTCGATGACGCCAATGATCTCGGAGATCTTGTTGCTACTGTCGTTGATGTCCTTCATGGTGCGCACCACGTCAGCCACCACCTCGCCACCCTGCACTGCAATCGAGGTGGCGGTCTGGGCCAGCTGGTTGGCCTGGCGGGAGTTCTCGGCGTTCTGGCGCACAGTGGCGTTGAGCTGCTCCATGGAGGCGGCGGTCTCTTCGAGCGCGCTGGCTTGCTCTTCGGTGCGCGAAGACAGGTCGTTGTTGCCCTGTGCGATTTGTTCCGAAGCGCTGGCTACGTTGATGGAGCTCTGGTGCACCATGGCTACCATGGTGGCAAGGCTGTCCTGCATGCGCTTGAGTTGCGCCATCAGGCTGGAGGTGTCGCCGGGCCTGAGGTCAATGGCCACGGTCAGGTCGCCGTGCGCCACGCTGCGCGCCAGTGCGGCAGCAGTGCCCGGCTCGGTGCCCAACTGGCCCACGATGCTGCGGGTCACGAGGTAGCCAAAGCCCAGGGCGAATAGCACGCCACTGGCAATAGCCAGCGCCACGAACCATCGCGTATTGGCGTAGGACTCGACCGCTTGGTCATACTCCTTGCGCGCAGTGTCCAGTTGCACCTGCACCAGAGCGCCCAGCACGTCTTGCAGCGGATCGAGTGCGGGGTACATCTCTCGTGCTGCATAGTCGGTCAGGCCCGGCAGGTCCTTGTTACCGATCAGGTTTTCCAGCGCTTGGACGGCGCCATCGGCTTTGGGCTGCAGCTCTTTGAATTGGGCTGCCAGGCGCACTTCGTCGGCCACCAGCTCGGTCGCCAGATAGGCGTTCCAGTTGTCACTGATGTCCTTCTTGGCTCTGGCGATCGAATCCAACCCTTGCTGCGGGGTGAGCGCGCCGTCGCGCACCTTGTGTGCGGTATCCACTACGTTCACGGCGTACGCGTCTGACACCAGCTTGATCTGTTTGAGTGGCACCACGCGGTCCTGGTACACGGTATTGAGCCCCGCGTTGGCGCGCTGCATGCCAGTGAGGCCTGCGCTGCCGATCACAACGGTCAGCACGCAAAGTACGGCCAGTAGCAGAGACAGGCGGGTAGAAATCTTCAGGTCATTGAAGTTCATGATTAGCAGTTCCTTGTGGGTGATGCAGCCGCTCAGTGGCTGGTGGCAGGTGTGTCACTCGCTACCGATTTGGCAAGAAATTTCTCGATATCGAGCAGGATCAGCATGCGCGGGCCGACCGAGCCGATGGCCAGCAGGTGTTCGGGCTTGACGTTGCCGCGCAGGGCGGGCACGGGGCGCAGCTGTTCGCGCTCCAGCGTGAGCACGTCGGACACGCCGTCCACCACCACACCCACCGTCCGCTGGCCGATGTGCAGCACGATCACCACCTTCAGGTGGTCGTACTGCACAGCGGTCTGGCCCAGCTTCAGGCGCAGGTCGAGGATGGGCACGATCACGCCGCGCAGGTTCATCACGCCCAAAAGCTCACCGGTCGCGTTGGCGATGGTGGTGGGCTTCTCGTACGACCGGATCTCCTGCACGCGCAGGATGTCCACCCCGTATTCCTCGTTGCCAATCTTGAAGGCCAGAAATTCGCGAAGGTCGGTCATCACGGCCTGGGCCGTGCCGGGCGCGGGGGCGAGGCGGGTGGTGCTGGGGCGTGTGGCGGAGGTAGTCATCGGAGTGTTTTGATAAAAATGATAATTTCCGTAATTCTATCGATTGAGAATCATATTTGTCAAATATGCGGTTTCGAGAGAGCGACTCGGCCGGGTGTCTGCCGGGCGAAGAGGGGCGGGCGGCGCGTGTCTGACCAAGGCGTGATCAGGCGCGGTGATGGCTTCTGCGCGCGTTTTTCCGTCGGCGGGGCACTCTCCCGTGCCCGCCAGCCCGCACAATTCGGGGCATGAAAACCCTTCGACTCCGCGCAGGCAAAGAACGCTCGCTGTTGCGCCGCCATCCCTGGATCTTTGAATCGGCCATCGCCAAGGGCGGCGGCGACAGCGGCGAGACCGTGCGCGTGGAATCGCACGAAGGCCAGTTTCTGGCCTGGGCTGCGTACAGCCCCAGCTCGCGCATCCGTGCCCGGGTGTGGAGCTTTGATGAGGCGCAGCGCATTGATGCTCCGTTTTTTATAGCTGCTTGCGCACGTTCCATCATCGCCAGGGCACGTTTTGACGTGCAAAGCGATGGTGTACGCTTGGTGCATGGCGAGTCCGACGGCCTGCCCGGGCTCATCGTGGACCGCTATGGCGATACGCTGGTGGCGCAGTTCACCAGCGCAGGCACCGAGCGCTGGAAGGGCGTGATTGCCGATGCGCTGCTGCGCGAAACGGGGCTGACCAAGCTCTACGAGCGCTCGGATGCCAGCGTGCGTTCGCTGGAGGGCCTGGAGCCCGCCACCGGCTGGCTGCGCGGCGGACCCACGGGTGCGGCAGGTGATGGCGAGGGGCCGCCGCTCGAACTCACGATCCGTGAACACCAGTGGCGTCTGACGCTCAACATCGCTGAGGGCCACAAGACCGGCTTCTATCTGGACCAGCGCGACAGCCGCCAGCGGTTTGCCGACTACACCCAGCGCCTGGGCTTCAAGCATGTGCTCAACTGCTTTTGCTACACCGGTGGCTTCAGCGTGGCGGCACTGGCGGGCATGCGTGCAGCGGGCACTGTGGCCGACGGGCACGTGACCTCCATCGATTCCTCGGGCCCGGCCCTGGAGCGCGCCCGCGCCCATGTGGCGCTCAACGGGTTCGATCCGAACCGGGCCACCTTCCTCGATGCCGACGTGAATGCCTCGCTGCGCCAGTTCCTCAAGGAAGGCCAGCGTTTTGACGCCATCATCCTGGACCCGCCCAAGTTCGCCCCCACGGCGGCCCACGCCGAGCGGGCTGCGCGCGCCTACAAGGACATCAACCGGCTGGCGCTGCAGTTGCTGTCGCCCGGCGGGGTGCTGTTCACCTTCTCGTGCTCGGGCGGTATCAGCGCCGACCTGTTCCACAAGATCGTGGCCTCGGCCGGAGCGGATGCTGGGGTGGACGGCTACATCCTGGAGCGCCTGGGCGGCGCGCCCGACCACCCGATGACGCTGGAGTTTCCGGAGGGCGAGTACCTCAAGGGGCTGGTGGTGATGCGCAAGGGGTGAGCTTTCCGGTGCCAGCAGGGGCTTGACAGCCTCGGTACACTGAAAAAGATGCCCCTGGGTGGGGCACTGCGCCGCGCAGCGCAAGTATTTGATTCCCTTGAAAGACAGATTTATGGCACTGATCCCCGTCACCATCCTCACCGGCTTCCTGGGCTCGGGCAAAACGACGTTGCTCAAGCGCCTCTTGAGCGAAGCCCATGGCCAGAAGATCGCCGTGATCGAGAACGAATTCGGCGAAGAAAACATCGACAACGACATCCTGGTGACCGAGTCCAAGGAGCAGATCGTGCAGATGAGCAATGGCTGCGTCTGCTGCACCATCCGCGAAGACCTGCGCGAGACGCTGCAACTGCTGGCGGCCAAGAAGCGCAAGGGCTTGCTTGACTTTGACCGCATCGTGATCGAGACCACCGGCGTGGCCGACCCGGGCCCCGTGGCACAGACCTTCTTCATGGACGAAGAGATCGCCGAAACCTACCTCATCGACTCGATCATCACGCTGGTGGACGCCAAGCATGCGCCACAGCAGCTCAACGACCGGCAGGAGGCGCGCCGCCAGGTGGGGTTTGCGGACCAGATCTTCCTGTCCAAGACCGACCTGGTGTCCAAGGACGAGACCGACGCGCTGATCCATCGCCTGAAGCACATGAACCCGCGCGCGCCCATCAAGGCCGTGCATTTTGGCGAAGTGCCGCTCAAGGAGGTGCTGGACCTGCGCGGCTTCAACCTCAATGCCAAGTTGGACATCGACCCGGACTTCCTCAAGGAAGAAGGGGATGGGCATGACCACCACGACCATGACCACGAACATGGCGAGCACTGCAGCCACCCCTCCCACCAGCATGAGCACGGCCATGGCCATCACCATCACCACGATGATGATGTGAAGAGTTTTGTATACCGATCGGACCGCCCGTTCGATCCGGCCAAGCTCGAAGACTTCCTTGGCGCCATCGTCAATATTTACGGCCCGCGCATGCTGCGCTACAAAGGGGTGCTGAATATGAAGGGCACTGAACGCAAGGTCATATTCCAGGGCGTGCACCAGCTCATGGGCAGCGACCTGGGCCCCCAGTGGGCCGAGGGCGAGGCGCGTACCAGCAAGATGGTCTTTATAGGCATTGACCTGCCCAAGGACATCTTCCTGCAGGGGCTGGAGCAAAGCCTGGTTTGACCTGTTCGCCGGTTCCGAGGGGGCAATGGAGCCCGATTTGTGTTGTATCTGCAACGTTTCCGTTTGCGTCAGCCCAGGTCGATACAATCGCGCCCCGGCAAGAACCTGTGAACAGGTTCTAGACCCCGGAAGGCTTGCCACACGCCCTTGGCTGCGAATGCAGCTGGGGCCCGCCCGTACTGCGAGGAGACCAGGAAGTGAAAGCCGACACCAGCAAATCCAAGGGGGCCACCAAGGCAACCCCTGCCGCGGCGAAAAGCGCCGCCGCCCCAGCGGCACCCAAAGTTGCTGCGAAGGCCACTGCCAAGGCTGCTGCGGCACCCAAGGTGGTCGCGCCCCCGGCCGTGGCGGCACCCGCTCCGGCGCCCGCACTGCAAGCGGGCTCGCAGGTACCCGTGCGCACAACCCGGCCTTCTTCCCGATTGGCCCAATTGACCGTACCATCCATGGCACAGACGGTGGCTTCGACAGCTGCCAAAGCCAGTTATCAACACACCATGCCCACGACCGCGCAAGCGCAGCCTACTTACACGGCTGCCAAAAAAGACCCCAAGCTGGCGAACAACTGGAAGACCAAGTCCGTCGCCGAGCTGACCGACGCTGAAGTCATGGCCATGCCCGACAGCGAGTACATGAACGAAAAGCAGATGGCGTTCTTCCGCCTCAAGCTCGTTCAGCTCAAGCAGGACATCCACAACAGTGCCGGCGAAACCACCGAACACCTGCGTGAGGACACCGTGGTGGTGCCCGACCCGGCCGACCGCGCCACCATCGAAGAAGAGCACGCACTGGAGTTGCGCACCCGCGACCGGGAGCGCAAGTTGCTCAAGAAGATCGAGCAATCCATTGCCCGCATTGATGCGGGTGACTACGGCTACTGCGACGAAACCGGTGAGCCCATTGGTGTGGGCCGCCTGATCGCACGCCCCACCGCCACGCTGTCGCTCGAAGCGCAGCAACGCCGCGAACTCAAGCAGAAGATGTTTGGGGATTGAGCAGGCAGCCGCCTGTTGATCAACGCGCGCACTCTGCACCCTGAGCCATGAGCAAGGAAGAATCCACCCCTGGCGGCCTGCTATCGAAGGTGGTGCGGTTCGTGAAGAATCCGACCGTCAACTGGACGGAGCTGGACTCCCTCCAGGACGACCGGGAGAGCCAGTACAGCAAGCAGATGCTCAAGGAGATGATCGAGCGCAAGCGCCGCAACGATTTTGTGCGGCGCCGCGAGTTCGATCAGCTGCGCAAGCTGCGCCAGCGCGAGGTCTTGCACGGGCAGCGGGTGGAAGATGCCGCAGGGCGCCCCTCGTTTTTCCAGAGCAGCATGGCATCGCCCGACGAACGGGCCGTCACGCTCAAGAAGATCGACGAGATCGAAGCGCAGATGTCCCAGCAGTGGTGGAAGAGCAAGCAGGGCGCCGACGCACCCACCCAACCAGGGGTGATGCCGGATTCCAGCACGGAGGCGTCTGCGGAAGAGCAAGCCCGTGCCTATGCGCCCACGGTGCCCGGGAGCCTGTCTGCCCCGCTGGATACCAAACCCGCCGTTCAGCCGCTGTTCGCTGATGACAGCATGGCCATTGGCCGCTTTGGTGGCACAGACGCCACCATGCTGCCCGGCAGCACCCCACACGTCGAAGCATCCTTCAGCCCTGCGGCTCCCACGGCTGCGCCCGCGCCCGCATTCGAACCGGAGGAATTCGTGCACGAACCCGATCTTGAAGAAGCCGCCATCCGGTTTGCCAATGGTGACCATGCAGGGGCCGAGTCTGGCCTGCTGGAGGTGCTGGCCCAGCACCAGCAGGACGATCCAGCGCAGCAGCTGGAAATCTGGATGACGCTGTTCGACCTTTACCGGGCCACCGGGCAGCACGACCGTTTTGACACCCTGGCCATCGACTTTGCCGCGCAATATGGCCGTTCGGCGCCGCTGTGGTTTTCCATCCCGGCGCAACTGGGCCTGGCCGTTGAAGTGGCTCCCGCTGCCGAGCCTGCCGCCGCCATGCGCCGTGATTTCAGCTGGAACGCTCCGCCCACCGTGGCGGTTTCTTCGGTGGCCGCACTGCAGGCCTCGCTGGCCCGTGCGGCGTCCCCCTGGACGCTGTCCTGGTCACGCCTTGCTTCGATTGACGAGGCGGCAGTGCCCCTGTTGGCTGACCAGTTCAGCCTGTGGGCCGACCGCGATGTCCAGATCGTGTTTTCGGGGGTTGAAAAGCTCCATGCCCTGCTCGATGCCAAGACCCAGTCGGGCGACCGCTCGAACAGCCCCGAGTGGTGGCGTTTGCGCATGACAGCCATGCGCCTCATGGGCAAGCCCGACGAGTTTGAACTGGTGGCGCTCGACTACTGCGTGACCTACGAAGTCTCTCCACCCTCCTGGGTGTCGCCACGTTGCGGATACTCGGACAACGAGGGTGTGTCTTCAGGCTCTGCGCCTCTGGCCGCCGACAGCGACTTCATGGCGTCCGATCTCGGTGAGTCGTCGGTCCCCGCTCCCTTGGAGACCGGACCCGTCGCACAGCTCAGCGGCCATATCGACGGCGATGCCACGCCCCTGCTGCAGCCATTCGAGGCGCACTTCAAGCCCGGCGTGCCGCTGACCATCGCCTGCGACAAGCTGATCCGGGTGGACTTTGCTGCTGCAGGCTCCGTGCTCAACTGGGCGGCCGAGCAACAGGGCCACGGCCATGTGATCCAGTTCCACAACTTGCAGCGGCTGGTGGCGATCTTCTTCAACGTGATCGGAATCAACGAACACGCCTGGGTGGTCCCCCGGAAGAACTAGCAGCACCTCTCCTGGAGGGCCTGTTCCGGTCCAGATTCCAGTCTTGCGGGTAGTCGGGAGGGCGTGTCGCGTGGTTGGCCAGACTGCGTGTGCGGCATCCGTCCCGAGGTCGGCTTGCAAAATGCCTGGTGATCCCCATCTGCCGCAGCTATGGATTCATCTCAAGACAACCATCCGGTGTTCCACGGCACCACCATCCTCAGTGTGCGTCGCCAGACGCCTTCCGGCATCCAGGTCGCCATCGGCGGCGATGGGCAGGTCACGCTGGGCAACATCGTGGTCAAGGGCACGGCGCGCAAGGTGCGCAAGCTCTACCACGGCAAGGTGCTGGCGGGCTTTGCGGGCGCTACGGCCGATGCCTTCACGCTGTTCGAGCGCTTCGAGGCGAAGCTGGAAAAGCACCAGGGCCACCTGACGCGCGCTGCCATCGAACTCACCAAGGACTGGCGTACCGACCGGGTCTTGCGCCGCCTCGAAGCCATGCTGGCCGTGGCCGACGCCAGTGCGTCGCTCATCATCACCGGCAATGGCGACGTGCTGGAGCCCGAGCAAGGCATCGTGGCGATTGGCTCGGGGGGCGCGTATGCGCACTCGGCAGCCAAGGCGCTGCTGGTGAATACCGAGTTGTCTGCCCAAGAGATCGTGAAAAAGTCGCTCGAAATTGCGGGCGAACTCTGCATCTACACCAACATGAACCACACCATCGAGACGCTCTGAGCGTGCGACGGTGGAACAGGCCCCGCGCAGGCCTCACGGTCAGCGCATCGAGGGCTGAATGCTCTGTTTTTTATAGCTGTTGGTGCATGATTCACTAGCGCTACAGTCCCATTTGATACCAGGAAGACCTGTATGTCGTCCATGACCCCCCAGGAAATCGTCTCCGAGCTGGACCACCACATCGTGGGCCAGGCCAGCGCCAAGCGTGCCGTGGCCATCGCTCTGCGCAACCGCTGGCGCCGCCAGCAGGTGGAAGGCAGCCTGCGCCAGGAGATCACGCCCAAGAACATCCTCATGATCGGCCCCACCGGCGTGGGCAAGACCGAGATTGCACGCCGCCTTGCAAGACTCGCCGATGCGCCCTTCATCAAGGTCGAGGCCACCAAGTTCACCGAGGTGGGCTACGTGGGCAAGGACGTGGATTCCATCATCCGCGACCTGGCCGAGATGGCTGTGAAGCAGACGCGCGAGGCCGAGATGAAGAAGGTGCGTACACGCGCCGAAGATGCCGCCGAGGAACGCATCCTGGACGTGCTGATCCCCCCGGCCCGCGCAGCGGCAGGCAGCGAACCCGCCGCTGACAACACAGCCCGCCAGGTCTTTCGCAAGAAGCTGCGCGAAGGTGCACTGGATGACAAGGAGATCGAGATCGACGTGGCCGAAGGCCGCCCCCAGCTCGAAATCATGGGCCCCCAGGGCATGGAAGAGATGACCGAGCAGCTGCGTGGCATGTTCAGCCAGCTGGGGCAGGACAAGCGCAAGACCCGCAAACTCAAGATTGCCGAGGCCCTGAAGCTCATCGCCGATGAAGAGGCGGCCAAGCTGGTCAACGAAGAGGACATCAAGACCCGAGCGGTGGCCAGCGCCGAGCAAAACGGTATCGTCTTCATCGATGAGATCGACAAGGTGGCCGCGCGGCAGGAAAGCAGTGGCGCCGACGTATCGCGCCAGGGCGTGCAGCGCGACCTGCTGCCGCTGGTGGAGGGCACCACGGTGTCCACCAAGTACGGCATGATCAAGACGGACCACATCCTGTTCATCGCCTCGGGGGCGTTCCACCTGTCCAAACCGAGCGACCTGATCCCGGAGCTGCAGGGGCGGTTCCCGATCCGGGTGGAGCTGGAATCGCTGTCGGTCAAGGACTTCGAAGCCATCCTCACCCAGACCCATGCGTCGCTGGTCAAGCAGTACCAGGCGTTGCTGGCCACCGAGGGCGTCACGCTGGAGTTCGCGCCCGAGGGCATTACCCGCCTGGCGCACATCGCCTTTGAGGTGAACGAACGCACCGAGAACATCGGCGCGCGCCGCCTGTCCACGGTGATGGAGCGCCTGCTGGACGAGGTGAGCTTTGACGCCACCCGCCTGGCCGGCCAGGCCATCACCATCGACGCCGCCTACGTCGATACCCGCCTGCAGACTCTGAGCCAGGACGAGGACCTGTCGCGCTACATCCTGTGACCACTCGGTCAACCCTTGAGAGGTCACTTTCATAGGCCTCTCTAAGTGCTTCTTTTTCAACGACTTTTGGCATTCTGGTGTCTGAAAAAACGCATCTAAGTCGTTGATTTCATTGAAAAGTTTGTGGGACAACCCCCTTGTTCGGTGTGCTTTTCCTGCTACAGTGCAAAAAAGTGCAATTAAGTGGTGAAAAGTGCCCTCAGGGTCCGTTTCTGGACCTGCGAGGCGCAAAACCGAACTGGGAATCTGTCCGTGTTTCAAGGTGCCTCGTCGCTGAGTCTCGATGCGAAGGGTCGGCTGTCCGTGCCGACCCGGCATCGTGACGTCCTCGCGGCCACGGCATCGGGCCAGCTCACCATCACCAAGCACCCGCACGGCTGCCTCATGGTCTTTCCCCGCCCTGAATGGGAGAAGTTCCGCGAGCGCATCGCCCAGCTGCCCATGTCCGCCCAGTGGTGGAAGCGCATCTTCCTGGGCAATGCCATGGATGTGGACATGGACGCCACCGGCCGTGTGCTGATCTCCCCCGAGCTGCGCGAAGCCGCCGGTATTTCCAAAGACACCATGCTGCTGGGCATGGGCAACCATTTCGAACTCTGGGACAAGGCCACCTACGACGAGCAGGAAGCCAAGGCCATGCAGGGTGAGATGCCGGATGTCTTCAAGGACTTTTCCTTCTAAGGCGCGCTGTGACATCCCCTTTGCAACACACCACCGTCCTGCTGAACGAGGCCGTGGACTCTCTCCTGGGCGGCGCAGACCCGGAACCTTCCGGCACCTGGATCGATGCGACCTTCGGGCGCGGCGGGCACTCCCGCCTCATCCTGCTCCGGCTGGGCCCCCAGGGGCGCCTGGTGGCCTTTGACAAGGACCCCGAAGCCATCGCCGAAGCAACGCGCATCACCGATGCGCGTTTTTCCATTCGGCACGAAGGTTTTCGCCATCTGGCCGACCTGCCGCCCGCCAGTGCTGCGGGCGTTCTGATGGACCTGGGCGTGAGCTCGCCCCAGATCGACAGCCCCGAACGGGGCTTCAGTTTCCGTTTTGACGGTCCGCTGGACATGCGCATGGATACCACGCGCGGCGAAAGCGTGGCCGATTGGTTGGCCACGGCCGAAGTCGGTCAGATTGCGGAGGTGATACGTGACTACGGTGAAGAACGGTTTGCTGGCCCCATTGCAAAGGCGATTGTTGCTCGGCGCGAAGAACGGGGTCCTCTTGCAACCACCGCAGAACTGGCCGACCTCGTGGCTGGCGCGGTCAAAACCCGCGAGCCGGGCCAGAACCCTGCAACGCGCACATTTCAAGCTCTTCGGATTTTCATCAACGCCGAGCTTGAAGAGCTGCAACAGGCGCTAGAGGCCAGCCTCTCGGTGCTGCAGCCCGGTGGGCGGCTGGTGGTCATCAGCTTCCATTCGCTCGAAGACCGCATCGTCAAGCAGTTCATCGGCAAACATTCCAAGGAGGTCTACGACCGCCGCGCACCGTTTGCTGCGCCGCAGGCCATGAAGCTCATCGCGCTCGACCGCATCAAGCCCAGTGCGGCCGAGGTCGAGGCCAATCCCCGCTCGCGCAGCGCCATCATGCGCGTAGCCGAGCGCACGGCGGTCGTCTGACATGACGCGGCTCAACGTGGTCCTGTTGCTGGCGGTGCTGGCCAGTGCGATCTATCTGGTGCACACCCAGTACGAATCGCGCCGCCTGTTCACCGAGCTGGACCGCGCCGTGGCCGAGGCCCGCCGTCTGGAGACGGAGCACCAGCGCCTGCAGGTGGAAAAGCGCGCCCAGGCCACGCCGCTGCGGGTGGAGAAGATCGCGCGTGCGCAGCTGAACATGCGCACCGCCACCCCAGCGATCACCCAGTACGTGTCTGACCCGCAAGGCGTCGCAACTGCCACCGCAGCGGCAGCCGCCGCCGCTTCGCAACCCGCCGGGGTGCAGCCATGAGCCGCAGCGTGCTCTATACATCCAGCCCTTTGCTGGCCAGCAAGACGCCGGTCTGGCGCAGCAAGTTCATCGTGGCGGTGATTGGGCTGGGCTTTCTGGGGCTGGCTGGGCGGGCGGCCTATGTGCAGGTGTTTGGCAACGCGTTCTTCCAGCGTCAGGGCGAGGTGCGTTTTGCGCGCACGCTGGAGTTACCTGCCAACCGCGGCAAGATCGTGGACCGCAATGGCCTGATCCTCGCGTCCAGCGTGCCGGCTGCCAGCATCTGGGCGATCCCCGAAGACGTGGACCAGGACAAGCCCGAGGTTCGCGCCAAGCTCAAGCAGCTGGCCAAGCTGCTGGACATGCCGCAGGCCGACCTGCTGAAAAAACTGGCGGATGAGGACAAGACCTTCGTCTGGATCAAGCGTCAGCTTGACTGGGATGTGGGCCAGCAGATCGCCGCCCTGGACATCAAGGGCATCTACCAGCGCAAGGAATACAAGCGCCAGTATCCCGAGGGCGAGGCTGCCGCACACGTGGTGGGCTTCACCAACGTGGAAGACCACGGCCAGGAAGGCATGGAGCTGGCGTTCGATAAGGAGCTGGCGGGCAAGCCCGGTTCGCGCCGCGTGATCAAGGACCGATTGGGCCGTGTGGTCGAAAGCGTGGGCGAAACCGTGCCCCCGGTCGATGGCAAGGACATGCAGTTGTCCATCGACAGCAAGGTGCAGTTCTTTGCCTACCAGAAGCTGCGCGACCAGGTCGCCGCGCACAAGGCCAAGGCGGGCAGCGTGGTGGTGCTCGATGCCCACACGGGTGAGCTGCTGGCGCTGGCCAACTACCCGAGCTACGTGCCCGACAAGCGCCAGAACCTGACTGGCGAGCAGTTGCGCAACCGTGCGCTGACCGACGTGTTCGAGCCCGGCTCGACCATGAAGCCGTTCACCATCGGCCTGGCGCTGGAGACCGGGCGCGTGCGCCCCGAGACCGTGGTGGATACCAACCCCGGACGCATCACCATCACAGGCTCCACGATCTCGGACACGCACAACTACGGCGTGCTCACGGTCGAAGGCGTGATCCAGAAGTCCAGCAACGTGGGCACCACCAAGCTGGCCATGCAGATGCCCGCGCGCGAGATGTGGGAGACCTTCTCGGCCGCCGGTTTTGGTCAGAAGCCCCAATTGCACTTCCCGGGCGTGGTGACGGGCCGCCTGCGCCCCTACAAGAGCTGGCGCCCCGTGGAGCAGGCCACCATGTCGTACGGCTACGGCCTCTCGGCCAGCCTGTTCCAGATGGCACGGTCGTACACCGTGTTTGCCAATGGCGGTCGGGTGATTCCCGCCACCATGCTCAAGACGGCCGAGCCCGCCGTGGGCGTGCCTGTTTTTTCCGAGCGCACGGCCGACCAGGTGCGCAAGATGCTGCAGATGGCCGCAGGCCCCGGCGGCACGGGCCAGAAGGCGCAGACCGTGGGCTACTCCGTGGGCGGCAAGTCGGGCACGGCACGCAAGCAGGTGGGCAAGAACTACGCCTCGGGCAAGTACCGCGCGTGGTTCACCGGCATGGCACCCATCGACAAGCCCCGCATCATCGTGGCCGTGATGATCGATGAGCCCAGCAACGGCGTGTTCTACGGCGGTGCCGTGGCCGCGCCGGTGTTCAGCGAGGTGGTGCAGCAGACCCTGCGCATGATGGGCGTGCAGCCCGACATGGCCGTCAAGCCGCAGATCGTGGCCAATGCCGTGGAGGAGTCGCTGTGATGCAAGCGCCGCTCCACACCCTGCAGACTGCCAGCGACGCGGTGCAATGGCTGCGCACGCGGGTCACCGGCACCCTGCACACCGACAGCCGCCAGATCACGCCCGGCGACGGCTTCATTGCCTGGCCCGGTGCCGCCACAGACGGCCGCGCGCATGTGGCCGACGCCATGGTGCGTGGCGCCACGGCCTGCCTCGTCGAACAGGCGGGGGTCGAGGCCTTCGCTTTTGCGGGCGACCACATGGCCGCGCTGCAAGGTCTCAAGGCCGCCACAGGGCCCATCGCCGCCGAATGGTTTGCGCAGCCCACGCAGCAGCTGAAGGTGCTGGCGGTGACGGGAACCAACGGCAAGACGAGCACGGCGTGGTGGCTCGCAGGTGCTCTGAATGTGCTATCGAATGAGGAGCAATCAGGGCAAGATCAATGTGCGCTGGTGGGCACTTTGGGCATGGGACTGCCACCCGCGCTCACCTCCACCGGCATGACCACACCCGACCCGGTGCGGTTGCAGCGCGCGTTTGCCCATTTTGTGGCGCAGGGCCTCGGTGCCTGCGCCATCGAGGCCTCGTCGATTGGATTGGCCGAGGCCCGGCTCGACGGCACGCACATCCACGCGGCCATCTTCACCAACTTCACGCAAGACCACCTGGACTACCACGGCAGCATGGCCGATTACTGGCTGGCCAAGCGGGCGCTGTTCGACTGGCCGGGCCTGCAGGCTGCCATCATCAATGTGGACGACCCTGCAGGCGCCCAATTGCATGGCGAGCTGAAGGGCAGTGCCCTGGATCTGTGGAGCGTCTCGGCCCAGGGGGCTGCGCGCCTGGCGGCGCAGGACATCACCCTGGGCGACCAGGGTCTGTGTTTCACGGTGGCCGAGGGTACTGACCGGCAGCTGCTGCAAACCCGCGTGATCGGCCAGTACAACGTGCTGAACCTGCTGGGGGTGCTGGCCACGCTGCGCAGCCTGGGTGTGCCGCTGGGCAGCGCTGTGCGCGTCTGCGCCAGCCTGCAGCCCGTGCCGGGCCGCATGCAGCGGCTGGTGGCGGTGGGGCAACCCCTGGTGGCCGTGGACTACGCCCACACCCCCGACGCTTTGGACAAGGCCCTGCAAGCCCTGCGCCCCCTGGCCACCGAGCGTGGCGGGCGGCTGTGGTGCGTGTTCGGCTGCGGCGGCGACCGCGACGCGGGCAAACGCCCGCTGATGGGTGCCGTGGCCCAGCAGCAGGCCGACCAGGTGCTGGTGACCAGCGACAACCCCCGCAGCGAAGACCCGGCCGCCATCCTGCACCAGATCCTGCAGGGCACGATTGCCGGTGGCACCGTGCGCGCCGAGCCCGACCGTGCGGCCGCCATCGCGCAGGCCATTGCCGAGGCCGCACCTGCCGATGTGGTGCTGATTGCCGGCAAGGGCCACGAAGACACCCAGGAGACGGCAGGCGTGCGCGTGCCGTTCTCCGACATGGCCCATGCGCAGGCTGCGCTGCAGGCCCGAGGAGCCCACACATGGGCATGAACACCATTGCACCCGTCATGACACTGCAGCAAGCCTGGGCGCTGCTGCAGCCGCGTATTCCCGCTGCCCGCTTGGTGGGCGATGGCGCCACGCCGCTGGCGCGTGTGCACACCGACACGCGCACCCTGCAGCCGGGCGATCTGTTTGTGGCGCTCAAGGGGGAGCGTTTTGATGCCAACGCCTTCCTGGCCGATGCCCGTGCTGGCGGTGCCGCTGCAGCCATTGCGCACGGTGGCCTGGAGGCAGCCGGTTTGCCCGGCATCGAAGTGCCCGACAGCCTGGCTGCGCTGGGCGCACTTGCCACCGGCTGGCGTACGCAGTTCCACCTGCCGCTGATCGGCGTGACGGGCAGCAATGGCAAGACCACGGTGACGCAGATGATCGCGTCCATCCTGCGTGCCTGGCAGGGTGAGGCTGCGTTTGCCACGCAGGGCAATTTCAACAACGACATCGGTGTGCCGCTGATGCTGATGCGCCTGCGCGCCAGCCACCGCGCCGCCGTGATCGAGATGGGCATGAACCACCCTGGCGAGATCGCCACGCTGGCCGCCATGGCCCAGCCCACGGTGGCCTTGGTCAACAACGCGCAGCGGGAGCATCTGGAGTTCATGCATACCGTCGAGGCGGTGGCCCGCGAGAACGGCTCGGTGTTTGCCAGCTTGCCCGCCGATGGCGTGGCCGTGTTCCCGTCAGGGGATGCCTACACGGGCCTGTGGCAGTCGCTGGCGCTGGAGCGGCCCGGCCGCCGCACGGTGACCTTTGGTGATGGCGGTGATGTTCGCTGTGCGCAGGCCACGTGGGAGCGCGGCGCCTGGGCGGTCACC
This sequence comes from Acidovorax sp. K2F, assembly GCF_025246485.1. Taxonomy (NCBI): domain Bacteria; kingdom Pseudomonadati; phylum Pseudomonadota; class Betaproteobacteria; order Burkholderiales; family Comamonadaceae; genus Acidovorax; species Acidovorax sp. K2F. The sequence goes on from NZ_JAOBSQ010000009.1 coordinate 152,957, forward strand.
CTGACGACACCACGCGGCGAGATCACGACCCGCCTGCACATCGCTGGCCGCCACAACGTCACCAACGCGCTGGCGGCCACGGCGTGCACGCTGGCAGCGGGTGCACCCGTCGCGGCCATTGCCCAGGGGCTGCGCGACTTCGCACCGGTCAAGGGCCGCTCGCGCGCTTTCAGTGTGACCGTCGCGGGCCGCGACATCACGGTGGTGGACGACACGTACAACGCGAACCCCGACTCCATGCACGCTGCCATCCAGGTGCTGGCCGAACTGCCAGGCCCGCAACTGCTGGTGATGGGCGACATGGGCGAGGTGGGCGACCAGGGGCCACAGTTCCACACCGAGGCCGGCGCACTGGCCCGTGAGGCTGGTATCCCCACGATGTTTGCGCTGGGCGCGCAGTCGGTGCACGCCGCGTCGGCGTACGGCGACGGGCAGGGTGGTGTTGCCCGGCATTTCAACGATATGAGCGCACTGCAGGATGCGGTGCGCAACGCCCTGCCCACGGTGGGCAGCGTGCTGGTCAAGGGATCGCGATTCATGAAGATGGAACAGGTGGTCGAGGCGATCAGCGCCGCCGCACTGCCCCCAGAACAACAACAAAAGCCGATCAACCCACGGGAGGGACACCATGGCGCAACGCATTGATATTGCCCATACGGTGTCAGCCCATGCCGGAGGTGCCACATGCTGCTGATGCTCTCGCAATGGCTGCAGGGCCTGTCGCCCGAGTTCGGCTTCTTTCGGGTGTTCCAGTACCTCACGTTCCGTGCAGTGATGGCCGCCATGACGGCGCTGCTCATCGGGCTGGTGGCCGGCCCCAAGGTGATTCGCATCCTCACCTCGCTCAAGATCGGCCAGCCCATCCGCGGCTATGCGATGCAGTCGCACCTGTCCAAGAGCGGCACGCCCACCATGGGCGGTGTGTTGATCCTGTTGTCGATCGCCATTTCCACCCTGCTGTGGTTTGACCTGTCCAACCGCTTTGTGTGGATCGTGCTCATCGTCACGCTGGGTTTTGGCGCCATCGGCTGGGTGGACGACTGGCGCAAGGTGGTCAACAAGGACCCCGAAGGCATGCGTTCGCGCGAGAAGTACTTCTGGCAGTCGGTGATCGGCCTCATGGCCGCGCTGTACCTGGTGTTCAGCATTTCTGAAAGCTCCAACGCCAAGGTGTGGGAACTGTTCGTGGGCTGGGTGCAGTCGGGCTTTTCGCTGGACCTGCCCCCCAAGGCGGGGCTGCAGTTGCCCTTCTTCAAGGAAGTGAGCTACCCGCTGGGCGTGCTCGGCTTCGTGATCCTCACCTATCTCGTCATCGTGGGCTCCAGCAATGCGGTGAACCTCACCGACGGTCTGGACGGCCTGGCCATCATGCCCGTGGTGATGGTGGGCTCGGCGCTGGGCGTGTTTGCTTATGTCACCGGCAGCTCGGTGTATTCCAAGTACCTGTTCTTCCCTCACATTCCGGGTTCGGGCGAGTTGCTGATCTTCTGCGCTGCCATGGCGGGCGCGGGCCTGGCTTTCCTCTGGTTCAACGCGCACCCCGCCCAGGTTTTCATGGGCGACGTGGGGGCACTGGCGCTGGGCGGAGCCCTGGGCACCATCGCCATCATCGTGCGCCAGGAGATCGTGCTGGCCATCATGGGCGGCATCTTTGTGGTCGAGGCCCTTTCTGTGATGCTGCAGGTCACCTGGTTCAAGTTCACCAAGAAGCGCTATGGCGAAGGCCGCCGCCTGCTCAAGATGGCGCCCCTGCACCACCACTTTGAAAAGAGCGGCTGGAAAGAAACGCAGGTGGTCGTGCGCTTCTGGATCATCACCATGCTGCTGTGCCTGATTGGCCTGTCCACGCTGAAACTGCGATGAACCCGAACGATCCTCTTGTCCCTGACCCCCTCGGCACGTCTGAGGCCATGCCCCCGTTGGCAGGGGCTGGGGTGGATGCTGCCGGTGCTCCAGAGGTCGACCCTGGCGGGCAGGATGCTGCGCCCGCGGTACCCGATGTGAGTCCAGGGCAGGACACTGCGGCATCGGGCAGCGAAGTGCCAGACGGCGTGCCTCCCGCAGAGGTCACTGAGGCGGTCCCAGGTGCGCCGGCAGGAAAGAGCACCAGCACTGCCTGGAACCCCGAGGCCGTGCCTGCTGTCTCCGCCGCGAAAGCCGCAGCGGATTTTGTGGCGCAGATCTTTGCAGAGGTGGCGGCTCCTGAGTCGGGAGCCGCTGACAGTGTGGGCGCTGCAGACACCGCAGAGGCCGACGAGCCCATGACGCCGGACGTGCCTGCAGGCCCCGCGCGCGAGGGCGTTGCGAACCTGCTGCAAGGCCAGCACATCCTGATCCTGGGCCTGGGCGCCTCGGGCATGGCGATGGCACGCTGGTGCGTGCGTTGCGGCGCGCAAGTCACTGTGGCCGACACGCGCGCCGCCCCGCCGCAACTGCCCGCACTGCAGCGAGAGCTGCCCCAGGTCCGTTTTGTGTCGGGCGCATTCGATGCCAGCCTGGTACAAGGGCAGAATCTGCACGCGGTCTATCGTTCGCCAGGGTTGAGCCCTGAGGCAGTTGCTCCTGTTTTCGAAGCGGCTCGTGCAAACAACATCTGCGCTGGCGGTGAGCTGAGTCTTTATGCCATGGCCCTGGCAGCGCTGCGCGAATCGCACGCGTATGCCCCCGCCGTGCTGGCTATCACCGGGACCAACGGCAAGACCACCGTGACCTCGCTCACCGGACAGTTGGTGGAGCGCTCTGGCAAACGCGTGGCCGTGGCCGGCAACATCGGTCCGACCCTGCTCGACACACTGGCAGAACACCTGGATGCAGACACCTTGCCCGACGTGTGGGTGCTGGAACTGTCGAGCTTTCAGCTGGATGGCGTGAATGGGGGTGAAGGGGGCTTCGAGCCCACGGCCGCCACGGTGCTCAACATCACGCAGGACCACCTGGACTGGCACGGCAGCATCGAGGCCTACGCTGCGGCCAAGGCACGCATCTTTGGCCAGACGGGCTTGATGATCCTGAACCGCGAAGACCCTGCGGTGATGGGCATGCTGCCACCGCCCGTCAAGGTCAAACTGCAAAAGCCGCAGGTGCGCGCGCACATCACTTTTGGTGGCGACATGCCCCGGCGTCCGGGCGACTTCGGCATCGAGGTGGTGAGCGGCATGCCCTGGCTGGTTCGCGCCATGGACGCCGACGAAACCCGCAAGCGTGGCCGCAACGAGGTCGAAGAGGACCTGCATATCCAGCGGCTCATGCCAGCGGATGCGCTGCGCATCCGGGGGCGCCACAACGCCACCAACGCCTTGGCGGCGCTGGCGCTGGCCACGGCAGCGGGTTGCCCGCTGGCGCCCATGCTGTACGGCCTGCGCGAGTACCGGGGCGAGCCGCACCGCGTGGAACCCGTGGCCATCATCCATGGCGTGGAATATTTTGACGACAGCAAGGGCACCAACGTAGGCGCCACGGCGGCAGCGTTGGTGGGACTGGGCACAGAGCGGCGTTTGGTGGTCATTCTGGGCGGAGAAGGCAAGGGGCAAGACTTTGCGCCTTTGGCCGCTCCCGTCGCCCGCTACGCACGTGCGGTGGTGCTGATCGGCCGCGACGCACCGCTGATCCGCACGGCGCTGCAGGACGTTGGCGTGCCACTGCTCGATGCGGGCACCTTGCCTGAGGCCGTCGCACTGGCAGCGCAGCGCGCCCATTCTGGCGACGCGGTACTGATGTCGCCTGCCTGTGCCAGCTTTGACATGTTCAAGGACTACGAGCACCGCGCCCACGTCTTTTGCGAGACCGTGCGGGCGATGGCCGACGATGCGGGCCAGTCGGCGGAGGGCATGCAATGACAGCACCCGCCAGCACCCTGCTCCAACGCGTGACCGGCTGGTTCGGCGGCCTTCCCGGCAAGGCGGCCGACGTGTTGCCCGTGCGTGTGGGCGGCACCGAGTACCGCCAGTCGTCCAGCACACCGGCAAGCGTGCTGGGCTTTGACCAAGCCCTGCTCTGGGTGGTGGTGGCGCTGCTGGCCTGGGGGCTGGTGATGGTCTATTCGGCGTCGATTGCCATGCCGGACAACCCGCGCTTTGCCAACTATGCGTCCACCCATTTCCTGACCCGCCACATGATGTACTTGGTGGTGGGCTTTGTGGCGGCGCTGCTGGCGTTCCAGGTGCCCATGGCGCTGTGGGAGCGCGTGGCGCCCTGGTTGTTCATCGTGGCCCTGCTCATGCTGGTGGCGGTGCTGATTCCTGGCGTGGGCAAGGTGGTCAACGGCGCGCGCCGCTGGTTGTCCATCGGGCCGGTGGGCTTCCAGCCGTCCGAGGTGGCCAAGTTTGCGGTGCTGATCTATGCCGCCGACTACATGGTGCGCAAGATGGAGGTGAAGGAGCGCTTCTTCCGCGCCGTGCTGCCCATGGGCGCTGCGGTGGCTATCGTCGGCGTGCTGCTGCTGGCCGAGCCCGACATGGGCGCCTTTATGGTGGTGGCCGTGATTGCCATGGGCATCCTGTTCCTGGGCGGTGTGAATGCCCGCATGTTCTTCCTGATTGCTGGCGTGCTGGTCGGCGCCTTTGCTCTGATGATCGCCAGCTCGCCCTGGCGTCGCGAGCGCGTGTTTGCATACCTGGACCCCTTCAGCGAACAGCATGCGCTGGGCAAGGGCTACCAGTTGTCGCACTCGCTGATCGCCATCGGGCGCGGCGAGGTGTTTGGCGTGGGGTTGGGCGGCAGCGTGGAGAAGCTGCACTGGCTGCCTGAGGCGCACACCGACTTTCTGATGGCCGTGATCGGCGAAGAGTTTGGTCTCGTGGGTGTGGTGGCGCTCATCATCCTGTTCCTGTGGATGACCCGCCGCATCATGCACATCGGCCGGCAGGCCATTGCACTGGACCGCGTTTTCTCCGGCCTCGTCGCACAGGGCGTGGCGATCTGGATCGGCTTCCAGGCCTTCATCAACATGGGCGTGAACCTGGGCGCACTGCCGACCAAGGGGCTCACGCTGCCACTGATGAGTTTTGGCGGGTCGGCGATTTTGATGAATCTGGTGGCGCTGGCGGTGGTGCTGCGGGTCGATTACGAGAACAAGCTCCTCATGCGGGGAGGTCGCGTATGAGCACGCAGAAGACCGCCCTCATCATGGCGGGTGGAACCGGCGGCCACATCTTCCCCGGCCTGGCCGTGGCCGAGGAACTGCGCGCACGCGGCTGGCGTGTGCACTGGCTGGGCGCGCCCGGCAGCATGGAGTCGCGCATCGTGCCGCAGCACGGCTTTGCGCTGGAACTCATCGATTTTTCGGGTGTGCGCGGCAAGGGGCTCGTCACGCTGGCGCTGTTGCCGCTGCGCCTGATGCGTGCGTTCTGGCAGGCGCTGCAGGTCGTGCGCCGCGTGAAGCCCGACGTGGTGGTGGGCCTGGGTGGTTACATCACCTTTCCGGGCGGGATGATGGGCGTGCTCGCGGGCAAGCCCCTGGTGCTGCATGAGCAGAATTCGGTGGCGGGCATGGCGAACAAGGTCCTGGCCGGTGTGGCCGACCGCGTGTTCACGGCCTTCCCCAACGTGTTCAAACAGGGGCAGTGGGTGGGCAACCCGCTGCGCACTGCCTTCACGCAGCAGCCCGGCCCCTCGGAGCGGTTTGCGGGCCGCAGCGGCCCGCTGCGCCTGCTGGTGGTGGGCGGCAGCCTGGGCGCACGTGCGCTCAACGAGATCGTGCCCCAGGCCATCGCGCTGATGCCTGCCGACCAGCGCCCCACCGTGGTCCACCAAAGCGGTGCGGCGCAGATCGATGCGCTGCGCGCCAATTACGTCGCCGCCGGGGTCGAGGCAGAGCTGACGCCTTTCATCGACGACACCGCCAGCGCGTTTGCAGCGGCCGACATCATCGTTTGCCGGGCGGGGGCGAGCACCGTCACCGAGATCGCGGCCGTGGGCGCCGCGTCCATCTTTGTCCCCTTCCCGTCGGCCGTGGACGACCACCAGACCACCAACGCGCAGTTCCTCGTGAACGCAGGAGGCGGCTGGCTGGTGCAGCAGCGCGACCTGACGCCGCAAGGGCTGTCTGAAATGCTATTGAAATTAGAGCGGCCCACACTTGTGGATGTGGCGCTCAAGGCCAAAAACATGCAAAAAATCAACGCCACCCGCGAGGTGGTGACTGCCTGCGAGGAGTTGGCCCAACCATGAAACATGCGATTCGCCACATCCATTTCGTAGGCCTCGGCGGCGCCGGCATGAGTGGCATTGCCGAAGTGCTGTTCAACCTGGGTTACCGCATCTCGGGCTCGGACCTGGCCGACAGTGCCACGCTGCGCCGCCTGGCAGACCTCGGCATCAAGACCTGCCTCGGCCACGCGGCAGCGCACATCGATGGCGCCGACGCCGTGGTCACGTCCACAGCCGTCACTTCGGACAACCCTGAAGTGCTGGCCGCACGCGAAAAGAAGATCCCCGTGGTGCCGCGCGCACTGATGCTGGCCGAACTGATGCGCCTGAAGCAGGGCATTGCCATCGCGGGCACGCACGGCAAGACCACCACTACCAGCCTCGTGACCAGCGTGCTGGCCGAGGCGGGGCTGGATCCGACGTTCGTCATCGGCGGCAGGCTCAACAGCGCGGGCGCCAATGCCAAGCTGGGCAGCGGCGACTACATCGTGGTCGAGGCCGATGAGTCCGACGCGTCGTTCTTGAACCTGCTGCCCGTGATGGCCGTGGTGACCAACATCGACGCCGACCACATGGAGACCTATGGTCACGACTTCGGCCGGCTCAAGGGCGCGTTTGTCGATTTCCTGCACCGCATGCCGTTCTACGGCACGGCTGTCCTGTGTGTGGACAGTCCCGCCGTGCGCGACATCCTGCAGAGCGTGACCTGCCCCATCACCAGCTACGGCTTCTCGGAAGACGCGCAGGTGCGCGCCATCAACGTGCGCGCCGAGGCGGGCCAGATGCGCTTCACCGTGCAGCGGCGCAACGGCGTCACGCTGCCCGATATGGAGATCGTGCTCAACCTCGCGGGCGAGCACAACGTGCTCAACGCGCTGTCGGCCATTGCCGTGGCGGTGGAGCTCAACATCCCCGACGACGCCGTGCAGCGCGCGCTGGCGGGCTTCAAGGGCGTGGGCCGACGCTTCCAGCGCTATGGCGATCTGCCCGCGAAGGACGGCGGCACCTTCACCGTCATCGACGACTACGGCCACCACCCTGTGGAGATGGCTGCCACGCTGGCGGCCGCACGCGGTGCGTTCCCCGGGCGGCGCCTGGTGCTGGCTTTCCAGCCGCACCGCTACACCCGCACGCGCGATTGCTTTGAAGATTTCGTCAAGGTGATCGGCCATGCCGATGCGGTACTGCTCACCGAGGTGTATGCCGCAGGCGAGGCGCCGGTCGTGGCCGCCGATGGACGCTCGCTGGCCCGTGCCCTGCGCGTGGCCGGCCGTGTGGAGCCGGTGTTTGTGGACAACGTGGTCGATCTGCCCCAGGCCATTGCCGACAACGCACGCGCGGGCGACGTGGTGATGTGCATGGGAGCCGGCTCCATTGGCGCAGTGCCCGGCAAGGTGGTTGCGATGCTACAAAATAATGAGCTGAAAGCGCATGAAGGGAGCGCACTATGACCCTTCCTGAATCGAATATCGATGTGAAGTCGCTGGGCAAGGTTGCCGTCCTGATGGGCGGGGACTCGGCCGAGCGCGAGGTGTCGCTGATGTCGGGCAGCGGCGTGCTGCAGGCGCTGCGCTCGCGTGGCGTGGATGCCCATGCGTTTGACCCCGCACAGAACGCGCTGGGCGACTTGAAGCGCGACGGCTACGCCCGCTGCTTCATCGCACTGCACGGCCGCCATGGCGAAGACGGCACGGTGCAGGGCGCGCTGGAGCTGCTGCGCATTCCGTACACCGGCCCCGGCGTGATGGCCTCGGCCATCGCCATGGACAAGGTCATGACCAAGCGGGTGTGGCTGGCCGAGGGCCTGCCCACGCCCCGCTATGTGTGGCTGGCGCCCGATCGGCAGCAGCGCGAGGTGGTGCGCACCGTGCCCGACGAGCTGGGCCTGCCGCTCATCGTCAAGCCGCCGCGCGAAGGCTCGTCCATCGGCGTGACCAAGGTACGCGGCTATTCGGACATGCAGGAGGCCGTGCAGCTCTCTGCCCAGTACGACCCCGACGTGCTCTGCGAAGAGTTCATCGAGGGCGAAGAGGTGACCTGCCCCGTGCTGGGCCAGGGCGCCAGCGCCCGTGCGCTGCCGGTGATCCGCATCGTGGCGCCCGATGGCGCCTACGACTACCAGAACAAGTACTTCACCGACGACGTGAAGTACCAGTGCCCAAGCGGCCTGCCCGAGGCCGAAGAGCGCGAGATCCAGCGCATTGTGCTGGAGGCTTACCGCACCCTGGGCTGCCGGGGCTGGGGCCGTGCCGACCTGATGATCCGCGCGAGCGACCGCAAGCCCTTCCTGCTGGAGATGAACACATCCCCTGGCATGACGGGTCATTCGCTGGTGCCCATGTCGGCCCGGGCCTCGGGCATCAGCTACGAAGAGCTGTGTCTGCGCATCCTCGCGGATGCGGCCCTCGACACGCCCGCAAAACCAAAGGCCGCCTGATGACCCAGACGCTGCCCGCACCCCTGGACGTCAAGCTCATGAACCTGACCGCGTCGGTCCTGTTCGTGGGCTGCGCCCTGGCCGTGCTGGCGGCGGGGGTGGGGTGGGTGCTGCGCTACCCCGGCTTTGCCATCGCACGCATCGTGGTGCAGGGCGAGCTGGTGCACAACAACGCGGTGACCCTGCGGGCCAACGTGGCGCCACATCTGGTGGGCAACTTCTTCACCGTGGATCTGCGTGCCGCCCGCGAGGCCTTCGAGCAGGTGCCCTGGGTACGCCGCGCGCAAGTGCGTCGGGTGTACCCCGGCAGCTTGCGTGTGGAGCTGCAGGAGCATGACGCGGTGGCGTACTGGGGGCCGGACACCGGCTCAGCGCTGGTCAACAGCCAGGGCGAAGTCTTCGAGGCCAATGTGGGCGATGTGGAGCAGGAGGGCCTGCCGCGCCTGCAGGGGCCTACAGGCAGCTCGGCCGAGGTGCTGCAGATGTATGGGCTGCTGGAGCCCGTGTTCAAACCTCTGGGCCTGGACGTGGAAGAGCTGCAGCTGACCGGGCGAGGCGGCTGGCGCGCCACCCTCGACAGTGAGGCCGTGGTGGAGCTGGGAGGCGGTACGCCGCAGGAAGTGGTGCAGCGCACGCAGCGTTTTGTACGCACCCTGACCCAGGTGGCCGCGCAGTATGGCCGCCGCGTGGACGCGCTGGAGTCTGCGGACCTGCGCCACGCCGGGGGCTACGCCCTGCGCCTGCGGGGTGTGACCACAGTGACTGCAGACGCAACCGGCGCGACGGCCGTGCGCAAGAGGTAATGGCATGAGGCAAGACAGAGCAAGACGCAGCACTCTGCGGGCCCCGAGAGGGCGGTGCGAGGGGTTGGTGGGACAGCGGGACAGAACCGAGAAGGGCAGAGACTGATATGGCAAGAGAATACAAAGACGTCGTCGTGGGGCTGGACATTGGCACCGCCAAGGTCATGGCTGTGGTGGCCGAGGTTCTGCCCAATGGCGAGCTCAAGCTCGCAGGCTTGGGCGTGGCCCCGAGCAATGGTCTCAAGCGCGGCGTGGTGGTCAACATCGATGCCACCGTGCAGAGCATCCAGCAGGCGCTGAAAGAGGCCGAGCTGATGGCGGACTGCAAGATCCAGCGCGTCTACACCGGCATCACGGGCAGCCACATTCGCGGTCTCAACTCCAGCGGCATGGTGGCGGTGAAGGACAAGGAAGTCACGTCGGCCGACGTGGCCCGCGTGGTGGAGACGGCCAAGGCCATCAACATCAGCAGCGACCAGCGCCTGTTGCTGGTGGAGCCGCAGGAATTCGTGATCGACGGGCAGGATGTGAAGGAGCCCATCGGCATGAGCGGCATCCGCCTGGAGGCCAAGATCCACATCGTGACCGGCGCGCAGAGCGCGGCCGAGAACATCATCAAGTGTGTGCGCCGCTGCGGCCTGGAGGTCGAGCAGCTCATGCTCAATCCTCTGGCCAGCAGCCAGGCCGTGCTCACTGACGACGAGCGCGAGCTGGGCGTGGTGGTGGTGGACATCGGCGCGGGCACGACCGATGTCGCCATCTTCACTGGCGGCGCGATTCGCCACACCGCGGTGATTCCGATTGCGGGCGACCTCATCACCAGCGACATCGCCATGGCACTGCGCACGCCGACCAAGGACGCGGAGGACATCAAGGTGGAAAGCGGCTACGCCAAGCAACTGTTGGCTGACCCCGAGGCGCAGGTGGAAGTGCCCGGCCTGGGCGACCGCAGCCCGCGCATGCTGAGCAAGCAGGCGCTGGCCGGTGTGATCGAGCCGCGTGTCGAAGAAATCTTCTCGCTCGTGCAGCAGGTGGTGCGCGAGTCGGGCTACGAAGAAGTGCTGTCGTCGGGCATCGTGCTCACGGGCGGCAGCTCGGTCATGCCGGGAATGATCGAACTGGGCGAGGACATCTTCCTCAAGCCCGTGCGGCGCGGCATACCGAAGTATTCCAGCGCCCTGGCTGACATGGTGGCCCAGCCCCGTGCAGCCACCGTGATGGGGCTGCTGGAAGAAGCGCGCCTGGCACGTCTGCGCGGCTTCAAGGTGGCTCAGAAGAGTGGGTCCATGAAGACCGCATTCGGGCGCTTCAAAGATTTCATCGTGGGGAATTTCTGACCATGAAATACCCCCTGTGGCTAGCGCGTGGAAGCCCTCACCAGATACCGCGCGAGCGATGGCGATGTACAGGACCGCCACGCACTACAAGAAAAATGATCCCATCTCTCAATTGGCAATTGCATACGAATTTAGAACCAGGAGCTCCAAGATGACCATCGAAATGATCGAAGCCGAAGAATTCAACCAGGGCACCCAGATCAAGGTGATCGGTGTGGGCGGTGGCGGCAGCAATGCCGTCGAGCACATGATTGCCCGCAGCGTGCAGGGCGTGGAGTTTGTCAGCGCCAACACCGATGCACAGGCGCTCACGCGCAGCTCGGCGCACCGCGTCATCCAGCTGGGCAACAGCGGCCTGGGTGCTGGGGGCAAGCCCGAGAAAGCCCGCGATGCGGCTGAGGCGGCGGTGGCCGATATCCGTGAAGCCATCTCTGGCGCCCACATGCTGTTCATCACGGCGGGCATGGGCGGCGGCACGGGCACGGGCGCTGCGCCCGTGATCGCGCGCGTGGCCAAGGAGATGGGCATCCTGACGGTGGGCGTGGTCACCAAGCCTTTCGACTGGGAAGGCGGTCGCCGCATGAAGAATGCGGACGATGGCCTGGCTGAACTGGAAGCCAACGTGGACTCGCTGATTGTTGTGCTCAACGAGAAGCTGCTGGACGTGCTGGGCGACGACATCACCCAGGACGAGGCCTTTGCGCACGCCAATGACGTGCTCAAGAACGCTGTGGGCGGTATCGCTGAGATCATCAACGAATACGGCCAGGTGAACGTGGACTTTGAAGACGTGCGCACCGTGATGGGCGAGCCGGGCAAAGCCATGATGGGCACGGCCACGGCCAGCGGCCCAGACCGCGCACGCATCGCAGCCGAGCAGGCCATCGCCTGCCCGCTGCTCGAAGGCATCGACCTGTCGGGCGCCAAGGGTGTGCTGGTGCTGGTCACGGCCAGCAAGGGCAGCCTCAAGCTGTCCGAGTCACGCCAGGCCATGAACACCATCAACGCCTACGCATCGACCGACGCGCACGTGATCTTTGGTGCTGCCTATGACGAAAGCCTGGGTGACGAGATCCGCGTGACCGTGGTGGCCACGGGTCTGTCGCGTGCCAATGCGCGCCGGCAGCCCATCTCGGTGGTGCAGGGTGGCCTGCGCACGGGTACGGACAACATGGCCTACCAAATGCCTGTCGCCGGTGTGGGTACGCTGGGTGGTGCCGTGGGCGTGCAAGGCGGCCACACGGGCAGCGCGCAGGCCGACTATGGCAGCATGTCGGTACCCAGCGTGTGGCGTACCAACCGCACGCAGGCCGCAGCCCGCGTGGATGCCCTGTCGTCCGGCGGTATGGATGACCTGGAAATCCCCGCCTTCCTGCGCAAGCAAGCGGACTGACAACCGCGCTGATCGCACCCTGCGGCCCCCTCCCGGGGGCTGCAAGACAAAAAGCCCTGCCGGCGCAAGCTGGTAGGGCTTTTTGACTGGGCGAACGTCAGCAGGCTCTCAGGCCTGGGCCGCCCCAGGCCTCTGAGTGGTCAGAAAGATTCCCAGTCATCGTTATTGTCAGCCGCAGGCTTGGGGCTGCTTGCCTTGGGGGGCAATGCCGCCGCTGGCGCGGGTGAAGGCGCAGCAGCACGAGGGGCTGCCGGCGCCTTGGCCAGGGCCGGGCGGGGCGCTGCCGCACGCACGGCAGGTGCCACTGCGGGGCGGGGCGCAGCTGCGGGGCGGCTGGCCGGGGCGGGCGCGGAGGTGCTGCCGTTCACGCGGAACAGCGCCACCACCTGGGTGAGCTTCATGGCTTGCTCGCGCAGGCTGTCTGCTGCTGCAGCCGACTGCTCCACCAGCGCTGAGTTCTGCTGGGTCATCTGGTCCAGCTGGTTCACGGCGGTGTTGACCTGGGCAATGCCCTGGCTCTGCTCCGATGTGGCTGAGCGGATTTCTCCAATGATGTCTGTCACGCGTTGAACGCTGTCCACGATCTCGGTCATGGTGGCGCCTGCATTGCCCACCAGTTGCGTGCCCGATGCCACCTTCTCCACGGAAGCGTCGATCAATGTCTTGATTTCCTTGGCGGCTGCAGCGCTGCGCTGTGCCAGACTGCGTACTTCGCTGGCGACCACCGCGAAACCGCGACCCTGTTCACCTGCGCGCGCTGCCTCGACGGCGGCGTTGAGCGCCAGGATGTTGGTCTGGAACGCGATCCCGTCGATGACGCCGATGATGTCGCTGATCTTGTTGCTGCTGGCGTTGATGTCCTGCATGGTGGATACCACTCGGGACACCACTTCCCCTCCGCGCGCCGCCACGGCAGCCGCTGAAGTTGCCATCTGGTTGGCGGTTTGCGCGGAGTCCGATGTCTGCTTGACGGTGCTGGTCAGCTCCTCCATGCTGCTGGCGGTGGTTTGCAGGTTGCTGGCCGTGTCTTCGGTGCGGTGGGCCAGGTCGTTGTTGCCCTGGGCAATTTCCCCCGACGCCGTAGCAATGCTGTCCGTGGCCGACCGTACCTCGGTCACCAGCTTGCGCAGCGAGGCCACCATGTGGGCCAAGCCATCGAGCATGGAGCCGGGCGGTGCAGCCGGAATCTGGGCATCCAGGTTGCCTTCGGCCACTTCGGACATGATGGCAATGGCGTGGGTGGGTTCGCCACCAATCTGGCGCAACACCGAGCGCGACACCAGCAGGCCGATCACCCCCACCGCCACAAACACCGCGACCACCAGTGCAAGGCTCGACCACAGGGCCTTGCGCAGCATGGCATCGACGTCGTCCGTATACAGCCCGGAGCCCACCATCCAGTTCCAGCCGTCCACTTTGACTATGTACTGCAGCTTGGGCACGGGTGTCTGCTGGCCGGGGCGCGCGAACATGGTGGGCACAAAGGCCTTGCCGTCCTTGCTGCTGCGCATGCCGTTGACCAGCAGGCCGATGATGTCCACGCCCGAACCATCCTTGACCTTGCCGAGCATGTCCTGCCCGTCCCACTCGGTCTTGAAGGGGTGCATCACGCCAACGCCCTCGGTGGTCCAGATGTAGAAATATTCGGTCTTGCCCTCGGGGCCACCGTAGCGTGCAATGCGCAGGGCGTCCTTGGCAGCCTTCTGCGCGTCTTCCACCGACATGGCGCCACTCGCGGCCTTGGCCTGGTAACCGACCACGATGCTGTGTGCGGACTGGACGGCGGTGGTCAGCAGGTCCTTGCGGGACTCGGTGATCAGTCGCCGCTCCTGGAGGAGTGACAGGATGGCCATGATCAGCAGCGCCGTGAGCGCGGTGCCGATCATGAGCATGACTTTCATCTTGAAACTGAGTTTGCTCATGGGAGTCTCCTGTGGGGCGGGTGTCGTGTGTTCATGTTGTGGTTGTTAAGGCCCTGTGTACCAAATTGTGCGGCGAACCATGGGGCCTGCACAGTAGGTGAAAACGCGGCGGTAGCTCTACGTACGCGTCGCTTTGAGGTGCGACAAGACCTCGGCACGTGCGGGGCGGTGCCGCAGAAACTAAAATGCGCAGATGCTCCAGCAACGCACCCTCAAGACCCTGACCCGCGCCGTAGGCGTGGGTCTGCACAGCGGCCAACGGGTCGAGTTGACCCTGCGGCCCGCGCAGCCGGACACAGGCATCGTGTTCCGGCGGGTGGATCTGCCGCAGCCGGTGGACATTCCCATCCGTGCCGAGGCGGTGACGGATACGAGGCTGGCGTCCACCATCGCAGTGGGCAATGCCAAGGTGCACACGGTGGAGCACCTGATGTCGGCCTGTGCGGGGCTGGGCATCGACAACCTGTACGTGGACATCACGGCCGAAGAGGTCCCCATCCTCGATGGGTCTTCGGCCTCGTTTGTGTTCCTGTTGCAAAGCGCCGGGGTGGAACTGCAGAACGCACCCAAGCGCTTTATCCGCGTCACCCGGCCCGTGGAGGTGCGCGAGGGTGAGGGTGCCAACGCCAAGTGGGCGCGCCTCACGCCGTACCACGGCTACAAGCTCAGCTTCGAAATCGACTTTGACCACCCGGCGGTGGACTCCACTGGCCAGCGCGTCGAGTTTGACCTGGGGCAAGGCAACTACAGCCGCGACATTGCCCGGGCGCGCACCTTCGGCTTCACCCGTGATGTGGAGATGATGCGCTCCAACGGCCTGGCGCTGGGCGGCGGGCTGGACAACGCCATCGTGATGGACGACTACAAGGTGCTCAACAGCGACGGCCTGCGTTATGACGACGAGTTCGTGAAGCACAAGATCCTGGATGCCATGGGTGACCTGTACCTCATCGGCAAGCCGCTGCTGGCCGCCTACAGTGCGTTCCGCTCGGGCCACGCCATGAACAACCTCTTGCTGCGTGAGCTGCTGGCCCAGCGTGATGCCTGGGAGGTGGTCACGTTCGAGGACGAGCGCCAGGCTCCCACCGGCTTTGCGCAGCCTGCGCGCGCCTGGTAGCACGCACATGTTGATCTTTCGCTGGCTGGCCATGCTGCTGCTCCTGGCGGCGGCCGTGTCGTTCGCGTTTTACGCGGGCACCGGGCAGCCGCGCTACAAGCGCCTGGGGCTCGTCATCCTCAATTGGACAGTGATTGCCGCCGTCTTTTTCTTCGCGGTGATCCTCATCGGCCGCCTGGCCTGATGTATCTGTTGATTGGGGGGCTCTGCTGCCCCGTTTTTCCTCTGCCCTATACTCGCGCCTGCTCCGGGGTGTGCTAATGCGCTGAGATGCGAGAGGCGTGAAGAAATTCAGGCGAGCTTGCGAACCCGACGAACTTGATCCGGTTCATACCGGCGGAAGAAGAGCCGACCTCCTTGTCCCCGTGCCTGCAGTTTTTGCTGGCACGCCATGCCCCAGGCGCTGCCGTACCTGGGGGGCGCACAGGTCCATTCCGGAGCAGACCCACCGCCACCGGAACCAGGAGACCTGCCCATGAACGCCCCCGACCCACACGCCACACTGGCTGCCCCTGAAAAGTTCGCCGAGCTGCTCGCACGCACCCGCGAACCCTTCCCCGCATCCCGCAAGGCCTATATCCCCGGCCATCTGCACACCGACCTGCGCGTGCCTGTGCGCGACATCGCGCTCTCCAACGGCGAGCTGGTCAGCGTGTACGACACCTCCGGCCCCTACACCGATCCCAACGCCGTGATCGACGTGCGCCAGGGCTTGGCCAGCGTGCGCGGTGGCTGGATCACCGGCCGTGGCGATGTGGAGCACTACGAAGGCCGCGCGCCCGTAGCGCTGGACGACGGCCAAAAGAGCGAAGACGCCACCCGCCTCGCCCAGCTGCGCGCCGAGGCCGCCGCGCTGCAGCGCAAGCCCCTGCGCGCCAAGGCGGGTGCCAATGTCACGCAGATGCACTACGCCAAGAAGGGCATCATCACGCCCGAGATGGAATACGTGGCCATCCGGGAAAACGGCAAGCGCGAGTGGATGGAGCAGTACATGGCCGACGCAGGCCGCGAGAAGCGCCTGATGGGCAACCCCCTGGGTGCGAGCATCCCGCGCATCATCACGCCTGAGTTTGTGCGCGACGAAGTGGCCCGGGGCCGCGCCATCATCCCCGCGAACATCAACCACCCCGAGGTGGAGCCGATGGCAATTGGCCGCAACTTCCTGGTCAAGATCAACGCCAACATCGGCAACTCGGCCGTCACCTCCAGCATCGAAGAAGAAGTGGAAAAGCTCGTCTGGGCCATCCGCTGGGGTGCCGACAACGTGATGGACCTGTCCACCGGCAAGAACATCCACACCACACGCGACTGGATCGTGCGCAACAGCCCTGTGCCCATCGGCACGGTGCCGATCTACCAGGCGCTCGAAAAAGTGGGCGGCGTGGCCGAGGAGCTGACCTGGGCGATCTTCCGCGACACGCTGATCGAGCAGGCCGAGCAGGGCGTGGACTACTTCACCATCCATGCGGGCGTGCGCCTGGCTTACATCCACCTCACGGCGCAGCGGCGCACGGGCATCGTCTCGCGCGGCGGCTCCATCATGGCCAAGTGGTGCATGGCACACCACCGCGAGAGCTTCCTGTACGAGCACTTCGAAGACATCTGCGACATTATGAAGGCGTACGACGTGTCGTTCAGCCTGGGTGATGGCCTGCGCCCAGGCTGCGCGTCCGATGCCAATGACGAAGCGCAATTTGCCGAGCTGCACACGCTGGGCGAACTCACGCAAGTGGCCTGGAAGCACGACGTGCAGACCATGATCGAAGGCCCCGGCCATGTGCCCATGCACATGATCCAGGCCAACATGACCGAGCAGCTCAAGACCTGCCACGAGGCGCCGTTCTACACCCTGGGCCCGCTGACCATCGACATCGCCCCCGGCTACGACCACATTGCTTCGGCCATTGGCGCGGCCATGATCGGCTGGATGGGGACGGCCATGCTGTGCTACGTGACGCCCAAGGAGCACCTGGGACTGCCCGACCGCGACGACGTGAAGCAGGGGATCATTGCGTACAAGATCGCCGCCCACGCGGCCGATGTGGCCAAGGGCCACCCCGGCGCTCGCTCGCGCGACGATGCGCTCAGCCAGGCGCGTTTTGACTTCCGCTGGCAGGACCAGTTCAACCTGGGCCTGGACCCCGAAACGGCCAAGGAATACCACGACGAGACCCTGCCCAAGGACTCGGCCAAGGTGGCACATTTCTGCTCGATGTGTGGCCCCAAGTTCTGCTCGATGAAGATCACCCAGGAGGTGCGTGACTTCGCCGCCCAGAAGGGCGTGGCCGAGGCTGAAGCCCTGGCCCAGGGCATGCAGACCAAGGCGGCCGAGTTCCAGAAAGGCGGGGGCGAGCTGTACATCCCGCTCAAGCCCGTGTGACAGCAGCGCAATAAGCGCAGCTACTGGCCCCGAGGATTCCCTGAAACAGGGTCCCGGGGCCGTGCTTACCCTGTGCGGTGGACCGCCTTGCCCGGCATATAGTCCCGCCCACCCCCGGCCCAGAAGGTGGGGGGTGTGTGTGGCACCAAATTTGCTATGCTGGACTGTCTGTTAAAAAATGTAAGGAAGAGCCATGAATGCTCTCGGCCGCTTCTCCATCCGCACGCGTCTCTACTTCGGAACCGTCTTTTCCCTGATCCTTCTGGTCGTCATTGGTGCCATGGGCTACGTGGCCCTGGACCGAACGCGCGGCACGCTGCAGGTGCTGTTTTCAGAACGCGTGCAGACGCTGACAGACATGTCCGAGCTGCGTACCACCCTGGGTGACCTGCGCCGGACCGAAAAAGACATCATCATCAACTTCAACAACTCGGTCGAGGTCTCGGCCCTGCGCGAGTCCTGGGCCAAAACCCTGACCTCCCTGCGCAAGCGCCTGGCCGATGTGCGGCAAGTGCAGTCGGGCGATGCCGAGTTTGTGGCCTCGATCGACAAATCGCTCGACGAGATCAAGCAGTACGAAACTGGCATCTCACCCATCTTCGAGAAGATCGAGGGCGCGCAGCTTGACGGCGCAGGGGGCGGCGCCTACGCCGACCGCCTGAAGGTCCACATGGAAGCCACCGACAAGCTGTTCTCCAGCCTGGCGGGTTCGGCTCGTGCGCAGATGGACGAGGCCCGCGCGGGTGTCGAATCGCGCACCTCCACCATGGCCGCGCTGATTGGTGTGGGCCTGGTGCTGGCGCTGGCGGTGCTGATTCCGCTCACGTTCTTCAGCGTGCGTTCCATCACAAAATCCCTCGGACAGGCGCAGGAGCTGGCCGAACGCATTGCCAGTGGCGACTTGTCGCGCGATGTGGCGGCCATGAACCAGGATGAAGTGGGCCAGCTGGTAGGCGCCATGGGCCGCATGCAGGACTCGTTGCGTGACCTGGTGCGCCAGGTGCAGGACGCGGCGGGCAACATCTCCACCGCCAGCTCCGAGATCGCCAGCGGCAACCATGACCTGAGCCACCGCACCGAGCAGACAGCGGCCAACCTGGAAGAGACCGCCTCATCGATGGAGGTGCTGACCAGCACCGTGCAGCAAAGCGCCCAGGCCTCGCGCCAGGCCAGCGACTTTGCCTCGTCCGCCGCCGAGGTGGCTGCACGCGGCGGCGCCGTGGTGTCGCAGGTGGTGACCACCATGGACCAGATCACCACCAGCTCGCGCAAGATCGCGGACATCACGGGCGTGATCGATTCGATTGCGTTCCAAACCAACATCCTGGCGCTCAACGCGGCGGTGGAAGCCGCCCGTGCCGGTGAGCAGGGCCGTGGCTTTGCGGTGGTGGCCAGCGAGGTGCGCAACCTGGCGCAGCGCAGCGCCGAAGCTGCCAAGGAGATCAAGGGCCTGATCGGTTCGTCGGTGGAGCGGGTCGAAGACGGCTCGCGCCTGGTGAGCCAGGCCGGCCAGACCATGACCGAGATCGTGAGCAGCGTGCGGCGCGTGTCCGACATCATTGCGGAGATCACCGCTTCGTCGGCCGAGCAAAGCGACAACATCGGCCAGATCAGCCAGTCGGTCACCCAGCTCGACCAGATGACCCAGCAGAACGCGGCGCTGGTGGAGGAGTCCACCGCAGCGTCCGAGTCGCTGCGCGAGCAGGCGCACCACCTCAACAGCGCGGTCAGC
This sequence comes from Acidovorax sp. K2F, assembly GCF_025246485.1. Lineage (NCBI taxonomy): Bacteria > Pseudomonadati > Pseudomonadota > Betaproteobacteria > Burkholderiales > Comamonadaceae > Acidovorax > Acidovorax sp. K2F. The sequence goes on from NZ_JAOBSQ010000009.1 coordinate 172,225, forward strand.
CAGTTCAAGCTGCAGGATGGCGCGACGGCATCCCCGGCGTTTAGCACCTCGGCACCCGCAACGCCCGCCGCACCTGCGATGGCCCAGGTGGGGCGCCGGCCCGCGCTGCAGATCCGGTAGTTTGAAGTGTTTTTGGCTGGTAGCGCTAGTGCTTCATGCGCTAACGGCTATCAAAAACGTAGCAAATCAGTCTCGCGTCACCCGCAGCACTTCTTCGCGGCTGGTGATGCCGGCGGCAATCAGGCGTTCGCCGTCGTCCCGCATCAGCGCCATGCCACCCGCCAGCGCTGCGGTGCGGATGTCGGCCTCTGAGGCCTGGTTGTGGATCTGTGCCCGGATCGCGTCCGTGGTCACCAGCAACTCGAACACGCCCGTGCGGCCGGTGTAGCCCGTCTGGCCGCAGTGCTCACACCCGCTGCCGTGGCAGTGGCTGCAGAACTTGCGCACCAGGCGCTGTGCCAGCACGCCCAGCAGCGACGACGACAGCAGGAACGGCTCCACGCCCATGTCCGTCAGGCGCGTGACGGCGCTGGCGGCGTCGTTAGTGTGCAGGGTGGCCAGCACCAGGTGACCCGTGAGCGAGGCCTGGATGGCAATCTGCGCGGTCTCGAAGTCGCGGATTTCGCCAATCATGATGATGTCTGGGTCCTGCCGCAGGATGGCGCGCAGGGCCTTGGCAAAGGTCAACTCGATTTTGCTGTTGACCTGGGTCTGGCCCACGCCCGGCAGCTCGTATTCGATGGGGTCTTCCACCGTCATGATGTTGTTGCGCGTGGCGTCGAGCCGACCCAGCGCTGCATACAGCGTGGTCGTCTTGCCCGAGCCCGTGGGGCCGGTGACCAGGATGATGCCGTGCGGCTGGCCGATCAGGCCCTCAAAGCGGCGCAGGGTGTCGCCCTGCATGCCCACGGCCTCCAGGCTCAGCTTGCTTTCACTCTTGTCCAGCAGGCGCAGCACGGCGCGCTCGCCGTGCGCGCTGGGTAGGGTGGAGACGCGCACGTCGATGGCGCGCGTGCCCAGACGCAGGCTGATGCGGCCGTCTTGGGGCAGGCGTTTTTCGCTGATGTCCAGGTCGGCCATGATCTTCAGGCGCGAGATCAATGCGGCATGCAGCGCGCGGTTGGGCTGCACCACTTCGCGCAGCGTGCCGTCCACGCGAAAGCGCACGCTGCTGTGGCGCTCGTAGGGCTCGATGTGGATATCGCTCGCGCCGTCGCGCGCGGCCTGCGTGAGCAGGGCGTTGAGCATGCGGATGATGGGCGCGTCGCCCGCTGATTCCAGCAAGTCCTCGACGGCCGGCAGCTCCTGCATCATGCGCGAGAGGTCGGCGTCGCTCTCGACCTCGCTCACCACGGTGGCGGCGCTCGATTCGCTGTGCGAATAGGCCGCGCTGATGCGCTGGGCCAGGGCCGGGGCATCGAGCGGCAGCAGCTGCTGCACGGGGTGCTTGCGCAGCACTTCGGACAGCGCGCCCGCGTCGGGGCTGGGGCCGTGCCACAGCACCAGCTGGTGGCCGTCGTCCTCCAGCAGCAGTTGGGCGGTGCGGGCAAAAGCGTAGGGCAGGGGGTGGCGCATGCGTGGCGACCCTTCAGCGTGGCGAAGTTTCTGCGGGCAGCGGGGCGAGCGGCTGCGCAGGCACCGTGGCTGCGCCGGGCTCTGCGCGCTGTGGCAGCGCGGGCAGGATGGGCGCGCCGGACACCGACTTCATCACCACGCTGGGGGCGGGCTGCGTGGTCTGCTGCAGCGCGCGGATGGCCTCGTAGCGGTCCATCATCAGCGCGTCGCTGGTGGCGTTGTCACGCACCACAATGGGGCGCAGGAACACCATCAGGTTGGTCTTGTTGCGGGTGCGGTTCTCGCTGCGGAACAGGTTGCCCAGCACCGGGATGTCGCCCATCACCGGCACCTTGTCCTGGCCTTGCGAGTAGCTGTCTTCCAGCAGGCCGCCGATCACGATGATGTTGCCGTCGTCCACCACCACGTTCGACTCGATGGAGCGCTTGCTGGTGGTGGGGCCGTTGGCGTTGCTCAGCGTGGCGGTGTCGATCTTGGAGACCTCCTGGTAGATGGCCATCTTCACGGTGCCGTTCTCGCTGATTTGCGGGCGCACCTTGAGCATCAGGCCCACGTCTTTGCGCTCCACTGTGGTGAACGGGTTCACCGTGCTGCTGCCCGTGCTGTTGGCGTACGAGCCGGTCACGAAGGGCACGTTGTTGCCGATGATGATGCGCGCCTCTTCGTTGTCCAGCGTCATCAGGTTGGGGGTGGAGAGCACATTGGCGTCGCCGCTGTTCTGCAGGAAGTTCGCCAGCGCGCCCAGGTAGTACTGGCCGTTGACGCGTGGCGCCAGCGCCAGGTTCAGCCCCTTGCCCAGCGAGCTGGCCGCCGAGGCGATGGAGGTGGTGGAGCCCGAGGCCAGCGCGGCCGTGACTCCCAGGATGTTGGCGCCCGCCTGGCCGGAGTTGGTACCGATCACGCCCACGGTACCATCACCGTTCTTGCCCAGAACGCCTTGCCACTGGATGCCGAACTCGGCCACCTTGTTGGCGGAGACCTCGACGATCAGGCTCTCGACCAACACCTGCGCGCGGCGGCCGTCGAGCTTGTCGATCACGTCGCGCAGCTGGCGGTACAGCGGCTCGGGCGCCGTGATGATGAGCGAGTTGGTGGTGGGGTCGGCCTGGATCTGCCCGCCGGTGGAGGGCTGGTTGTTGTTGGTACTGCTGGTGCCCATGGCGCTCGCGCTGGAGCCCAGGCCGCCGGTGCTACTGTTGCTGCCGGACGAGCTGCCGTTGGTGGACAGCATGCCGCCGGTGCTCAGCCCCGTGCTGGGTGCGGGCGCGCTGGCACCGCCACCGCCACTGGCCGCGCCGCCATTGTTGCCGCCCATGGCCGCCATGGCGGCGCGCAGGGTGGTGGCCAGCTTGGTGGCGTCGGCGTTCTTGAGGTAGACCACATGGATGTTGCCGCTGGCGGCGCTGCTGCCCGGCGCAGGCGCCTGGTCCAGCTGGGCCACCAGCGCGCGCACCTGGGCCACGCGGGCCGGGTTGGCGGCGCGCAGGATCAGCGAGTTGCTGCGCGGCTCGGCAATCAGGGTGGTCTTGAACGACGTGTCGGCTTGGCCGGGCGCGGCCGCAGCGGCGGCGCCCCCGTTGGCGCTGCCACCGTCGATCAGGCGCGACACCAGCGGTGCCAGGTCGCTGGCAATCGCGTTCTTGAGCGGAATCACCTCCACATCGCTGGCGTTGGACACATCCATGGCCGCCACGATGCGCGCCAGGCGCTGCAGGTTGTCGGCGTAGTCGGTGATCACCAGCGAGTTGTTGCCGGGGTTCACGTTGATGGTGTTGTTGGGGCTGATGAGCGGGCGCAGCACCGGCACCAGATTGGCCGCGTTTTCGAAGTTGAGCTTGAAGATCTGCGTGACGATCTGCCCACCGCCGGGTGCGCTGCCCGCGTTGCCCTGCACCACGCTCACGCTGCCGCCCTGCAGCTTGGCGTCGGCCTCGGGCACCACCTTGTACAGGCCCGCCGCCTCCACCACCGTGAAGCCCTGCAGCCGCAGCGCGGCCAAGAACTGCTGGAACGCGGCGGCGGGTGTCACGGCGCGCTCGGTCACCAGGTTGAGCTGGCCTTTCACGCGCGGGTCCACCACCACGTTGCGGCCAGTGATGGTGGCCATGGTGCGGGCCACGGCCTCGATCTCGGCGTTGGCAAAGTTGAGCGTGACGGGTTCGCTGGGGCGCACGCTGCCGGTGCGGGTGTCCACTGCCGTTTGGGCACCAATTTGGCCGCTGGCGCAGGTAAGTATTGCGCTGGCAGCTATTGTTTTGAGAGTAAAGCGCAGGCGTGGAGCAAACAGGAAAGTCATAGATTCAACCCACGGTGATGATGGAGCGCGCGCCATTGCGCCGTCCGATGATGTTCAGAAGATTGGACAGTGCGGCCTCCCGCTCGGGGGCGGCACTGGCCTCGCCCGCAAAGCGCAGGCGGTTGCCCACCCACTGGCCGCTGCCGCTGAGTTGCAAAGCCCCGTCGAGGGTGCTGAGGGCGAGCGTGGGCACCTCGCCGCCCTGCAGCACCAGCCGGTAGCTGCCCATGGGGCGCAGGGTGGACAGGCGTGAGGACATGGCCCGCGCATCCAGCTGGGCCTCGCCCGACAGCACCATGCGGCCAGCGGCCCATTGCACGGCCAGCGCGCGGGTCTGCAGCGCCAGCTGGCCCTGCGGCTGTAGCGTGTTCCAGGGGGTGCCCAGGCCCGCCAGCAACGCGGCGGGCCACTGGCTCTGGCCGTCGGCCAGGGTGATTTGCGGGCCGGCCCAGCGCAGGTGCACCTGGGCTTGCAGGGGCTCCGCCGTGCAGCAGCCCGCTTGCAGCCGGGCGCGCAGGCCGCCCCAGGTGGGGCGCAGCTGCCAGTCCACCCGGCCGGGGAGGGCGGCGCTGTCTTTGCTGGCCTGGCCGCCGGTCAACACCAGCTGGGCCGATCCGGTCCACACCGTGCCGCGTGGCTGCAGCAACTGCACCTGCCCCTGGGTGGCGCGGGCCACGCCGCCGGCCAGCCAGTGCGCGGGCGCAAAGGCCACCACGGCGGGCAGCACGCCCACCAGCGCACCGGCCCATGCCCAGCCCCACGCTGTGCGGGGGGCGGAGCGGGGGGCGGGGCGTGTCGGACGGAGGTTGCGGGCCACGGTGGGGAGGGTGTCGTTCAGGGCGGTGACGGAGCGGCGGGTCAGCGGGCGGGTGCGGCGGGCAGGGCCAGCACCACGGTGCCATCCCAGCGGGGCATGGCCACGGGCGTGCTGCCCAGGGTGACGGGCGCATTGCCAGTCGGCGCCGCAGCAGCAGGAGCAGCGCTGCGGGTCAGGCGTGCTTCGAGCGGCGTGGCGCGGGCATTGCTGCGGGCCTGGGCCAGCCACTGGGCCAACGCGTCGGCCGATGCGCCTTTGAGCGTGACCGTGGCGCGGTCGCCCGCCACGTTGAGCTGTGCCGTGTTGCCCAGGCGCTGCGTGAGGGCGGTGCGCAGCGCGCCCACGGCATCGCCGGGGCTGGTGGCGGGGGTGGCCTGCAGCTGCTGGGCCTCGGCCTGCAGGCTTTGCATGCGCTGCAGTTGAGCATCGAGTGCGGCGTGCCGCGCGGGCGCGGCGCGCAGGGTGCCGAGCGCGGGGGCGACGGCCACCCACCACAGCAGGGCCAGCGCCACCACCGTGCTGGCGGCCAGCACCAGGTTCTGCTCGCGGGGCGCCAGGGCTTTCCAGCGGTCCTGGAGGGCGGAGGTTCGGGTCATGGGCTCACCTCGGTGCGCAGCAACAGGCTGCCATCGTCCATGCGGGCGCGGTACCCGGCGGCTTGCAGGCGGCCAGACACCACGGATTCTTCATCGGGCGCCAGCGTCACGCCACGCAGGCGCAGCTCGCCGGGCGTGTATTCGATGCTGCTGGGCAGGCGGCCATCGGGCAGCGCCGCACCGGCTGCTGCCAGCAGGGGCTCCAGGTCGCGCGCCGACACGCTACCGGCGGCCTGCCGTAGCTGGGCGAGCTCGCGTTCCATCTGCACCGGCGCATCGACGACCACCTGCACCTTGGGAAAGGTCTGGGTCAGGGTGTTGCGCACGCTGGCCTGCTTGGCAGTCAGTGCCTGCCGTTCTTGCCAGGCCCAGGCGTTCAGCCCCACCAGGTGTGCCACCACCAGCACGCCAGCGCCCCAGCGGGCGGCACGCCACTGCGGCGCGTACAGCGCCGCGCTCAGCGCGCTGCCCACCTTGCGCAGCGCGCGGGTGCTGCTGGTGCTGGAGAGGTCGAACTGCGCCAGGTCCCAGTCGCCACGGGCGGCATCGAGCGCGCGCTGGCTGGTGGTGTGCAGCGCAATGCGTTGGCCTTGCTGGCCCAGGGTGCGTTCGGCCAGCGCGGCCACGGCGGGCTCGGCGCGGACCATGAGGGCCAGGTCGTCGCCTGCCTCGGCGGCCGGCAAACCGGTACGCGCCAGCGTCAGGGCCATGGGCGTCAGCGGCAGCACCGCCACGCCCTGTTCGGCACCATGGCCAGTGAGCACCACGTAGGCCTCTTCGGGCGTGCCCAGGGCACACAGCTCGGGCTGGCCGCTGGCCGTGGGGCCGGGCGCAAATTCGGGCACCACGCGGGCCACGCGGCGGCCTGCGGCCTCCAGCGTCTGCAGGTGTTCGCGCAGCCATGCGCGGTCGCACACGGCCACCCACACCGGCTCGCCAGCCTGCGCGCGGCTTTGTGCGCCGGGCTGCAGCGCAAAGTGCAGTTGGCTGGCATCGTCCAGCACGCGGTCTTCAAGTAGGCCTTCGAGCACGGAGCGCAGCCGGGGCGTCTGCTGGCCGGCACCCAGCGGCACACCGGCCGGAATGGTCACGCGCTGCCACGACAGCGCCCGTGCGGGCACCACAGCCACGACCTCGCCGCCGGGGCGGGTGGGCTCGGGCAGCAGGGCAGCGGGTGCGGTGGCGTGCTGGAGGGCGGAATGGCCGTCTGCCGTGAGCGTGTAGGCGTACTCGGAGGCGGGTCCCGGGCGTGCCGGCGGCAGGAAAAGGATCAGGGTGCTCATGGGCGGGTTTTGCGGGCCATTTTAGGGGGCGGGCGTGACACGGCGGCGGTGTGGGTGGTGCGGTGTTGAGGGTTGTTGTGCCTCAGAACAGGTTCTCAACGCTGCGCCCCTGGCAGGGTTTGCGTGGTTTCCCGGTCGAAGGCCCCGCGCTCGCGCCACAGCGTGGTCACGTCGATGCCCTGTTTGCGCACCAAAGAGCGCTCATCCACCATCGCATCGCCCAGGCGCAGGCGGCCCCGCACTTCAAAGTACGACGAGGCCACGGCATGGGCGCTTTCGTTGATGTCGATGCTGGCACCCACCAGGTCGCGCACGTCGCTGAGGGTGCGGAAATGCCGCGCTTCGCGGGCCTGCACGATCTTCTGGGCCGTGGCGCTGTCCAGCCCGTCGATGGCGGCCATCAGCACGTTGATGTCGGCGGTGTTCAGGTTGACTGGGGTGCGCACGGGCAGCAGCGTCACATGGGGGGCGAGCGCCGCCACCGTGGCCGGGGTCAGGCCCAGCCAGCCTAGCTGGCTCACGCTGGGGGGCAGCAGGGGGGCGGAGCCGCTGTCGGTGCCTGCACCCGCCTGCGCGCGGCGCAGGCCGTCGATGAGGGTGCTCAGCTGCTGGCCGGGCAGGCCCAGGCGCTCGAACAGCCGGGTGAACTGCCGCAGGGCCACGGCCTGCACCTGCCCACCTTCTGCGAGGTTGGTGATGTTCAGGCGGCCCTGCAGGTCGGTGATCTGGCCCGAGAGGAAGGCCTCGGCGGTGTCGGTGCTGGCGTCGTCCACCTGCGTCACGTTCTTGTCGGCCGCGAGGAAGGTGGACAGTCGGGCCTCCTGCAAGGGAATGGCCCAGGGCTCGGCCAGGTGGTCGGCCCCGCCGGAGCGCCCGTCCTCGCGCAGGATCAGCCGCGACCAGTCGAGCGCGCCGATCAAGATCCACGCGGACTGCACGCGGCCGCGCTCGGCCGTCTCGACCTCCACCGCGCGCCACTGCTGCCACATCGCGGCGGCCGCAAAGGTGGCGACCAGCGTGACGGTAAGCATGGCGGCGAGCAGTGCGGCGCCGCGCGCCCTGTGTCTGTGCAATGGGCGCTGCCGCAGCGAGTGCCACCGTGGAGCTGGCTTTGCCAGGCCACGGGTGGCGTCCCCCTGGGGGGATGCGGTGCAGCCGCTCAGGGGGGTACTCACGATCTGCCTCCGCCCAGCACGGGGTTGACCCAGTCACGCGTCAGCTGCCCCGTCAGCGCCTGGCCCGGGGGCAGGGTGATCTGCAAACGAATGCCGTCCGGGATGGCCGAGGTGCTGTCGCCCGTCGGGGTGCCCGTGCTCGACTGTGGGTTGGACCATGCACCGCCCCGGTAATAAAAGATCTGCCAGCTGTCCAGCGGCAGCAGCGTCACCTCGTAGCGCCGCTCGGCGTCGCCCGGCGTGCGCGCCCACTGGGCGGCCTGCTCCCAGGCCTGCCGCCAGTCAGCACGGGTGCGCACTGGCGGCGACTGCCAGCGCAGCCACTGGCCCACGCCCTGGTTGTTGTTGCGGCGGGTCCAGGCCACCACCAGCGCCCCCTCGTCGGGCACGGCGCTGCTGCGGCGGGTGAGGCGCAGCACCTGGCCGTCCCAGTCCAGCGGCGTGGTGTTGGCGATGGACACCAGGGCGTCCAGGTCCGTCCCCCACTGGCCCAGCGCGGCCTGCAGCACCAGCATCTCGTCCGCCCGCTGGCGCGTGGACTCCTGCGCCCGCACCATGCCATCGAGCCCGCGCCAGCTCAGGATGGCAATCAACGCCATCACGCTGATGGCGACCAGCAGCTCGATGAGCGTGAAGCCGCGCGCACCCCGGGCCTGCGCCACGGGGGCCGCGCCATCGTCCTCACTGAAAGGGGGGCGCGCGAAGCGACTTGGGGGAGACATCACCATCAATACCGCCCGATGATGGTGGAGAGGCGCAGGATGGAGTTGTCCCCATCCAGCACCTGTGCATCGATGCGTCGAAAGCTCGGGTTGGGTGTGGGCCGCACGATGGTCACCACCTGCAGCTGGCGCCCGGCCTGCTCGCAGGTCAGGCTGCTGTCCCCCACGCTGGGCATCTGGCGCGAGAGGCGGGCCTTGACCAGTTCGTTCTCCGCGCACAGCTGCCCGAGCACGATGTCGGACTGCCGCAGGGCGTTGCGCGTGAGTGCCGTCGTGGCCTGCAGCCCCGCCATGAGGGCAATGGCCACGATGGCCAGCGCCACCAGCACTTCCACCAGCGTGAAGCCCCGGTGGCTGACAGGGGGGCGGCGCGTCCTCACTGCACCGCATCCACAGAAAACGGGCGCACTCCATCAGTGGCAATGCGCAGGGTGCGGTCGGGGGAGGACTGGTGGGTGATCAGCACCTGCTGCGGGCCGATCAGGGGCTCGGGGCCCAGTTGCAGCACCGCTGGTCCGCGCACCACGGTGCCGGGGTCCAGCCACTGGTTGGGCAGAGCGGCCTGCGCGTTGCGCGGCAGCCCTTCAAAACGGAACCCCCCCGGCAGCGCGCGCCACCGCACCGGGATGCCCCCGGCGCGCGACTGGGCGCGTGCGGATTCGAGCAGCGCCGCCAGCCGCGCGGCCTCCCGCTCCAGCTGCGTCTGCCCGCCATCGCGCATCGCCAGCCCCACGCCCGCCGTGGCCAGCGCCATGATGCTGATGACGACCAGCAACTCCAGGAGGGTGAAGCCCCTCTGAGCCTCTGCACGGCTTCTTCCGGGGGAGAAGACGCCAGTGGCCTGGCAAAACCAGTTCCACGGCGTCCCTCGCTGGGCGCATGCCCGTTTCATGGGGCTGGGGCACCTTGGCAATGAACGGTCACTGCCAGCTGCCAATATCGGCGTCCTTGCCTTCGCCGCCCGACTGGCCATCGGCGCCGAACGACATCACGTCGATCTCGCCCTTGATGCCAGGGTTGAGGTATTGGTAAGGGCGGCCCCAGGGGTCGTTGGGCAGCTTTTCGAGGTACAGCTTCCAGTTGCCCGGCACGGGGCCCGCAGTGGGCTTGATGACCAGGGCTTGCAGGCCCTGTTCGGCCGTGGGGTAGCGCTGGTTGTCCAGGCGGTAGAGCTTGAGCGCCTGCATGATATTGGTGATGTCGGTGCGGGCGGCCGTCACGCGGGCATCGTCGGCACGTTCGAGCACGTTGGGCACGATCAGCGCGGCCAGCACGCCGATGATCACCAGCACCACCATCAGTTCGATGAGGGTGAAACCACGGGCCACGGACTTGGCAACGCGGCGCGGGGCGGAGCGCACGAGGAGGGAGAAAGAAGTGTTCACTGCTGGCGGTCTCTCGGATGGTCGAATCGCCTGAATCATAATCTCCGCATGGTGACCAATACGTACAGCAAATGGGGCGTCCGCCTGGGGACTCTGGTGCTCTGGGCAGCAGCCGGCGCCAGCGTGGTCTATTGGGGGCTGCGTCTGTCGGCGCCTTCGTCCGCATCCACCGCGCCGGCCGTGGCGCCTGCCCCCGTGGCCATGGATGCGCAGGCGCTGGCGCGTTTGCTGGGTGCAGCACCTGCCGCCCCTGGCGTGGCAGCACCGGTGGCGCCTACCGCAAGCCGGTTCACGCTGATCGGCGTGCTGTCGGGGCGCAGCAGCGGCGGCGGGGCCGCATTGATTGCCGTGGACGGCAAGCCCGCCAAGCCCTTCCGCGTGGGCGCTGCCGTGGATGAGGGGCTGGTGCTGCAGGCGCTGGGCCCCCGCCAAGCGCAACTGGGGGCCAGCATGGGCGGGCCTGCCACGGTGACGCTGGAGATGCCGCTCAAGAACTAGGGACCTGCTGGCCTACAGCTTCAGGCCAGTTCCCTGATTTCCCATTCCCCCCAGCCCGGCGCCGCCACCGGCCAATCCTCTGAGCGGGGCAGGGCGCTCTCACCCCGCTCCTGCAACCAGGCCACGCAGCGTGCCACCCCGGCGTGGGTGATCCACACCACCTCCTTCACGCCCAGTTCGGTGCGCCACGCCTGGGCGGTCTGCAGGGCGGCCGCCACGCGGTGCAGCATGTGGGCCAGGCTTTCGCCCCCGCCGGGTGCGTGGGTGGCGAACCCGGCTACCCAGGCATCGATGGCACTTTTGCCGATGGCGTCCCAGGTTTGCCCTTCCCAGCGGCCGAAGCCCATCTCGCGCAGCCGGGCGTCGGGGGTGAAGGTCAAATCGGGTCTGAGCGCTTTTAATTCATGCGCTAGCAGCTCACATCTTTGTAGCGTGGAATGCGCCACGCGCGCTCCGGGAGGCAGTGCCGTTGCCAAGCGCTCTGCCGCAGCGCGGGTGGCCTGCGCATCCGCCGGCACGTCCAGAGCGCCGTAGCAGGTGCCCGGGGCAACCAGCGGGGCCGCATGGCGCACCAGCCACAGGCGGCTGCTGGCGGTGGCGTGGGAGGGCGTCATAGCCATCGCAGTGCGATGGCCGCGCCCAGGTAGAACCCGATCTCACTCACCTGCTGCGTGGCGCCCAGGCAGTCGCCCGTGAAGCCTTGCAGCCGCCGGGCGAACCAGCGCGCCATCCAGGCCGCGCAGAGCGCGCTGAGAGCGATGGGTGCTACTAAAAAGAGAGCTGATTGGGCATGTCCGACTAGCACCAGGGGCGGAAAACACCACAAAAGCGCCGCAACCAGTGCCGGGCCGGAGATCTGATCGGCCAGCGGCTTGCTTTTGGAGCGCGCCGTGTCGCCCACATGCGGCAGGCTGCGCACGATGAGCAGGGGCCAAAAGCGCGACAGCACATGCGCGCCCACCAGGGCCGCCAGTGCCACCGGCAGGCTGTGCGCCCCCAGCAGCGCCAGCAGGCTGAGCTTGGCCAGTAACGCCAGCACCAGCGCCATGGCCCCGAAGGCGCCGATGCGCGAGTCCTTCATGATGTCCAGCGCGCGTTCGCGGTCGTAGCAGCCGCCCAGGCCGTCGGCCACGTCGGCCAGGCCGTCTTCATGGAAGCCGCCCGTCATCAGCACCGTGGCGATGGTGCAGAACACCGCCGCCACGGCCGGGGCCAGCGGGTTGGGCGCCAGCGCCCAGTGCAGCGCGGCGTACACGGCCGCAGACAGCAGCGCCGCCAGCCAGCCAATACCCGGAAAGTGCGCCGCGCTGGCCCGCAGCATGGCCGGGCTGTAGCCCACCCAGTTCGCCAGCCGCCCGGTGACGGGGATGCGGGTGAAGAACTGCACGGCCAGCAGGTAGTGGCGCAGGGATTGCATGGTGTGCAGTGGGGGTTCAGTGCTTCTGTTTTGATAGCTGTCAAGGCATGTTCAACTAGCGCTTGCAGCCACTTTGGGCATTATTTGGAGCGCAGGAACAGGCGGTAGGCCGGATTCAGCGTTTCTTCCACATAGGGGTAGCCCAGCGTGGCCAGGAAGGCGTCGAAGGCCGCCTTGTCCTCGGGCGGAACCTGCATGCCCACGAGGATGCGGCCATAGTCCGCGCCCTGGTTGCGGTAATGGAACAGGCTGATATTCCAGGTCGGCTGCATCAGGCTCAAAAATTTGAGCAGCGCACCGGGCCGCTCGGGGAAGGTAAAGCGCATCAGGCGCTCGTCCTGCGCCAGCGCCGAGTGCCCGCCCACCAGGTGGCGCAGGTGTTCCTTGGCCAGCTCGTCGTGCGTCAGGTCCAGCGCCTCGAAGCCGTGGCGGTTGAAGTTCTTGGCGATCTTTTCCGATTCGCCCTTGCCGTTGGTGGTCAGGCCCACAAACACATGGGCGCGGGCGGCGTCGCTGATGCGGTAGTTGAATTCGGTCACGTTGCGCGGGCCGCCGGGCAGGCCGCCCACCACCTCGCAGAAGCGGCGGAAGCTGCCGCGCTCTTCGGGGATGGTGACGGCCAGAAGCGCCTCGCGCTCCTCGCCCACTTCGGCGCGCTCGGCCACAAAACGCAGCCGGTCGAAGTTCATGTTGGCGCCGCACAGGATGGCAGCGTAGGTCTCGCCCTTGGTCTTGTTCTTGGCCACATATTGTTTGATGGCCGCCACCGCCAGCGCGCCAGCGGGCTCGACGATGCTGCGCGTGTCCACAAAGATGTCCTTGATGGCGGCGCAGACGGCGTCGGTATCGACGGTGATGTAGTCATCCACCAGGCCCTGCGCCACGCGGAAGGTTTCCTCGCCCACCAGCTTCACGGCGGTGCCGTCGGAGAACAGGCCCACATCGGCCAGCGTCACGCGCTTGTGGGCCTGCACCGACTGGATCATGGCGTCCGAGTCGTTCATCTGCACGCCGATCACCTTGATCTCGGGCCGCACGGCCTTGATGTAGTTGGCCACGCCCGAGATGAGGCCGCCACCGCCGATGGCCACGAACACGGCATCGAGCTGGTTGCTTCCCAGGCTTTGCAGCTGGCGCAGGATTTCCATGGCGATGGTGCCCTGGCCGGCGATCACGTCCGGGTCGTCGAACGGGTGCACGAAGGTCAGGCCCTGCTCTTTTTCCAACTGGACGGAGTGGCCGTAGGCGTCGGAATAGCTCTCGCCAAACAGCACAACCTCGCCGCCGAGCGTCTTCACAGCGTCAATCTTGAGCTGCGGCGTGGTGGTTGGCATCACGATCACGGCGCGGGTGCCCAGCCGGTGGGCGCTCATGGCCACGCCCTGGGCATGGTTGCCAGCCGAGGCGCAGATCACGCCGCGCTGCAGCTGCTCGGGCGTGAGGTGCGCCATCTTGTTGTACGCGCCCCGCAACTTGAAGCTGAACACGGGCTGCTGGTCTTCGCGCTTCAGGAGTACCTTGTTGTGCAGGCGGCGGCTGAGGTTCTTGGCGGGCTCCAGCGCCGACTCCACCGCCACGTCGTACACGCGGGCAGTCAGGATTTTTTTGAGGTAGTCGGCGGGGGTGAGGTGCTGGGTCATGGCAGGTGCAGGAGGAGAGCCCCACCGGCGCAGGGCAGCGGGCGGGGGCCCACATCATAGGGCGTCGCCCTGGGGAGGGGCCGAGGCCTCTGGGCGGGCGGCCTGTTGCGGCGCGGGGCGACCGGGCAAAAAAAAGCCCCGGGCCGTGAGGCCTGGGGCTAATCCATCCTTTGAGGAGATGGAGGAGACAATCGGTGCGAGGCAAGTGCCGGATTCCGGGCTTCTTGCCGCCTGCCGGTTCCTTTCTGTTCGAAAGCGGCAGCGCATGGGCGAAGTTTAGCGCGAGTCTTGTTGCGATGCAGCAAAATTCGCATCAAATTCTTTTCGTTTCGGTTTTCCGTGCGAAAAAAACCACGTGTCACACAGGAGAAACACAAATGGAATGCACAGTCAGTTGGACCGGAGGGGCGGGGACCCGCTCCGGCATGGGTTTTGTGGCCGAAACCGGCAGCGGCCATGTTTTGACCATGGATGGCGCCCCCGATGCCGCCAACCCTGCCAACGGCGGCCAGAACCTGGCGCCCCGGCCCATGGAGACCGTGCTGGCAGGCACGGGCGGTTGCACCGCCTATGACGTGGTGCTGATCCTCAAGCGCGGCCGCCATGACGTGCGCGGCTGCAGCGTCAAGTTGACGACGGAACGCGCCGAGACCGACCCCAAGGTGTTCACCAAGATCCACATGCACTTCACCGTCACGGGCAAGGGCATCCCCCCAGCCGCCGTGGAGCGCGCGATTACCATGAGCCACGACAAATACTGCTCGGCCAGCATCATGCTGGGCAAGACGGCCGACATCACCACCGGCTACGAGGTGCTGGAGGCCTGACGAAGTCGTGGGATGGTCAGGACTGCCCAGTTGAGCGGGCTGCTGTGCGTATGTTTTTGGTGCGCCTGCTGCCTGCGTGAGCCAGCTTGGGGTTCAAAGATAGTGCGCCGTGGTGGTCATGACCTTCGCGGCGCCTTTCATGGCAAGGCGCACCGGGGCGGGCAATTCCAGCGCACCGGCGGCGCGGGCCTGGTCTGCGTGCCGCTCCTCGTCCTGCTTCATCCGGGCGACCACGGCCCTTGATGCCTGATCCTGCTCGGGAAGCCGGTCGAGGTGGCTTTGCAGATGCGCTGCCACCTGGGTTTCTGTTTCCACCACAAACCCCAGGTTGGCCCGGTCACTGACCTTGGCAGCCACCAGCCCGAGCGCAAAAGCCCCTGCGAACCACAGAGGGTTGAGCAGGCTGGGGCGGGCACCCAGCGCGTCCAGGCGCTGTTGCGTCCAGGCCAGGTGATCGGTTTCTTCGCGCGCCGCTGCCTGCAGGTGGTCCCGCAGGGCGGGGTCACGGGTGACGGCCGCCTGCGCACTGTAGAGTGCCTGAGCGCACACTTCCCCCACATGGTTCACGCGCATCAGGGCTCCCGCCAGCTTTTTCTGCGCAGGATCCAGCGACGCCTCGGGCACACCGTGGGCCGGTGTCTGCTCGGAAGCGCGGGGTTGGGCAAACAGTGTGCGCAGCGCGTTGTCTGCGGCAGTCAAAAAAGCGTCCATGGAAAGCTCTCGGATGGCAATGGTGTCGAAACACAAATTGCACTTGGATACAAAAAACCACAAGGCAAGGCACAGGAGTTGCATGCAGCAATCGTGATTTTGCCCGTGCGCACTGAAATGTTGCAACACTGCAACGAATTTCCCCTTTCGGGGCGATTGTGGGTGAATTCCTTTGCGAAACCGGTCCGGGTCTGGTGCAATAAGAGCAACTTCCCCACCAGGAGGTTGGCCCGGGAAACCGGCGGGACTGTGCAGGTGCTTTCACCATAGACCCCCCGTACCGGAGCCCGATGTTTAACCTTGGAGTAACTCGCAATGAAAAAATCCCTGATTGCCCTGGCTGTGCTGGCTGCTTCCGGCGCTGCAATGGCTCAATCTTCCGTGACCCTGTTCGGCGTGGTTGACGCAGCCTACGCTTACGGTTCCGGCAGCGTCTCTAACAAGTCGCAACTGACGAACTCCGGCTACAACTCCAGCCGTCTGGGTTTCCGCGGCGTTGAAGACCTGGGTGGTGGCATGGCCGCTTCGTTCTGGCTCGAAGCTGGTCTGAACAACGACAACGGCACCGGCAGCGTTACCAACACCAACAACCAAGCAGCTACCAGCACTGGCGGCGGCCTGACTTTCAACCGTCGTTCGACGGTCAGCCTGAACGGCGGCTTCGGTGAAGTGCGTCTGGGCCGTGACTACACGCCCCAATACTGGAACCTGGCCGTGTTCGATCCGTTCGGCAATGTCGGTGTTGGCACCAGCCAAACTCTGAACTCCAGCCTGGGTGGCCCTACCACCATCCGCGCGTCGAACTCCATCGGCTACTTCCTGCCTGGCAACCTGGGTGGTTTCTACGGCCAAGCCCAGTACTACATGGGTGAGAACAACAGCAACGCTGCCAACAAGAAGGACGGCAACGGCCTGGCACTGCGCGCTGGTTACGCTAACGGCCCCATCAACGCCGCTATCGCTTTCTCCGAAACCAAGTTCCTGGCTGGCAACATCAAGGCTGTGAACCTGGGCGGTCAATATGATCTGGGCGTGGCCAAGATCATGGCTCACTACAACCAAGACAAGATCAGCGGCGGCAACGACGGCAAGGGCTTCCTGATCGGTGGTCTGGTGCCCGTGGGCGCTGGCGAAGTTCGTCTGGCCTACTCCACCTACAAGATCGACACCGTTGGTGCTGATCCCCGTTCCAACAAGCTGGCTCTGGGCTATGTGCACAACCTGTCCAAGCGCACGGCTCTGTACGCAACGTACGCTCACCTGACCAACAAGAACGGCGCTGCACAAGCTCTGAACGGCGCTGTGACTGGTGTGAACAGCAACTCCAACGGTTACGACTTCGGTATCCGTCACAGCTTCTAATATCGTCAGCTGGCTTTGGCCAGTTGTTGATATACAAGCTCAAAAGCCGCCCTCGGGCGGCTTTTTTCATTTCTCGGGTTGTTTGCTTGTTTGTTTTGTCCCTGAGAGAGCCTTTGTC
This sequence comes from Acidovorax sp. K2F, assembly GCF_025246485.1. Lineage (NCBI taxonomy): Bacteria > Pseudomonadati > Pseudomonadota > Betaproteobacteria > Burkholderiales > Comamonadaceae > Acidovorax > Acidovorax sp. K2F. The sequence continues at coordinate 188,647 of NZ_JAOBSQ010000009.1, forward strand.
GGTGTGTTTGGGTTGATTCCAATTGACTCCATGGTTGGTGTTCCAGGGATGAACGCTCATGAGGAGCTTTGGTTGTGTTTTGCGGACGGTTGTCTCCATGCGCCGGGTGTTCCCGTAGCGACTAGGGGCTCAAGAACCGCGGTTAGGAGGCCCAACGTCGGTACATCGGCCCAAAATTTATTGAAAAGGTGTCGATGCGATATCGCCCTCGTGAGCAACCGCATGAGTGCCAATGGGTACTCGCGAAAGCAAAGTTTTAGCTGGCACCAACCTTGCATGACGAAAGCGGTGCCAGCGCAGTTATAGGCCCTTCATAGCACCGGGGATTCAGGGATTTCCCGTTGGCTATAGAGCAACCTTTACTGCATAGTAAAATTTTTAATCAAGAGGGTTCCATGAAACTCAACCACAGTCTTTTGGCGGTGGCTGCGGCCGCCGCGCTGCTGTTTGCGCCATCACTGCAAGCCAAGCCCTTCAAATGGGCCAGTCAGGGGGAAATCGCGACTTGGGACATTCACTCCCAGAACAATGCGCTGCAAAACGGCCTTCATGCCAACGTGTATGAAAGCTTGGTGTACTACAACAGCAAGACGTTTGATGTGGAGCCCGTGCTGGCAACAGCCTGGAAGGAGATCAGCCCCACGCAGGTGCGTTTTACGCTGCGCCAGGGCGTCAAGTTCCATGATGGTTCGCCGTTGACCACGGACGATGCGGTGTACTCCATCCAGCGGGCCATGGCCAAAACGTCCAACTTCACCCCCTATGTGCAGGGCATCAGCAAAGTGGTGAAGGTGGATGCTCAGAACTTTGATGTGATCCTGTCTTCGCCCAACCCGGTGTTGCTGCGTCAGATGACCGAGTTGCGCATCATGAGCAAGGCATGGGCCGAAAAGAACAAATCGGTGGAGCCCAAAGACATCAAGGGCAACGACGAAAACTTCGCCCACCGCAATGCCATGGGGACAGGGCCTTACACCCTCGAGTCGTGGCAGCCTGATGTGAAGATGGTGTTCAAGCGCAATCCCAACTGGTGGGGCAAGATGGACGGTAATGTGACTGAGATCGTCTACACGCCCATCAAGTCTGCAGCCACGCGCATTGCCGCACTGCTGTCGGGTGAAGTCGATCTGGTGCTCGACCCGTCGCCCCAGGATCTGGGCCGTCTGCGTGCCAGCCCTGACCTGAAGGTGATTGACGGCGTGGAGAACCGCACGATCTTCCTGGGCATGGACCAGTTCCGCGAAGAGCTCCCGGGCTCGAACATCAAGGGCAAGAACCCGCTCAAGGACGTGCGGGTGCGCAAGGCGCTCTACCAGGCGATTGATGCCGAAACCATCTCGCGCAACATCATGCGCGGCCTGGGCAAGCCCACAGGCACCATCGTGGCGCCCCAAGTGGCCGGCTACACCGAGGCCGTGGGCAAGCGCTTCCCGTACAGCGTGGATGCGTCCAAGAAGCTGCTGGCCGAGGCGGGTTACCCCGATGGTTTTGAAGTGGACTTCGCCTGCCCCAACAACCGCTACATCAACGACGAAGCCATCTGCCAGGCCGTGACAGCGATGTGGGCGCGCGTGGGTGTGAAGGCCAAGCTGCGCACGCTGCCGCTGGTCAACTACTTCCCGATGATCCAGCGCTACGAAGCCAGCATCTACATGCTGGGCTGGGGCGTGCCGACATTTGACGCGCTGTACAGCCTGCAATCGCTGGTGCGCACGGTGGGCCAAGGCGGTGACGGTAACTACAACGTGGGTCGCTACAGCAACCAGCGCATGGACTACCTGGTGGACCGCATCAAGGCCGAGACCGATGCACCTGTGCGCGCCCGTATGCTGACCGAGGCGCTGCAACTGTCCAACGACACCGTGTCCCACATTCCTCTGCATGACCAGGTGATCCCATGGGCCATGAAGAAGAACATCGAACTGGTGCACCGTGCCGATAACCGCGTGGACATGCGCACCGTCAAGGTGAACTGATTTATTCTTGACTGACTGAAAGCAAGGGCCGTGCGGCCCTTGCTTTCTTTGGTATATCTGACGATGTATTGACCCGCAGTGCCTCGGCCACCAAAAGTGGCGGTGGCACTTCCATCGAACACTCACTCGACTCTCTGATGCTTGCCTTTATATTGCGCCGCCTGATACAGGCTGTGATTGTCATGGTCACGGTGGCCTTCATCTCCTTCATGCTGTTCCAGTACGTGGGAGATCCCGTGGTGTTCCTGTTGGGCCAGGATGCCACCCCTGAGCAGATTCGCGAGCTGCGCAGCGCCCTCGGCCTGGACAAATCCTTCTTCGTGCAGTTCTGGCACTTTCTGGTGAATGCGGCGCAGGGCGAGTTTGGCCTGAGCCTGCGCCAGGGCGCCAAGGTATCGCGCCTGATTGCCGAGCGCTTCCCGGCCACGCTGGAGCTGGCCCTCGTAGCGGCCCTGCTCGCGCTGGTGATTGGTGTGCCGATGGGCGTGTATGCCGCCCTCAAGCGTGGCACTTTCACCAGCCAGTTGTTCATGACCCTGTCGCTGCTGGGCGTGTCCCTCCCCACCTTCCTGATCGGCATCTTGCTGATCCTGGTGTTTGCGGTGCACCTGGGCTGGTTCCCCAGCTTCGGCCGTGGCGAAGTGGTGCAGCTGGGCTGGTGGAGCACCGGCTTGCTCAAGGCCAAGGGTTGGCATCACATCACCTTGCCTGCGATCACGCTGGCTATCTTCCAGCTCACGCTGATCATGCGTCTGGTACGGGCTGAAATGCTGGAGGTGCTGCGCACCGACTACATCAAGTTCGCCCGGGCGCGCGGCCTGTCCAACCGGGCCATTCACTTTGGCCACGCCCTCAAGAACACGCTGGTGCCTGTGCTGACGATCACCGGTCTGCAACTGGGTGGCCTGATCGCTTTCGCCATCATCACCGAGACCGTGTTCCAGTGGCCAGGTATGGGCCTGCTGTTCATCCAGGCCGTCACGTTCGCCGACATCCCCGTGATGGCCGCTTACCTGTGCCTGATCGCGCTGATCTTCGTGGTCATCAACCTGGTGGTCGACCTGCTGTACTTCGCGGTCGATCCCCGCCTGCGCGTGGGCAAGGCAGGAGGCCACTGATGCAAGGCCCTCGTTGGAAAGCCGGTGGTCGCGCCTTCGCGCACATCGCGCAGTACCACCCCGAGTTGACGGCGCTACGGCGTGACCTGCACGCCCATCCCGAGCTGGGTTTTGAAGAGATCTACACCAGCAAACGCGTCAAGGAAGCGCTGAAGCTCTGCGGTGTGGATGAGATCCACGACGGGATCGGGCGCACAGGCGTGGTGGGCGTCATTCGGGGGCGCAGCACGGCCAGCGGCAGCATGGTGGGCCTGCGCGCCGACATGGATGCCCTGCCGCTGACCGAACACAACGACTTTGCCTGGAAGTCCTGCAAGCAGGGCCTCATGCACGGTTGCGGCCACGACGGCCACACCGCCATGTTGATTGGCGCCGCGCGCTACCTCGCGGAAACGCGCAACTTCGACGGCACCGCCGTGCTGGTGTTCCAGCCAGGCGAAGAAGGTTTTGCCGGCGCCCGCGTGATGATGGAAGATGGGTTGTTTGACCGCTTCCCCGTGCAGTCCATCTTTGCCATGCACAACTGGCCCGCGATGAAGCCCGGCACCGTGGGGATCAATGCCGGGCCGATGATGGCTGCTGCCGACCGTTTCACGGTCGAGATCACTGGGCGTGGCGGCCACGGCGCGCACGCCTACCAGACGGTGGACGTTGTGCTGGTCGCGGCCCACATCATCACCGCAGCTCAGAGCATCGTTTCGCGCAATGTGCGGCCCATCGACAGTGCGGTGGTCAGCCTCTGCGCGATGCAGGCAGGCGACCTGGGTGCCTTCAGCGTGCTGCCCGGCACGGCCACGCTGGTGGGCACCGTGCGCACCTTCGACCCGCTGGTGCAGGAGATGGTGGAGAAGCGCCTCAAGGAGTTGTGCAGCGCCATTGCGCTCGGCTTCGGTGCCACGGCCACGGTGCACTACGAACGCATCTACCCCGCCACCATCAACAGCGAAAGCGAAGCCATCTTCGCGGGCGATGTGGCCGAGTCGCTGCTGGGGGCCGACCACGTGGTGCGCGACCTGGAGCCCAGCATGGGCGCTGAAGACTTCTCTTTCATGCTGCAGAACAAGCCGGGGGCTTACCTGCGCATTGGCCAGGGCACAGGGTCGAGCGGCAGCGCCTTGCACAACAGTCGGTATGACTTTAACGATGACATCCTGCCGCTGGGCGCTGCGCTGCACGCCAGCCTGATCGAGCAGGCCATGCCGCTGCCCGCGCTCTGATCAGGCGCGGGCGTCTGACTTCTCCACGCACACACCGCTCACCCACCGGAAGTCTTCGTACCCTTCCATCCCACCCTTTCACTACCAGGAGATTTCCATGAAATTCCAGAAAAAAGTCGCTGTGACCGCTCTCTTCGCTGCGCTGGCTGCGACGAGTTTGGTAGCTCAGGCACAGACCGTTCGCATCGCCAACCAGGGCGATGCCCTGTCGATGGACCCGCACTCACTCAACGAGTCGCTGCAGCTGAGCGTGACCAGCAACGTTTACGAACCGCTGGTGGGCCGCAACAAGGACCTGAGCCTTGCGCCCGCATTGGCTACCAGCTGGAAGCAGATTGCCCCCACCGTGTGGCGCTTCGAGCTGCGCAAGGGTGTGCAGTTCCACGACGGCACGCCGTTCACTGCCGACGACGTGGTGTTCAGCTTTGCTCGCATGAAGGGCGATGGCTCTGACATGAAGGCCACCAACAGCGACATCAAGCAGGTGCGCAAGATCGACGACCACACGGTCGAGATCGACACCATGGCTCCCCAGCCCATCCTCCCGGACGTGATCACCACGTCCTACATCATGAGCAAGAAGTGGTGCGAGACCAATCAGGCCACAACCCCGGTAGACCGCCGCAAGGGCATCGAGAACGCGGCGTCGTTCCGCGCCAATGGCACCGGCCCCTTCCGCCTGCGTGAGCGCCAGCCCAACGTGCGCACGGTGTTCGTGCGCAATGGCGCCTACTGGGACAAGATCGAAGGCAACGCCACCGAAGTTGTGTTCACGCCCATCGGTAACGATGCCACGCGCGTGGCGGCCCTGCTGTCGGGCGAAGTGGACGTGATGGAGCCTGTGCCAGTGCAGGACATCGAGCGTATCAACGGCAGCGCCAATGCCCGCGCCATCACTGGCCCTGAGCTGCGCACCATCTTCCTGGGCATGGACCAGAAGCGCGACGAGCTGCTGTACTCCAACGTCAAGGGCAAGAACCCCTTCAAGGACAAGCGCGTGCGCCAGGCCTTCTACCAGGCCATCGACATCGAAGGCATCAAGAAGACTGTGATGCGAGGCGCCTCCAACCCCTCCGCGCTGATGGTGGGCCCCGGCATCAACGGCTTCCAGCCGGATGTCAAGCGCCTGCCCTATGACGTCGAAGCCGCCAAGAAGCTGATGGTTGAAGCCGGTTACCCCAACGGTTTTGAAGTCACCATGAACTGTCCCAACGACCGCTATGTGAATGACGGTCGCATCTGCCAGACGGTGGCTGCCAATCTGTCGCGCATCAACGTCAAGATCAACCTCGCGGCCGAGACCAAGGGCACGTACTTCCCCAAGGTGCTGCGCCGTGACACGAGCTTCTACATGCTGGGCTGGACCCCCACCACCTACGACTCGCACAACGCCCTGAATGCGCTGATGATCTGCCCCGACGACAAGACCGGAGCGGGCCAATTCAACCTGGGTGCGTATTGCAACCCCAAGCTGGACGAACTGACCAAGAAGATCCTGGTCGAGACCGACAAGCCCAAGCGCGATGCCATGATCAAGGAAGCCTTCGATGTGCACACCGCCGACGTAGGCCACCTGCCGCTGCACCAGCAGGCGCTGGCCTGGGGGGTGAGCAAGAAGGTCAAGCTGGTGCAGATGGCCGACAACTACATGCCTTTCAAGTGGATCACCGTGAGCAAGTAATCCTGCTTGTTCCCGCCTGATCGATACGACGACTACAACAACGACAACGCCATCGGCTGATTCAAGCCCGCAACAACACCCGCAGCTACCCGTTGCGCGTGTTGTTGCCTGTTGATTGGTTTCCCACAATGAAAACTACCCTTGCCCGCTGGTTCGACAGCGACGTTGGCTACAGCTTCCGCACATCGCCGGTCGCCATGCTGGCCGCCGCCATTGCGCTGATTTGCCTGTTCTGTTCGGTGTTCGCCGGATGGGTGGCGCCCCACAACCCGTTCGACCTCACCACGCTGGAGCTGAGCGACGCGCGGCTGCCCCCGGCGTGGAGCGAAATGGGCTCCATGAAATACCCCTTGGGCACCGATGACCAGGGCCGTGACATCCTGTCCGCGCTGATCTACGGTGCGCGCATCTCCCTCGTGGTCGGCATTGCCTCGGTGCTGCTCTCCGTGGTGGTGGGTGTGGCCTTCGGTCTGCTGGCCGGTTTCCGGGGCGGCTGGGTGGATGCTGTGCTCATGCGCCTGTGCGATGTGATGCTCTCCTTTCCTGCCATCCTGGTCGCGCTGCTGATTGCCGGCGTGGGTCGTGCGCTGTTTCCCAATGCGCACGAGTCGCTGGCGTTCGGGGTGCTGATCCTCTCCATCTCCCTCACCGGCTGGGTGCAATATGCCCGCACGGTGCGCGGCTCCACGCTGGTGGAGCGCAACAAGGAATACGTGCAGGCGGCCCGTGTGACGGGGGTCCCGCCGCTGCGCATCATGCGCAAGCATGTGCTGCCCAACGTGATGGGGCCCGTGCTGGTGCTGGCCACCATCCAGGTGGCCACGGCCATCATCACCGAAGCCACGCTGTCCTTCCTGGGTGTGGGCGCTCCGCCCACTTCGCCCTCGCTGGGCACGCTGATCCGCATCGGCAACGACTACCTGTTCTCGGGCGAATGGTGGATCACCGTGTTTCCTGGCGCCATGCTGGTGCTGATTGCGCTGTCGGTCAACCTGCTGGGTGACTGGCTGCGCGATGCCCTGAACCCGCGCCTGCGTTGAGCCACAACAAGAACAAGAAAAGCGATATCTCCATGAGCCTTCTCGAAGTCAAAAACCTCGTTGTCGAATTCCCGGGCCGCCGCGGTACCCTGCGCGCCCTGGACGACATTTCCTTCTCCATTGCGCCCGGCGAGATCCTGGGCGTGGTGGGGGAGTCCGGCGCCGGCAAGTCACTCACCGGCGCGGCCATCATCGGTCTGCTGGAGCCGCCGGGCCGTGTGGCCTCGGGCCAGATCCTGCTGGAGGGCCAGCGCATCGACAACCTCAGCAATGAGGAAATGCGCCACATCCGTGGTCGCCGCATTGGCGCGATCTTTCAGGACCCGCTGACCTCGCTGAACCCGCTGTACACGGTGGGCCGACAGCTCACCGAAACCATCCTGGCGCACCTGCCGGTCAACGCCGCCGAGGCCCGCCAGCGTGCCATTCAGTTGCTCAAGGACACCGGCATCCCGGCAGCTGAAGAGCGCATTGACCACTATCCGCACCAGTTTTCCGGTGGAATGCGCCAGCGTGTGGTGATCGCCCTGGCCCTGGCGGCCGAGCCCAAACTCATCGTGGCCGATGAGCCCACCACGGCGCTGGATGTGTCCATCCAGGCGCAGATCATCACGCTGCTCAAGAACATCTGCAAATCACGCGGTGCGGCCGTGATGCTGATCACCCACGACATGGGCGTGATTGCCGAAACCTGTGATCGCGTGGCCGTGCTGTACGCCGGCCGCGTGGCCGAGATCGGTCCGGTGCACGATGTGATCAATCAGCCATCGCACCCTTACACCAGCGGTCTCATGGCCTCCATCCCCGACATGACGATGGACCGTGAACGTTTGAACCAGATCGATGGCGCCATGCCGCGCCTGAACGCCATTCCCCGTGGCTGCGCCTACAACCCCCGCTGCCCCAAGACCTTTGACCGCTGCATGACCGACCGCCCCGACCTGATGGATGCAGGCGCTACACGCGCTGCTTGCTGGCTGCACGCTGGTGCCGCGACCCAAGCCGAGGTGACCGCATGAGTGCCACCGCAACGAAAAGCAAGGCCCTGGTCCAGGCGCACGACCTGGCCAAGACCTTTGACGTCTCCGCTCCCTGGCTCAACCGTGTGATCGAACGCAAGCCCCGCACCCTGTTGCATGCGGTGGATGGCGTGAGCTTCGAGATCGAGAAGGGCAAGACGCTGGCCCTGGTGGGCGAGTCCGGCTGCGGCAAGAGCACCGTGGCCCGCCTGCTGGTGGGGTTGTACGAGCCCACCCGCGGCGGTCTCACCTTCGACAACCAGGACGCGCACGCCGCCTTCAAGGGCAACGATGCCAAGGCCATGCGCCGCCGCATCCAGATGATCTTCCAGGACCCGTACGCCAGCCTTAATCCGCGCTGGCTGGTGGAGGACATCATTGGAGAGCCACTGAAAGAACACGGCCTCATCACCGACAAGGAACAGCTCAAAACCCGCGTGGGCGAGTTGCTCAAGTCCGTGGGGCTGTCGCCGCTGGACATGGTCAAGTACCCGCACCAGTTCTCGGGCGGGCAGCGCCAGCGCATCTCGATTGCACGCGCCCTTGCCACCGAACCCGAGTTCCTGGTGTGCGACGAGCCCACCAGCGCGCTCGATGTGTCGGTGCAGGCCCAGGTCCTCAACATCATGAAGGACCTGCAGCGCGAACGGCAGCTCACCTACCTGTTCATCAGCCACAACCTGGCCGTGGTGCGCCACGTGAGCGACCAGGTCGGCGTGATGTACCTGGGCCGGCTGGTCGAGCTGGCCGACAAACACACGTTGTTCGATACACCGCGTCACCCCTACACGCGCATGTTGCTCGATGCCATCCCCAAGATGCACGACACCGGCAAGGCCCGCACCCCCGTCCAGGGCGAGGTGCCGAACCCGCTGAACCCGCCGCCCGGCTGTGCGTTCAACCCGCGCTGCCCCCATGTGAATGACCGCTGCCGCACCGAGCGCCCCCAGCTCCTGAGCATTGGCGGCATTCGCATTGCGTGCCATGCGGTGGAGGAAGGGCGGATTTGATGCCAGCCGCCACGCGGGTGTGCTGACGCGCGGCGGAGGGACTCATCCCGCATTGCTACTGTCGCAGTAGCGATTGCTATCAATAAAATAGCTGCTAGTGCAATGAGTACCTGCGCTTGCGGCTATTTTTGCTTGTAAACGCGCAGAAGATGCTCATCCTGGCTCCGCAGTCACTCCTTGGCCGGCTGCCGGCAGGGCCCGCCCCAGCAGGTAGTCAATGCAGGTGCGCACTGCCCGGGTCTGGTGGCGGTTGGGCATGTAGAGCATGAACATCTGGGTGCCAAAAATGCTCAGTCGCCAGTCGTCGAGTGTGGTCAGCACTTCGCCGCTGGTCACGGCGTCCTGCACCACGTAATCCGGTACCAGCCCTACGCCCAGCCCTGCCAGGATGCCCTGGCGCAGAAACGGAAAGTGCTCCGAAATGAGGGTGGGCTCCAGCATGGCTTCCTGGCGCTGGTCACCCCGGTATCCGCGCAGGCGCAGCTGCTTGCCTACCACCCCTGCGGTGATCACCGGCGCGGCCTGCAGAGCTTCGAAGTCCTGGGGCAGCCCATGCGTTTCGGCGTACTCCCGCGATGCGCAGGCGATGTAGCGCACGCTGCCCAAGTCGCGCGCCACCAGCGTGGGCGGGGGCTCGGGCATCACGCGGATGGCGATGTCCACCTCATCGCGGATGAGGTCGTCCACCCGGTTTTCAAAGCGCACATCCAGCACGATGCCAGGGTACAGCCGCTTGAAGTCGATCAGCCAGTCCGACATCACCATCTGCCCGTAGCCACTGGGTACGCTCAGGCCCACGCGGCCCTGCAGGCCTTGGCCCAGCGTGGCAATCGTCTCGCGCGCGGCCAGCATTTCGTTCTGAATGGCGCGGCCGTGGGCGTACAGGCGCAGGCCCACCTCAGTGGGCTCCACCCGGCGCGTGGTACGGCGCACCAGCTGCACACCCACCGATTTTTCCAACTGGTGCAGGTGGTAGCTCACATTCGCACGCGTCATCTTCAGGTTGCGCGCGGCCTGACTCAGGTTGCCAGCATCAAGGATGTCGACCAGCACGGTGAGGGAGGTGAGTTCCATAGGCGAGATAGGTGGGGCGGCGCCTGAACGCTCGCTTGCCTCAGTTTGTCAAAGAAAGTTTGACAGTCTGTCAATGGGCTATGTAATTGTCAAGATTACTTCGCGCATCAACAATCCCCCAGTCATCAACAGGCACAGCCATTGACCAGGAGACTTCCCCGTATGCATGCCGCCGCTGCCGCATCTTCCGTTGTTACTACCGCGCTGCATGGCGATGTTCTGGTCGTCACCATCGACAACCCGCCCGTCAACGCCCTGGGCGCCGCCGTGCGCCAGGGCCTGTTGGCGGCCATGCAGCAGGCGCAGGCCGATGCCGCCGTGGTCGCCGTGCTGCTGGTGGGCGCGGGCAAGGCCTTCATTGCCGGGGCGGACATCCGCGAATTCGGCAAGCCACCGGTAGCACCCATCCTGCCCGAGGTCTGCCGCGCCATCGAAAACCTGAACAAGCCCGTGGTGGCCGTGCTGCACGGCGCAGCCCTGGGCGGCGGGCTGGAGGTGGCTTTGTCGGCCCACTACCGACTGGCCTTGCCCGCCGCCACGCTGGGCCTGCCTGAGGTGAACCTGGGCCTGCTGCCTGGCTCGGGTGGCACGCAGCGCGCCCCGCGCCTGATGGGCGTGCAGGCTGCGACCACCCTCATGCTCAGTGGCCAGCCCCTCAAGGCCCAGGCCGCGCTGCAAGCCGGCCTGGTTGACAAGCTGGTGGAAGGCACCGACCCGCTGGCCGCAGGCCTGGCCAACGTGCGCGAACTGCTGGCTGCCAACGCCCCCGTGCGCCGCACGCGTGACCTGGCCATTGCCGAGCCGCAGGCTGCGCTGGCTTGGCTGGAAGAGCAAAAGGCTGAGACGGCCAAGAAGTCGCGCGGCCTGTTCTCGCCCCTCAAGATCATCGAATGCGTGCAGGCTGCACTGCAGTTGCCGTTTGAAGAAGGCATGGCCCGCGAACGTGCGCTGTTCATGGAATGCATCGACAGCCCGCAACGCGCCGGGCTCATCCACGCCTTTTTTGCCGAGCGTGAAGTGGTCAAAGTGCCTGAGGCCCAGGCCGCGCAGCCACGCACTGTCGCCAGCATCGCCGTCATCGGCGGCGGCACCATGGGCGCGGGCATTGCCGTGGCAGCCCTCGATGCCGGCTTGCCGGTGACCATGATCGAGCGCGATGCCGAGTCCATTGCCCGGGGCCGCGCCAATGTCGAGAAGGTCTACAACGCCCTGGTGGCCAAGGGCCGCATGACCGAGGCCGCCCAGGCCGCCGTGATGGCGCGCTACACCGGCAGCACCGACTATGCCGACATCGCCCAGGTGGACCTGGTGATCGAGGCCGTGTTTGAAGACATCGAGGTCAAGAAGGCCGTGTTCCGCGAGCTCGACCGCGTGTGCAAGCCCGGTGCTGTGCTGGCTACCAACACGTCTTACCTCGACATCGACGCCATTGCCGCTGCCACTGGCCGCCCGCAGGACGTGATCGGCCTGCACTTCTTCAGCCCCGCCAACATCATGAAGCTGCTGGAGATCGTGGTGCCCGCCAAGGTTGCTCCCGACGTGGTGGCCACGGCGTTTGAGCTGGCCAAGAAGCTCAAAAAGGTGCCTGTGCGCGCCGGTGTGTGCGACGGCTTTATCGGCAACCGCATCCTGGCCGTGTACAAGCAGGCGGCCGACTACCTGCTGGAAGACGGTGCCAGCCCGTATGAGATCGACGCCGCCGTGCGCGGCTTTGGTTTTGCCATGGGCCCGTTCCAGGTGACAGACCTGGCCGGTGGCGACATCGGCTGGGCCACGCGCAAGCGCCGCGCTGCCACGCGCGACCCCAAGGCCCGGTACGTGGAGATTGCCGACCGCATCTGCGAACGCGGCTGGTTTGGTCAGAAGACCGGGCGCGGGTTCTACCTGTACCCCGACGGTGCCCGCACGGGCCAGCCCGACCCGGAAGTGCTGGCCATAGTGGATGCCGAGCGCGCCAAGAAAGGCGTCACGCCCCGCAGCTTCAGCGCCGACGAGATCATGCGCCGCTACATGGCCGCCATGGTCAACGAAGGCGCCAAAGTGGTGGCCGAAGGCATTGCCCTGCGCCCGCTGGATGTGGACGTGACCTTTGTCGCGGGCTACGGCTTTCCGCGCCACCGTGGCGGGCCGATGAAGTGGGCCGACATGACAGGGCTGGACAAGGTGCTGGCCGATATCCGCGAGTTCGCCCAGGAAGACCCTCTGTTCTGGCAGCCCGCGCCGCTGCTGGAAAAGCTGGTAGCCGAGGGGCGCAATTTCGACAGCCTGAACAAGGCTGCATAGCGCAGAGTCTGCCTGACCTGCATTGCACGCGAAGCGTTTTCCATCAGTCCCACCGTATTCGAGTCATATTGGCCTCTAGCGCTTTATGAATAAGCGCAAACAGCTATTAAATCAGGAGCAAATCATGCGTGAAGCCGTCATCGTTTCCACCGCCCGCACCCCGCTGACCAAGTCGCACCGGGGCGAGTTCAATGCCACACCCGGCCCGCAGCTGGCGGCCTTTTCCGTCAAGGCGGCGGTCGAGCGCTCGGGCATCGACCCCGAGCTGATCGAAGACCTGGTGATGGGCTGCGGCTACCCCGAGGGCATCACCGGCAAGAACATTGGCCGCCAGACGGCGCTGCGTGCGGGCCTGCCCCTGTCGGTGGCCGGCATGGTGGCCAGCCGCTTTTGCGCGTCGGGCCTGCAGTCGGTGGCGATTGCCGCAGGCCGCATCGTGGCCGAAGGCGTGCCCGCCATGGTGGCGGGCGGGGTGGAAAGCATCTCGGCCATCCGGACCGGCAACCCGGCAGACATCGACCCCTGGCTGCAAGAGCACAAGCCCGACCTCTACATGGCCATGATCGACACCGCCGACATCGTGGCCCACCGCTATGGCATCAGCCGCGAAGACCAGGATGCGTTCTCGCTGCTAAGCCAGCAACGCACCGCCGCCGCACAGCAGGCCGGCGTGTTCGCTGACGAGATCGTGCCCTGCACCACGCGCATGATGGAAAAAAACAAGGAAACCGGCGAGGTCACCTACCGTGAAGTGACCGCCACACACGACAACTGCAATCGCGCCAGCACCACGCTGGAAGGTCTTGCCAAGCTGGAGCCGGTGAAAGGTCCGGGCCAGTTCATCACCGCAGGCAACGCCTCGCAACTGTCCGACGGCTCCAGCGCCTGCGTGCTCATGGAAGCGAAAGAAGCCGAGCGCCGTGGCCTGCAGCCCTTGGGCGCGTTCCGTGGCTTTGCGGTGGCGGGTTGCGAGCCCGACGAAATGGGCATTGGCCCCGTGTTTGCCGTGCCCAAGCTGCTGGCGCGCCACGGCCTCACGGTGCAGGACATTGACCTGTGGGAGATGAACGAAGCCTTCGCCTCGCAGGCCCTGTACTGCCAGCGCCGCCTGGGCATTCCGTCCGAGCGGCTGAACGTGAACGGCGGGGCGATTGCCATTGGCCACCCCTTTGGCATGACCGGTGCACGTCTGGTGGGCCACCTGCTGCTCGAAGGCCGCCGCCGCAAGGCCAAGTACGGCGTGGTGACGATGTGCATCGCCGGTGGCATGGGCGCTGCAGGCCTGTTCGAGATTTATTGAAACACCCCCTGAGCGGCTGGCGCCGCTTCCCCCTCTCCTGCGGGAGGGGGACGACGCCCTCGCTGCGGGGCGGCCCTTGCTCGGCGTCCCCCGCCTGGGGCGCGCCAGTGCAAAGGCCGTATACAGGCGCACAGCGCCATGGATGACTGAGGAAAACCGTCAATGGACCTGAATTTCACCCCCGAAGAAGAAGCCTTCCGCGCCGAGGTGCAGGCTTTCTTGAAAGCCAAGCTGCCCGAGCGCATCGCCACCAAGGTCAAGGCCGGGCAGCGCCTGACCAAGGCGGACCAGGACGAGTGGCACGCCATCCTGAACGAGCGCGGCTGGCTGGCCAACCACTGGCCCGAAGCCTATGGCGGCCCCGGCTGGGGGGCCGTCGAGAAGTTCATTTTCGACACCGAATGCGCCCTGGCCGGTGGCCCGCGCATCGTGCCCTTTGGCGTGAACATGCTGGGCCCGGTGCTCATCAAGTTTGGCAACGAGGCACAGAAAAAATACTGGCTGCCGCGCATCCTGAGCGGTGAGGACTGGTGGTGCCAGGGCTACTCCGAACCTGGCGCGGGCTCGGACCTGGCCTCGGTCAAGACCACGGCGGTGCGCCAGGGCGACCACTACATCGTCAACGGCCAGAAGACCTGGACCACCCAGGGCCAGCACGCCAACATGATCTTCTGCCTGGTGCGCACCGACCGCGAAGCCAAGGCGCAGTCGGGCATCAGCTTCTTGCTGGTGGACATGAACTCGCCCGGCGTGGAGCTGCGCCCCATCCGCACGCTCGATGGCGACAAGGAAGTCAACGAGGTGTTCTTCACCGATGTGAAGGTGCCCGTGGAAAACCTGGTGGGCGAGGAGAACAAGGGCTGGACCTACGCCAAGTACCTGCTGACCTATGAGCGCACGGGCATTGCAGGCGTGGGCTTTTGCATTGCCGCGCTGGCCAAGCTCCAGGTGATTGCCGCCAAGGTCATCAAAAACGGCAAGCCGCTGGATCAGGACCCACTGTTTGCCGCCCGCATGGCCCAGGTCGAGATTGACCTGGAGAACATGAAGACCACCAACCTGCGCGTGATTGCCGCCGTGGCCGGTGGCGGCGTGCCAGGGGCTGAAAGCTCCATGCTCAAGATTCGCGGCACCGAGATCCGGCAGGAGATCCTCTCGCTCATCCGCCGTGCGGTGGGCCCGTACGCGCTGCCTTTCATCGAAGAAGCGCAGTACGAAGGCTATGCCGATGAACCCGTGGGGCGGAAGGAGGCAGCGACGGCAGCTGCGAATTACTTCAACTACCGCAAGCTGTCGATCTTTGGCGGCTCCAATGAAATCCAGAAGAACATCATTTCAAAAATGATTTTGGGCCTGTGAGGTTGCCGCGATGAACTTTGAACATACCGAAGACCGCCGCATGCTGGCGGACACCCTGAACCGTTTTGTGGCCGAGCAGTACGGGATCGAGACGCGCAACCACATCGCCTACGGCGACAGCGGCATGGACGCGGCGCTGTGGAGCCGCTTTGCCGAGCTGGGCGCGATTGGCGCACTCTTCCCCGAAGCCGATGGCGGCTTCGGCGGCGCAGGCTTTGATGTGGCCGTGGTGTTTGAAGCCCTGGGCAGCGGCCTGGTGGTGGAGCCCTTCGTCGGCGCGCTGGTGGTGGGCCGGGCGCTGGGCCTGGCGGGCAGCGCTGCGCAAAAGGAACACATCGCCAGCATCATCGACGGCAGCACCGCGGTGACCCTGGCGCACGAGGAAGCCGGCGCGCACTACGCCCTGAACCGCGTGACCACCCGCGCCGTGCGCAATGGCGACGGCTGGTTGCTCACCGGCCACAAGGCCGTGGTGCTGCATGGCGACCAGGCTCAACTGCTACTGGTCAGTGCCCGCACAGCGGGCGCTGTGGACGATGAAGACGGCATCTCGCTGTTCCTGGTGCCCGCCGATGCTGCAGGCCTGAGCCGCCGTGGCATGGGCCGCATCGATGGTGGCCGTGTGGCCGAAGTCACGCTGCAAAACGTGCAGGTGGGCGCAGGGGCCTTGCTGGGCGCAGAAGGGCAGGGCTTTGCCACGCTGGAGCACGCGGTGGGCTGGGGCATTCTGGCCGTGTGTGCCGAGGCGCTGGGCGCCATGGATGTGGCCAAGAAGCACACGCTGGATTACCTGCAAACGCGCAAGCAGTTTGGCGTACCCATCGGCAGCTTTCAGGCTCTGCAGCACCGCATGGCCGACCTGCTGCTGGAAGTGGAGCAGGCACGCTCGGCCGTCATCAATGCGGCAGCAGCCATGGAAAGCACCGACCGCACCGAGCGCGAGCGTGCGCTGTCCGCCGCCAAGGTCACCATGGGCCGCATTGGCGCGCTGGTGGCCGAGGAAAGCATCCAGCTGCACGGTGGCATTGGCATGACGTGGGAGCTGCCGCTGTCGCACTACGCCAAGCGCCTCGTCATGGTGGACCACCAGTTTGGCGATGAAGACCACCACCTGGCGCGCTTTATCGCGCTGGGCCGGAGCTGAAGCCATGGAGCAGCCACTGCCTCTGCTGCAACGCCGTGAGGGCGCGGTGCTCGTGCTCTCCAACAACAACCCTGCCGCGCGCAATGCGCTGTCGCCCGCGTTCTATGCAGCGCTGACCGAGGCACTGGCACAGGCCGAGGCTGACCCTACCGTCGGCGCCATCGTGCTCACGGGCGAGGATGGGCACTTCTGCGCGGGCGGTGACCTGCGCCAGCTGGCCAAGCGCCGTGAGCTGCCCATCGAAGAGCGCCGCGCCAAGCTCGAAGGCCTGCACGACCTGATCCGCACCGTGCGCGATTGCCGCAAGCCGGTGATTGCAGCGGTGGAGGGCGCTGCCGCTGGTGCGGGCCTGTCGCTGGCGCTGGCCTGCGACATGCTGGTGGCTGCGCGTAACGCCGTGTTTTCGGTCGCGTATGTTAAGGTGGGTCTCACGCCCGACGGCGGCGCCACTGCCTTCCTGGCCGAGTTCGTGTCGCGCCAGGTGCTGACCGAGCTGTGCCTCACCGGCGAACGCATCTCTGGCGAGCGACTGCATGCACTCGGCCCGGTCAACCGACTGGCCGAACCGGGTGAGGCGCTGACGCAGGCATTGGCATTGGCCGCGCAGGTGGCCACCGGGCCGGACCTGGCCATGGGCCGCATCAAGGCGCTGTGCCGCAGTGCCTACGTCCAGCCACTGGACGATCAGCTGGAGTTGGAAGCACAGCTCATGGTGCAGTCGCAAGCCACCGAAGAATCCCGCGAAGGCGTTGGTGCGTTTCTGGAAAAACGCCCGGCCGATTTCGCCCGCCTGCGCCAGGTCAATGCCGCTGGCGCGGGTACACAAGACACTACGCAATGACCTCCACCACCCCCACCCCCCCATTGCCCGAGGGCATGGACTTCCCGCTCGAAGGCGTGCGCGTGCTCGACCTCTCGCGTGTGTTTGCGGGCCCGCTGTGCGGCCAGGTACTGGCCGACTTTGGTGCCGACGTCATCAAGGTGGAACACCCCGGCCGGGGTGACGACACCCGCGACTGGGGCATGCGCATCGGCAAGACCGAGACCACCTACTACAACAGCATGAACCGCAACAAGCGGTCCATCACGGTGGATTTGCAGACGCCCGAAGGCGTGAAGATCATCCGCGACCTGCTGCCGCAGTGCGACGTGGTGGTCCAGAACTTCAAGACCGGCGGCGCCGAGAAGCTGGGCCTGGGCTACGAGCAGCTCAAGGCCATCAAGCCCGACCTCATCTACTGCTCGGTGGCGGGCTACGACAGCTCCGGCCCCGAGGCCAAGCGCCCCGGTTATGACCTGGTGATCCAGGGCGAGGCGGGTCTGATGGCCATCAACGGTGAGGCCAGCCAGCCCCCGCTGAAGTTCGGCGTGGCCGCGGTGGACATGATGACCGGCATGTATGCGGCGCAGGCCGTGCTGGCCGCGCTGTTCCGGCGGGAGCGCACGGGCAAGGGCCGCCACATCGAGATGGCGCTGTACGACTGCGGTCTGATGATCACCGGCTACTACGGCCTGGACGCCATGCTGCTGGGCCACGACCCGCAGCGCTACGGCAACGCCCACCCGTCCATCGTGCCCTACGGCATGTTCGAGGCACAGGACGGTCCGCTCATCATCGCCGTGGGCAACAACAGCCAGTTCGACAAGTTCTGCCGTCAGGTGGTGATGCGCCCGGACATCGTGGAAGACCCCCGTTTTGCCACCAATGTCGAGCGTGCCCGCAATCGACTGACCCTGCTGCCCGAGATGAAGGCGTTGATTGCCAGCTTCCCGCGTGATGTGCTGCTCGAACGCCTGACCGCTGCTGGCATCCCTTGCGGCAGGGTGGCTGGCTTGCACGAAGCGCTGACCAGCGAGCGTACGCGGCGTGGCGGCCTCCTGCAGGAAATGCCCCACCCCGTGGCGGGCACCACGCATGTGTTCGCGCCGCCTTATCGGCTGGACGGCCAGCGCCTGCCCATCCGCAACGCACCGCCCACCCTGGGCGACGCCACGCGCGATGTGCTGCAGCAGCTGCTGCAACTGCCAGAGGCCGAGCTTCAGGCCCTGCGCGACAAGGGTGTGCTCACACTTCCCCCGCTTTAATAGCTATAAAAATAATAGCGGAAAGCGCTTGCGGAACAAGCGCTATCGACCTTTTCCTATTGCCATCCGGAGACAAACATGAACTTCTTCCGTATTCCCCGCCGCAGGGTCCTGCAGGGCCTGGCCGCCCTCATCGGCACCGGCCTGCTGGGCTCGGCCCTGGCGCAGGCGGGTAAGGACGCCTGGCCTGCCAAGCCTATCAAGCTGATCGTGCCGTACCAGGCCGGTGGCGCCACCGACATCACCGCCCGCGCGCTGGGCGAGAAGCTCTCGGCCCGCCTGGGCCAGCCTGTTCTGGTGGACAACCGCGGCGGAGCCGGCGGCGTGACCGGCACCGACCAGGCGCTCAAGTCGCCGGCCGACGGCTACACCCTGCTGGTGTCCCTGGGCACCACCATGCTCATCAACCAGTTCCTGTACGACCGCCTGCCATACCAGCCGCAAAAGGACCAGGCCCTCATCACGCAGATCGCGCTGGCGCCGGTGGTGCTGTTGGTCAACCCGCAGCTGCCGGTCAACAACGCAGCGGAGCTGATGGCCTACATCGACCGCAACAAGGGCAAGATCGCCTATGGCTCGTGGGGCATGGGTTCGTACGCCCACCTGGCGGGTGCGTGGCTGTCCGACAAGCACAAGGCCGATATGAACCACGTGGCCTACAAGGGCGAGGCGCCCATGCTGCAGGATCTCGTGGGCGGGCAGTTCCAGATGGCGTTTGCCAGCCTGCAGTCGGCCCGGCCCTACATCGAATCGGGCCGCCTCAAGCCACTGGCCGTGACCGGCGCGCAGCGCATGGACGCGCTGCCCAAAGTGGCCACGATGGCTGAGCAGGGTATCAAGGACGAGGTCTTCCAGGTGACGGGCTGGGTGGGCATGAGCGCACCCGCCAAGACACCGCCCGAAGTCGTAGCCCGGCTTGGCGTTGAGCTGCAGGCCGTGATCGCGATGCCCGAAGTGCGCGACCGCATCCAGCAGATGGGTTTCATCCCCGTGGGCAGCAGTCCCGAGCAGTTCAGCGCCCAGTTCAAGAAGGACGCACCGGTGTGGGAGCGCGTGGTGAAGGTCTCTGGCGCGAAACTAGATTGACACCCCCCTGAGCCGCTGCGCGGCTTCCCCCCGCTCTCGCATGGCTGCGCCATGCGGGCAGGGGGACGCAGCCAGCGCGGCGGGGCGGCCCTTGCGCGGTTGCTCTCGCTTCGGCCTCGCCAGTTTCGGACGGCGTGGGCCTACGCAGCGCTTAGGACCACTGAAAGACAAGACGTTTTCGCCATGAACAAACCATCTCTTTTCCCTGCTGCTTTCTCCCGTCGCACCGTGCTGTCAGCCGCTGCTGCAGTGTCGGTCATGGGCCTGTTGGGCTCGGTCCCAGCACACGCCCAGGCCTGGCCCAACAAGATGATCAAGCTCGTGGTGCCCTTCCCGGCAGGGGGGCCCACCGATACGGCCTCGCGCATCGTCGGCCAGAAGCTGGCTGAGCGGCTGAAGCAGCCCGTGGTGGTGGAGAACCGCGCGGGCGCTTCGGGCTCGATTGCCGCGCAGCAGATCGCCAAGACCCCTGGCGACGGCTACACGCTCATGATGCTGGCCACGCCCACGCTGTTGGCTCCGCACCTGTACAAAAAGGCGGGCTACGACACCACCAAGGATTTCGTGTCCGTGGCTACCGTGTACGACCTGCCCATCGTAGTGGTGGTCAACCCGGCGCAGATGCCTACCGTGACCGATCTGCAAAAGCTCATCACCCACGCCAAGGCGCGGCCTGGTCAGCTCAACTACACCTCCTCGGGCGTGGGCAGCTTTGGCCACCTGAGCATGGAGCTGCTCAAGCAGCTGGGTCAATTCGAGATGGAGCATGTGCCCTACAAGGGCGGTGTGCCTGCCATCACCGACACGCTGGGCGGCCAGGTGCCCATGATGTATGCAGACCTCGTGGCAGCGCTGCCCCATATCCAGACGGGCAAGCTGCGCGCCATTGCCGTGGGCTCGCCGCAGCGCGTGGGCGTGATCCCCAACGTGCCCACCATTGCCGAGCAGGGCTTCAAGGGCTTTGATGCCGTGTCGTGGGGCGGCCTGATGGCCCCGCCCGGCACGCCCAAGGATGTGGTCGAGCGCATCAGCACCGAAGTCAAAGCCATCCTGGCCGACAAGGAAGTGCAGGACAAGCTGCTCAACGCCGGTGCCATCGCCAACTACCAGGGCCCGGACCAGATGGCCAAGCGCGTGCGTGGCGATTACGCCAAGTGGGGCCAGGTGATCCGCGACAAGGGCATCGTCTTCGAGTAAGTTGGGCCATGACCAACGCAACTGCCTCTGCCCCTTTGCCCCCTTTCCGCCGGGTCTCCGATCTGCTGCGTGACAACGCGCGGCAGCGCCCGCAGGCCAGCGCCCTGGCCGATGACGACTCCGCGTTGAAATGGGCCGCACTCGATGCCCTGGTGGACCGCGTGGCCGCATCGTTGCAGCAGGCGGGCCTGCACTCGGGCGATGTGGTTGCCGTGTGCGCCGCGTCGTCTGTGCGTTATGCCGCCGTGTACCTGGGCGCCCTGCGTGCGGGTGTGGTAGTGGCACCGCTGGCACCCTCCGTCACGCCCGATGCGATGGCGTCCATGCTGGGCGATGCCCAGGCGCGCCTGCTGTTTGCCGATGCGCAGGGCAGGGCGGCGGTGCCGCCGGCAGTGATGGAAGGCGCCGGTGCGCTGCCCCTGGTGGCGCTGGACGATACCGGCGCGGGCACGCCGTGGATTGAGTGGCTCGCTCCCGAAGGCGCCGCACCGCAGCCGGTGGACGTGGGGCCCGAGCACCCGTTCAACATCATTTATTCCTCCGGCACCACCGGCAACCCCAAGGGCATCGTGCAATCGCACGGCATGCGCTGGGCGCATCTGGTGCGCGGCCTGGCGCAGGGCTACGGTCCAGATAGCGTCACGTTGCTGGCCACGCCGCTGTATTCCAACACCACGCTGGTGTCATTTTTCCCCGGCCTGTGCTGGGGCGGCAGCGTGCGGCTGATGCCAAAGTTCGATGCGCTGCGCTACTTACAGACCGCGCAGCAGATCCGCGCCACGCATTCCATGCTGGTGCCGGTGCAATACCAGCGCATCATGGCGCTGCCGCAGTTTGGTGAATTCGACCTGTCGTGCTTTCGCGCCAAGTTCTGCACCAGCGCGCCGTTCCGTGCCGAGCTCAAGGCCGACATCCTGGCGCGCTGGCCGGGCGCGCTGTACGAGTTCTACGGCATGACCGAAGGCGGCGGCACCTGCATCCTGGCGGCGCACGAGCACCCGGACAAGCTGCACACTGTGGGCCAGCCCGCATCCACCAGCGATATCCGCCTGATCGACGAAGAGGGCCATGAGCTGCCGCCCGGTGCCACCGGCGAGGTGGTGGGCCACTCGCCCGGCATGATGACCGGCTACCACCGGCAGCCCGACAAGACGCGCGAGGCCGAGTGGTTTGATGCCACCGGCAAGCGCTTCATCCGCACGGGCGATGTGGGCCTGTTTGACGCGCAGGGCTTTCTGACCCTGCTGGACCGCCGCAAGGACATGGTCATCAGCGGGGGCTTCAACATCTACCCCAGCGACCTCGAAGCAGAGCTGCGCAAGCATCCCGCCGTGGAGGACGTGGCCGTGACCGGCGTGCCCTCCGAACAGTGGGGCGAGACGCCGGTGGCCTTTGTGTGCCGCCGACCGGGCGCCACCGAAGACGCCACCCAGATCATGGGTTGGTACAACGCCCGGGCGGGCAAAACGCAGCGGCTGGCTGCGCTGCATTTCATCGATGAGCTGCCGCGCAGCGCCATCGGCAAGGTGCTCAAGCGTGAATTGCGTGACCTGCACCGCACGCTGTCGCACTGATCGATTTCCTGTTTTTTCAGAAAGACCCAACCATGAAAGTTCTCGTTCCCGTCAAGCGCGTGGTGGACTACAACGTGAAGGTCCGCGTGAAGTCGGACAACACGGGTGTG
>NZ_JAOBSQ010000090.1:0-1575 GCF_025246485.1 Acidovorax sp. K2F
GCATGAGCAGTGGAATCCGAGGACTGGAACGGTCTACGCTCAGTTTTCTTCCGATTTGGCCCTGCTCTTGCCAGAGATGAGCGAGCAAGAACTGTTAGATTTGAGAAGAATTTCGGAGCGATTCAGTCCTTCGATCTTCGACACTGCAATGAAGCGTTCACCTCGACCTCAGTTTCATTCAGTGATTGAGATACCAGACTTCACCTCTCAACATGTTCACAAAACACTGTTGACGATCGCGACCGATGAGGCTTTTCTGAGGGCTGACCGAATGCAGGCTTGGGCGTTAGCTCTAGCGACAGCAACGTTGCTTTTGCACGCACGGGTCAGACTAGTTGAGATCTCACAACCCCCATGCCGTATCTTTGCACCCGAACTGAGCTACCTACTGGCACTAACGAACCTTCTGTTTCGCGCAGACTTTGAACTTGATGGAACTACGGAGGAACTGGAGAGAGTGAGTCAGCTGGGCCGATTTCCATGGACGGCTTTTTCTCTTGACAGACTTTTCGAGGCACGAGTGGTTTATGAGCAGCAGATGTTGCTTCACGGCGTCGCACTGAGGTCAATAGAAAAAATCATCGATGGCGAATGAGCGTGCAAGATGTCCATCGCGTCACAAGAAGCAACACCTATTGAGGTTACGCAACTTCGCATATGCACTTATGTTGGTGTGCTCGAAACTGATCTCGTGCTAAAGGCCGTTCCAAATGAGAACAATCTTTCTGGACTTTGACGGCGTCTTGCATCCGGAACACTGCCACGAGTCTCGACATTTCTGCTGCCTACCAGTCTTCGAACAAGTGCTGCGCCGGACTCCCGAGTGGGAAGTTGTGATCACTAGCACCTGGCGTTTTCAAGTTCCACTCGACGATCTGCGCGCACGGTTCTCACCCGACCTTATACATCGCATCGTCGGCGTAACAGCAAAATTCAGCCAATTGGAGAACGTTCCAGAGTCGCTGCAGGCCTTTGAACGGGAAGCTGAATGCAACGCATGGCTACGCGCCAATGAGAGAGTTGTGTTTCCGTGGTTGGCTATTGACGACCGTTCATGGCTGTACCGTCCGTTCAATCGATTCTTGTTCCTCGTTGACGGCAAGACGGGTATGACCGCAGCTAATGCCGAGGCGCTGATTGAAAAGCTGCGCAGCCTTTAGTACTGCCAATTCAGCTGAGCTGGCACAGCCTGTCTACGTCAAACCTTGTGAAAACCAGTGACGGATGTCGTCATAGTCCTGGTGCCCCCGCAGAATGCGCCACCGCAGCGTAGTGGTGAATCTTTGTGTTCAGGTACGGCACATTGGTTGGTTGCCCCGCCCTGCATGAGTTGGCACAAAAGAGCAGCCGTAGCACCGTTCCGGCGCAAGCACACTAGTTCCCAATCAGTCGACACATTCCCCAATGGCGTTCCGTAACAGCCTGCGAATCAACAGGTTGGATTGGGAAATCTCTGGAATCAACCCCAAACCACCCCAATGACGCAGCTGGCGCACCATGCTTTTGCTTCCACACAAACTTGCCCCTTGTAGCGGCGGAACACAGCGTTTGAACCTCTACTGGGTGGTCAGCTTG
>NZ_JAOBSQ010000091.1:0-1506 GCF_025246485.1 Acidovorax sp. K2F
TTGGGCGCCGGGCACGATGCCCTGGCGGCGGTCGGGAGCTACGGTCACGTCACTGCCAGTCAGCGTGTTCTTGACCTCGATACGCGCCTTCTGCGTCTGGCCAGCGTTGAACGCTTCGAAGGCGGCGGACTTGATAACCTGCGCGCCCCAGCTGGTGTCTTCAGGCTGTTCCTGGCCAGGCGCAGAGCCCTTCTGTTCGAGCTGGGTCAGGCGCTCGGCCAGGGTGCGCTGCTCAACGCCGATGTTTTCCAGCGCGGTCTTGGTGTCGGTGGCCACCTTGCCGAGGGTCTTCATCTCGCCGTCGGCCTTCTCGGACATGGCGGTCAGTTTGCTCTCCACTGCGTCGAGAGCCTTCATGATGGAGGTGCCGTCGAGTTCGCCGAGCATTGCAAAGCCGGTGAGGCCCAACGCCATGTGCGGATTGCTTGCCACGAGCGCAGGGATATCCACGCCGGCGGCTTGAGCGCCCAGTGCGACGAAGGCAACAGCCAGAAGAGCCATTGCGCGGAAGGAGAAAAGAGACTTTTTCATATGCGTCTTTCTGAAATGAAAAAACCGCCTCTCGGGCGGTCATTGGTTGCGGGTTAGGGGTGAGTGGCTATGCGGCCAAACGCTGGAGTCGCTCCAGGATCAGGCGCTCAGTCTTGGCTTCTGCGTCGTCGGGGACATCCCGTCCCGAGAAGATCGCCTTGGCCCGGGAGACGGTTGCCATCGCCTCCCACTTGCCCAGCCCCGCATCCCGCAGCAGCCGTTCAATATCCCGTTCCGTCTTGCACTCGGGCAGTAGCGCCTCGAAGTCCAGAGACTTCACGCTGGCGGTGTCTATGCGGGCCATGCCATCGGCAGGGAACACCACAGGGGACACCTCCACCAGGCGGGACCACTTGCGGATGGTCCGGCCCGTCTTCGTTTCGTCGTAGTCGCCACGCTTGAGCATGCCGCCGATGCTCAGGCCGTCCAGGGTGCCGTGCTTCATGGCCGCGTGCACATCGTCGGCCAGGGCGAGGCCCTTGGTCAGTTCGCCTTCTACAAACAGGCCCTTCTCGTCCTCGCGCGCCACGGTCCATTTCCCAATGGGCATGTCCCACTTGTGGTTCCAGAACATCTTGGGGTGCGCCTGGCTCAGCGTTTCGAGGAAGGCCCCGCGCAAGATGGTGTCGCCGGCGGCGTCCACACCGTTGAAGACCGAGGCATAGCCGGTGAACTTGCCGGTGTCCCCTTCCATCTTCAGGGATACGTCACTGAGCGATAGGGTTTTCCGAATCAGCATTGCTGGTTCCTTTCGTTGGCACCTTGCCCAGCTTGTCGATGGGCAGTAGGTTGGTTTGCACCGTGATCACGTCGCCACCATCGATGGGCGGTTCGTTCTCCAACTGGCGCATCTCATTTCGAGTGGCCAAGCCGTTCTGCACCTTCTTCGCCGCGATCTCGGTGCGGTCCTTGGCGTTGCCGCGCAGCAGGGCGTCGAGGCTGAACTCGGCCGTCATGGTTGCCCGCTGTCGAGGC
>NZ_JAOBSQ010000092.1:0-1505 GCF_025246485.1 Acidovorax sp. K2F
CTGGGCGCCTGGCACGATGCCCTGGCGACGGTCGGGAGCCACGGTCACATCGCTGCCGGTCAGCGTGTTCTTCACCTCGATGCGAGCCTTCTGCGTCTGGCCAGCGTTGAACGCTTCAAAGGCGGCCGACTTGACCACCTGCGCGCCCCAGCTGGTGTCTTCAGGCTGATCCTTGCCAGGCGCAGAGCCCTTCTGTTCGAGCTGGGTCAGGCGCTCAGCCAGGGTGCGCTGCTCAACGCCGATGTTTTCCAGTGCGGTCTTGGTGTCGGTTGCCACCTTGCCGAGGGTCTTCATCTCGCCGTCGGCCTTCTCGGACATGGCGGTCAATTTGCTCTCCACCGCGTCGAGAGCCTTCATGATGGAGGTGCCGTCGAGTTCGCCGAGCATTGCAAAGCCGGTGAGGCCCAGCGCCATGTGCGGATTGCTTGCCACGAGCGCAGGGATATCCACGCCGGCTGCCTGAGCGCCCAGTGCGACGAAGGCAACAGCCAGAAGAGCCATTGCGCGGAAGGAGAAAAGAGACTTTTTCATATGCGTCTTTCTGAAATGAAAAAACCGCCTCTTGGGCGGTCATTGGTTGCGGGTTGGGGTGAGTGGCTATGCGGCCAAACGCTGGAGTCGCTCCAGGATCAGGCGCTCGGTCTTGGCTTCCGCGTCGTCGGGGACATCCCGTCCCGAGAAGATCGCCTTGGCCCGGGAGACGGTTGCCATCGCCTCCCACTTGCCCAGCCCCGCATCCCGCAGCAGCCGTTCAATGTCTCGTTCCGTCTTGCACTCGGGCAGTAGCGCCTCGAAGTCCAGAGACTTCACGCTGGCTGTGTCGATGCGGGCCATGCCATCGGCAGGGAACACCACGGGGGACACCTCCACCAGGCGGGACCACTTGCGGATGGTCCTGCCCGTCTTCGTTTCGTCGTAGTCGCCACGCTTGAGCATCCCGCCGATGCTCAGGCCGTCCAGGGTGCCGTGCTTCATGGCCGCGTGCACGTCGTCGGCCAGGGCGAGGCCCTTGGTCAGTTCGCCTTCTACGAAAAGGCCCTTCTCGTCCTCGCGCGCCACGGTCCATTTCCCAATGGGCATGTCCCACTTGTGGTTCCAGAACATCTTGGGGTGCGCCTGGCTCAGGGTTTCGAGGAAGGCACCGCGCAGGATGGTGTCGCCAGCGGCGTCCACCCCATTGAAGACCGAGGCATAGCCGGTGAACTTGCCGGTGTCCCCGTCCATCTTCAGGGATACGTCACTGAGCGATAGGGTTTTCCGAATCAGCATTGCTGGTTCCTTTCGTTGGCACCTTGCCCAGCTTGTCGATGGGCAGCAGGTTGGTTTGCACCGTGATCACGTCGCCGCCATCGATGGGCGGTTCGTTCTCAAGCTGGCGCATCTCATTTCGTGTGGCCAGGCCGTTCTGCACCTTCTTCGCCGCGATCTCGGTGCGGTCCTTGGCGTTGCCGCGCAGCAGGGCGTCGAGGCTGAACTCGGCCGTCATGGTGGCCCGCTGTCGAGGT
>NZ_JAOBSQ010000093.1:0-1489 GCF_025246485.1 Acidovorax sp. K2F
TCGGCCCAGGCCGCCACCGCCTTGCGCCAGCCGGTGCTGCTGGCGTTGTGGCGCTTGAGGCGGCTGGTGACGGTGCCCTCACGCGGCAGCTCGGCCAGCAGCACGGTGAGCACCAGGACGTTGGCCAGGAAGTCCAGCACTAGGCCGACGAAAAGCACCGGGTAGCCGAAGGCCATGGCAGTGCGGGTGAGCTGGTTGGCGTCCTTGGCGCGCTTGAGCGTCATGACGGCCAGGTAGAACACCCACAGCGCCCACAGCAGCAGCACACCCCACACGGGCCAGAGGATGGGGTGCGTCATAGCTGGGCCCGCAGCGCAGTGATCTGGTCGTCGAACTGCTTCACGCGCCGGTACAGCGCGTTTTTGGCCATGAGCGTTTCCTGCGTTACACCCATCTCCAGCGCCTGCGCCTCCATGAAGGTCAGCATGAATTCGCGCGTGGCGCGGGGCATGAGCTGCTCGCGCTCCATGGTCTCGATCTGCAACTTGACCAGCTGAGGGCCTGTGACCTCGCCCAGCCCTGCTGCAGTGATCACTGCGCTGCCAATAACTTGGGTGAGGCTCATGCGTAGATCTCCCCAAGCAGTTGCAGCGAGACCGCACCGGCGCCAGTGGCGATGTTGCTGGAGAACTCGATCTTCAGCTCGCGCTCGAACGGCAGATACTGCGGGGTGACCTGCGAGCCAGACAGTGCGCCGACGAGCATGTACCCCGGAGTGGATGGCGACGCAGACGCATTGGTGGCGTCGAACAGGACCGTGCCGTCCACCGTCATACGCGCGCGGATGCTTTGGTTACTGCCGCCGACATGCCCCAATGATGCAGCCCAGACTGCCCCTCGTCCGGTGATGGTCAGCATGGTGGTGAGGCTGCCCGGCGATGGGTTTGAGGACGTGTAGATGGCAGGGCCGAGGGGCGACAGGTTGCTGGGGTTGATCAGTACGGGCGTGCCCCGCAGCAACCCCACCACGCGCCGAGTCGCCCGCTGCCCGCCTGGCGGGAATGAATAGAGGCCTGGGTTCATGGTCAGAACCCCCCACCCACGGACACATGCACGTCGAAAGATTCGGCGTTGTGCGTGCTGGCGCGCAGCGATTCGTTGGGCCCCAGGATCAGGGTGGCGATGATCGTTGCGGTGAAGGCCTGCACCGTGCCGCTGGGGGTGACGGCAGAGACGGGCACCTCTTTCCACAGGCGCACGTTGGTGCCGTCGTGGCGGTACAAGCGGACCATGCCCGCCGTGGTGGTGGCCGTGGCCACGATGGTGACCTCATCCACGCGGCCGCCGTTGGCGCCGGGCGCGAACACGGTGCCCAGCGTGCCGGTGCCGTCGCGGTTGGTGTTGGCCGTGGCGATGCGGGCGCCGTTGGCGATGGGGCTGGATGCGTACTGTGCGGTGGTGCTCATGATCAGAAGATTCCTTGCGCGAAGAGAAGAAAGTCGGGAGCGGAGGCGCTACCGCCCCCACCAACACGCGTCCAGCCAGCGCC
>NZ_JAOBSQ010000094.1:0-1421 GCF_025246485.1 Acidovorax sp. K2F
TGAAAACCGGTGAGTGGGACGTGACCAACGCTGAAGCTCGCCAGCGGCTGCGCACTGCCATTGGAACGAAGAAGCTGAAGACGCGGAGCATGCAAGACCGGATGTTCAACACTTCTTCAGGCATTGGGCACAACAAGTTCGCCGTGTTGGTGGTCGACGATCAGCCTCAGGCCGTATGGACAGGAAGTACCAACTGGACGCCCACGGGCTTGTGCGCTCAGACAAACAATGCAGTAGTGTTTCGTTCCAGCGAAGTTGCGAGTCACTACCTGACCTATTGGAACCATCTATACAAGGACAAGCAGCCCGTGCCCGATCCCTTGTCCAAGGCGAACAACGCCAACCAGGGGGTCGATCTGCGAAAGGAAAACAGCACGCCTTCAGAAGCGGTTCTTGATCACGGAGCTACGCAGGTGCAGCTTTGGTTCTCGCCCAACACACCCACGCGGAAAACAGCGGCCACCCGCACTGTTCCTCCGGACTTGGAGATCTTGTTCGATCTCATGGCCAAAGCAAAGCACGCGATCTTCTTTCTTGTTTTCAATCCGGGGCGCACGGCAGAGCAGCAGGAGGACGCTAACACCGCCGTCTCTGCGGCTTTGGCTTTCGGGCGCCACAAACCGGGGTTGTTCATTGCTGGAGCAATCAGTGATCCCACTGCCATGCCGGGTTACCAGCCGCGCGACCCTGAGGACCCGAAGGTGACGCTTCCCGCCATCTACACACCTGCCGGAGCGCCCAACGTGTTGATGGTACGCGCGGCTGCGCTGCGGGATCCCGTGGGAAATTTCGACAGAGAACTGTTGAAGATCGGGCACGCCATCGTGCACGACAAAGTGGTGGTGATCGATCCCATGTCAGAAGCAGACTGCGTGGTGGTGACTGGCAGCCACAACCTTGGATTCAAGGCTTCCTACGCCAATGACGAGAACATGGCGATCATTCGAGGCAATAGGGCCCTCGCCTGTGCCTACGCGGTGCATGTGTTGGACGTTCACGAGCACTACCGTTTTCGTGCAGTCCAGGAGCAGATTTGGCGTGAAGCCGAACTTGCTGGCAAGAATGTGGAGAAGGCTGTTGACAAAGGATTCCTCAAAGAAAATGACACCTGGCAGGACAAGTACATGGCGCCAGGACAGTCAGATGTCCGTACATACCTCCTAGGTGAGTAGTAGGAGCAATAGGCGGAAACAACGGCTTGGCCGTTTCAGTGTTCAGCTCTCACGTGTGTCATTGAGGAGCGTAGGGCGCCTTCCTTCACGAAGGGGGCGCTTCGCTGAGCGATTCGCATATTGACTGGAGGCAATTGGCGATCGGTCTTCCGGCAGTTCAGCTCCGCAAAGGCCCCCTCACTGGCGAAGAGTTACGGTGGCGGATTTTTAGCTCTCCGATCAGCGTATTCCGGGCCATCTGAACACTAA
>NZ_JAOBSQ010000095.1:0-1394 GCF_025246485.1 Acidovorax sp. K2F
GAGCTTGTCAGAAATTTTGTGTGTGAGGCATAGCATGTCGACAAGGAGCATGAATGCCACGCAAGACCAAACCCACCGCTTTGGCGGACCAGGCGGCACAGCCGCAATTTCACATCCCGGCCGAGCTGCTTGACCAGCTGGTGACCGGGCCCATGACGCCGGGCCAAGTCCAAGGGCTGTTCGATCAGTTCAAGAAGTCAATTCTTGAGCGGGCGCTGGGCGCCGAGATGAGTCATCACCTAGGCTATGCGCCCGGCCAAGCCAAGCCCACAGGCGGATCAGCCAACCACCGCAACGGCAAGAGCACCAAGACCGTACTGACCGATGTGGGGGCGCTGCGCATCGATGTCCCACGCGATCGCGAAGGCAGCTTCGAGCCGCAGCTCATTGGCAAGCACGAGCGGCGCTTTACGGGTTTCGACGACAAGATCATCGCCATGTACGCACGCGGCATGACGGTGCGCGAGATCCAGGGTTTCCTGGCTGAGATGTACTCGGTGGACGTCTCGCCCGAGCTCATCAGCCGTGTCACCGATGAGGTGATGGGCGAGGTCACGGCCTGGCAGACACGGCCGCTGGAGGCGATGTACCCGGTGGTGTTCTTCGATGCGCTGCGGGTCAAGATTCGCGAGGATGCGGTGGTGCGCTCCAAGGCCGTCTACCTGGCGCTGGGCGTACTGCCTGACGGCTCGCGCGACATCCTGGGAATCTGGATCGAGAACACCGAGGGGGCGAAGTTCTGGATGAAGGTCTTCAACGATCTGAAGACGCGCGGGGTGCAGGACATCCTGATTGCCGTCACCGACGGCCTCAAGGGCATGCCAGAGGCGCTGGGCGCAGTGTTCCCGGCGACGACGCTGCAGACCTGCATCGTGCACCTGATCCGGGGTGGCCTGGACTTTGCGTCATGGAAAGACCGCAAGGCGCTGGCCGCAGCCATCAAACCCATCTACACCGCGGTGAGCGCCGAGGCGGCCGAGGCCGAGTTGGATGCGTTTGCGGCCGGCCCCTGGGGGCAGCGGTTCCCGACCGTGGTCAGCGCCTGGCGCCGGGCCTGGGACAAGGTCATCCCGTTCTTCGCCTTCCCGCCCGAGGTGCGGCGCGTGATCTACACCACCAACGCCATCGAGAGCGTGAACGCACGGCTGCGCAAGATCATCAAAACGCGCGGCCACTTCCCCAGCGACGAGGCGGCCACCAAGCTGATCTGGCTGGCGCTGCGCAACATCACCGCGGACTGGGGGCGGGCGGCCAACCACTGGAAATCAGCGATGAACCAATTTGCGATCCTCTACGAGGACCGATTTACCAGATCGCGCCAGTAAGATCACCAAGCCGCCTCACGATTGAGTGACGGATTCAACAGCCTCACACACAGAAATCCTGACACTCCC
>NZ_JAOBSQ010000096.1:0-1287 GCF_025246485.1 Acidovorax sp. K2F
GCACACCTCGCAAAACGAGGTCTAGGCTGAAGTCCCTTGTGTGCCAGTTCAAGGGATGGCTTGTCGTTACGACTGGGTTTCCAGTGTGGCCCAGTATTGCGCCTTCGCCGTTGATGATTTGGAGAGTTTTTGGTTTTCAGCGCACTTGGGTAGAGCACTGGCCGCTATCGTTTTGATTCCTGGATCTGCTGCGTCGGCTCTTCGGTGGCTCCAGCCCCCCTTGCTCCGTGCCGGCCCCGCTAGCATGACGGCGCGCCAGCGGTGGATAACCTTGTACAACCACCAGTTGCCACAGTCAGCACTGGACGGCAAGACACCTATCCTGGCTATCAAGCAGTGGTATCAAGAGGGGCCGGATGTGTATCCCAACCGACCATATGATCGTCCGTGATACGACAGTTAGCCACTCTAGTCCGTAGGCGTATCGATATATACATCGCAACCTTGAAAAATCAAATATTCAAGCGAAAGATTTATCTCGAAATTTCTATCGGCTTGGCAAATTTCAAGAATTTTATCTTTCATTTTCACAAAACAAGGTGCATAGCTTAAAAAATGATGATTTTTCACAATGACGTCACCTGCCGTTTTTCCAAGAAGACTTATGACCACGACATTATAATCATCACCCCACAATCCCCATTTTTCAACTTCAATGACTGGCTTTGTTTTTATATGAACCCCCAACAAAATTCCGCCATTTACATCTAGGGAAATTTGACCGAAAAAAATCTCATCACCGAATCCATTTGGAAATATTTTTCTTAAAAATTGATTTTTTGAATAAATTCAATTAAATCAATATTCGAATTTTTAGAAGTTGTAATGTACATGAGTTCCTTTGACATCTCCAGTTCTAGTGTTCGCTATCGGCCGCACATTAAAATGTGGCTCCGCACCATGACCCTTTGTGGTTTTTGTATGCCCAAGGCCGTGCTCTTGAATAACAACTGATTTTCCGTCTTTAGTGGTGTAGTGATACTCTCGCGCTGTAACAGGTTGTCCCTTCGAATTAAAAATTGTGTTTCCTCTACCGTCATCAAGTTGATCTCTAGTAATTTTGATCGGCTGCTGACTATTAGGGATGCCAGCATCTCTCTTTGCTTGGCGTAGTGCATCTCTTCGACTAACGCCGTCATAACTCGTCTTCTTATTTGGTGTGGTTCCAGCCCCGCATTCCCTTGACCATCCCCAAGGATCAATCCAGCTAATCGGGTTAGGCGCATACTGGTGTAGGTTCCATCCGCCCGACAGCCCAATCGGATCCGGCGTCGTAAACGCCCCCAG
>NZ_JAOBSQ010000097.1:0-1274 GCF_025246485.1 Acidovorax sp. K2F
GAACAGGAGATCGAACGCCTGGCGTTCTACGACGCGCTCACGGGCCTGCCCAACCGCCGCCTGCTGCTGGACCGCCTGCAACGCTCCATCGCCGCCTGCCAGCGCACCAGGAACCTCGGGGCCCTGCTGTTCATCGACCTCGATAACTTCAAAGACCTCAACGACACCCTGGGCCACGACATGGGCGACCAGCTCCTGGCCCAGGTCGCCGCCCGCCTGGTGGGCAGCGTGCGCGAAGCCGACACCGTGGCCCGCTTCGGCGGAGACGAATTCGTCGTCATGCTCGAAGCCCTGGCCCCCGACCTGCAAAACGCCGCCACCCAGGCAGAAACCGTCGCCGAAAAACTCCTGGCCAGCCTGAACCAGCCCTTTGACCTGGACGGCGCCCAGCACTACAGCACCCCCAGCATCGGCATCACCCTCTTTGGCGACGAACGCCTCACCGTGGACGAACTCCTCAAGCGCGCCGACCTGGCCATGTACCAGGCCAAAGCCGCAGGACGCAACACCCAGAGATTCTTCGACCCTGACATGCAGGCAGCCGTCAACGCCCGCTCCAACCTCGAAGCCGACCTGCGCCAGGGCCTGGCCCGGGGCGAGTTGCTCGTGCACTACCAGCCCGTCGTGGACCACCACGCCCGCCTGCTGGGCGCAGAAGCCCTGGTGCGCTGGCGCCACCCCCAGCGCGGCATGATCAGCCCCGGCGACTTCATCCCCCTGGCAGAACAGACCGGCCTCATCCTCCCCCTGGGCCAATACGTGCTCCAGACCGCCTGCGAACAACTGCAGCGCTGGAGCCAGCACCCAGACACCGCCCACCTGTCCATCTCCGTCAACGTCAGCGCCCGCCAGTTCCGCCAACCCGGCTTCGTGGCCGAAGTGCTGCAAACCCTCAAGAACCACAACGCCGACCCCCGGCAACTCAAGCTCGAACTCACCGAAAGCCTGCTGCTGGGCGACATCGAAGACACCATCG
Organism: Acidovorax sp. K2F; assembly: GCF_025246485.1. Lineage (NCBI taxonomy): Bacteria > Pseudomonadati > Pseudomonadota > Betaproteobacteria > Burkholderiales > Comamonadaceae > Acidovorax > Acidovorax sp. K2F. Next base: position 977 of record NZ_JAOBSQ010000097.1, read on the forward strand.
CGCGCATGGTGCAGCTCAAGAGCGAAGGCGTGGGGTTTGCGCTCGATGACTTCGGCACCGGCTATTCCAGCCTGAGTTACCTCAAGCGCCTGCCGCTGGATCAGGTGAAGATCGACCAGAGCTTCGTGCGGGACGTGCTGACGGACCCGAACGACGCGGCGATTGTTCGGACGATCCTGGCGCTGGCCAAGAGCCTGGATTTGGAGGTGGTGGCGGAGGGGGTGGAGACGACGGGGCAGCTGTCGTTCCTGAGGCTGCACGGGTGCGAGGGGTTCCAGGGGTATCTGTTTGGAAGGCC
>NZ_JAOBSQ010000098.1:0-1258 GCF_025246485.1 Acidovorax sp. K2F
CAGACAGACAAGCCAGACATGCGCGGAGCCGACACCTTCACCGAGAGCCTGTTCACCATGCGCCACCTCGATGACTTCGTGCCCGCCGATCACCCCTTGCGCGTGATCCGTGTGATGGTCAATAAAGCCCTGGCCAACATGGACGAGCTGTTTGCCCGGATGTATGCGGCCGACATCAAAGGCGGGCGCCCCAGCATTGCTCCCGAAAAGCTGCTGCGCGCCATGCTCATCCAGGTGCTCTACAGCGTGCGCTCGGAGCGCCAGCTCATGGAGCAGACCCAGTACAACCTTCTGTTTCGCTGGTTCATTGGCCTGGCCATGGACGATGCCGTTTGGGTGCCCAGCGTCTTCAGCAAGAACCGCGAACGCCTGATCGAGCACGATGCGGTCATCGAGTTCTTCAATCAGATCGTGCAACAAGCCCAGGAGCAGGAACTGCTCTCGGGCGAGCACTTCAGCGTGGATGGCACCCTGATCCAGGCCTGGGCGGGCCACAAGAGCTTTGTGCGCAAAGATCGCCAGGGCGACGACGATACGGACGCGGGCAACTTCAAAGACCAAAAGCGCAGCAACGACACCCATGAATCCACCACGGACGGGGACGCACGGCTGTACCGCAAGGGCAAGACGGCCAGCGAGTTGCGCTTCATGGGCCACACACTCACCGACAACCGCCATGGGCTGGTGGTCAGTGCCGTGGTCACCCAGGCCGACGGACATGCAGAGCGCGAAGCGGCCAAGGCCATGATCAACGATGCGCGACAGGCACTGCCCGGCGATGACCCCATCACGATCACGCTGGGCGCAGACAAGGGTTACGACGCCAAGGAGTTCATCGACGCGCTGCAAGAGATGAACGTGCTGCCCCATGTGGCGCAGAACAAATCAGGTCGTCAATCGGCGGTGCCTGACAGGATCGCGGGCAGCGAAGGCTACGCCATCTCCCAGCAAAAGAGAAAGCTGATCGAACAAGGCTTTGGCTGGGCCAAGACGGTGGGGCACATGCGTCAGGTGGTGGTGCGCGGGATCAAGAAGGTGGACCAGATGTTTGTGCTGACGATGGCGGGCTACAACCTCACGCGGTTGCGCAGCTTGGGGCAAATCCGTCTGCAGGGGCAGGTGTAAAGGAAAAAGGATCAGAAAACCGTGCTTTGCGACTGAAAGCAGGCGATTTTGAGGGGTTGACTTTCAGGATACGGAAAAATGCGGCTACAGCCGCTGAACAGGTTCGGACGCTGGGGAGTATTTCAGCAGCCTG
>NZ_JAOBSQ010000099.1:0-1198 GCF_025246485.1 Acidovorax sp. K2F
GGTTTTCTCGTCCTTACCTGCTGTGGAAAGAATGAGATGCAATCGCTTTGAATGTTGCAACAGCAAGTCAATCAATTCCGGATCGCTGAGCTCATACAGTGCGGCATAGATCGTTCCGCTTTCAGCCTCTGCCCGTTCGAACAGCTGGCGCAACAGCGGCAAGATGTCTCCAGCCAGATACCGGCGAAGAGGATCTCCGACAGTCTCGATGCGCTTGCGCACCAGCGAAGCACTGGGCATTTTTCCCTTGGGCGTGCGCAGCTGCTTGCGCAGATTCTGTGTTGACAGGATACCGTTGTTGAAACCGATACTGACTTCGCCCAGATCATTAGACGCCACGATCTCATTGGTTTCAACCGCTTCGCCATAGAACGCCAAGGGAAGTTTTTCCCCCTTGTACTTTCCAGGTTGTGCGGTATCTGTTGCCGGCACAGGCTTCATCCCAGTCTTCATGGGTCCAACGGGCTGGATCTCGTACTTGACCCGCAGTGGACCACTGCGGGTCGCCAGCGTGTTGCGGCTTTTGCGCAAGGTGAGGTCACGCCAAGAGAATTTCTGAATGGGCCAGACGCTGGTGTCTTGTTCCTCCCAGTCCGGGTTGAACTGAGACTCGAAGGCGACCCAGGTTGGTAGCACACGACGCTCACCCGTATCGACAAAGATACGGGTGACCATGAACCCCAGACATCCCTCAATCTTTCCGTCGGACTCCCAGGCCAAATAGGCCACCTCGTCATTACAAAACGCTCGTGCCCTGGTGATTTCCGCCATATCTCGCCCTTCTGTGGTTCAGGATGAGCGAGATGAAACGGCAGAACTTTGACAATGGCAAGTCAAACATGCGCACGTCTGAAATGCGGGGATCTCAACCTTGGCAACCGGCATTCATTGGCTTTGGCATTGCTCATAAGATACGCTGGCTACTGACCAGATTAGCGACGACGGACCGAAGGAGCGGCCAACCTGCCTTCTCCTAGTGACACATGATCAGATGACCTCACCCAATCACTGCTCAAGCAAACTAGTCCCAGCCTGTATCTCTTGTTCACCAACGACCGCCCCGCCCCTAACGTACTGTCGCAGCCAGAACTTGAGCTCCACCACTGGCGCATCCTGAGGAGCGGCAGCGGCACCCTGCACATTTCGGCGCAAATCCCTTCTGGGTCGTTTCGAGTTACTTCGGCACTGATCGCTCTAG